>JBCDKB010000186.1:0-14775 GCA_038747035.1 Acidobacteriota bacterium | reverse complement strand
GCTAAACGCAGGCCGTCAACCCGTTTTAGCCAGCGTCGCGGTAGCGCCGCGAAACAGAACGCCGGTTTCGAGTGCATTGACACCTTCCGGCGTAGGGGCCGGGCTTGTCCCGGCCCGCGATCGCAGATCAACGCCCGATCGAGTAAACGAGTTCGCCGACGACAAGAAGCTATAGATTTACCGCCGAAGGAGCTCGGCTTCGCCTCGCGGAGGGGGGCAAGCCGGGGACAAGCTCCGCCACGACTCCGGAGCGGAGCAAGGCGCCCACTCCGTGGTCGCGGGGCGGCGGCCCTTAGATCACGGTCGCGCTGCGGTCGGGCTGGAGCGAGGCCGTATCGGCTACGGCGCCGTCGCCCATTTGGCCGAGGTAAACCGAGAGCTCGTCAGCGCGCTTGGGCTCTCCGTGCTCGCGGTGCAGCGCCACGAGTAGACGCAGCGACGGTACGTGCATGGCCGCCGGACGGCAGGTGCCGCCGACGCAGGCCGGGCCGACGACGCTTTCGAGGGCGTGGATGGCCGTATCCGGGTCGCCGCGGTGGATTAGCAGCGTCGCGTGCAGGTGGGTGAGGTCGTGCACCGCGGGCATCTCGCGGCGGGCCCGTCGCAGGTAGCCCTCGGCGGCGTCAAAGTGCTCGGTGGCGAGCAGCGATTTGGCGAATGGGACGCAGAGGTCCGGTCGTCGCTCGGTGGGGTCGGCGATGTCATCGAGACGTTCGACCACCGGCGTCGGATCGCCGAGGCCGAGCTGGGCGTCGGCCCACAGGCCCGGTGCGGATTCGGCGCTGCCGGAGCGCAGAGGGCCGGAGCCGAGGTCGTCCCAGGCGGCGGCGAAATCGTCGCGGGCGCCTTCGAGGTCGCCGGCCATCAGCCGCACCCGGCCGCGCTCGAGGTGGACGACGCCGGAGCCGCCGTTTTCGAGCAGGCTGTCGAACATCTCGAGGGCGACGTCGGGCTGGTCTTCGAGCACGGCGCCGAGGGCGCGACGGAAGTCTTGGCCAGCGGCGCGGTAGCTCTCGGCGACGTCGTCCCGCAGCATGTCGATCATCGCGTCGACGTGCACGCCGGTGTCGAAGGCGGGGGCGGGCTCGCCATCATCGTCTTTTTCGACTTCTTGCCACGGCTCTTCGTCGGCGGCCGCGGCGCGGTCGAGCAGGGAGTCCCGCCGCCCCTCGAGGGCCTGGCGCTGGTCGTCGTCGGCGAGCAGCTCGAGGGCGCGGTCGAGCCACTCCGCGGCGTCTTCAAAGTATTCCGACTCTTCCGCCTCGTCCGCCATGGCGACGGCATTGTCGAAGAGCCGGCCCCGGGCCTTCTCCACCAGGGCCCGGGCGGCGTCGCCGACCTCGGTCTCGACGAGCTTGCGGGCCAGCGCCATGGCGCGGGCCGGGTCGTTGTCGAGCGTACGCTCCGCTTTCTCTAGATCTTTGGCGGGGTCTCCGCCGAATAGCCGCCCCAGAAGGCCCATAGGTCGATCTCCTCTTGCGTGGGCCGCCATGGTATCCGATGGCGGTCACGTATCCGATGGGCGGCCGCGGGCCCGTTCTCAGCTCAAGCTTTCGACGCGGAAAATCGGCAGGGCGCCGCCTTCAATCGGCAGGCTGCCGGCGGACTCGGCGAGCACCCGGCCCTGCAGGAGCCGCCACGCCGTGTCGGTGATGTGCAGACCGCGGGTGACGCTGTGGCAGGCCTGCTGGACGAGGGTGACCGAGCCGCCCCAGAGGCCGAAGCGCCAGGTCCGGTGTCCGACGACGCCGGCCACCACCGGCCCGGCGTGCACGGCGGCGCGCAGGGCATCGCCGGTGTCCTCCGCGAGGCCGTGCAGCGCGAGGCCGGCTTTGACCGCGGCCAGGGCCGCGGCGCGCTGATCGGCGCCCGGGACCATCACCAGCACGCCGAGGTTGTCGATATCGACGACCTGGGCGCCGTGGTCCTCGGCGATGTCTTCAAAACCCACCGCGATGCGCTGCAGGCGGGTCATGGCGGTGGCGTCACCGGTCGCGAGGCGTTCGGCGAGGGCCGGGAGATCCCACTGCAGCAGGGCGAGGTCGTCGAGCTGGCGCGGCGGCAGCTTGTGGAGCTGGCGCAGCTCGTCGATCCACGCCGGCGGCAGCAGGGCGCGCATCAGGTGCTCGACCCGGCGGTCGGTGACGTCGGCATGGACTCCGCTCGGGGCGTCGCCGCGATCAGCGTGAGCGCCGGGATCCGGGGCCGGAGGTCGGCTGCGGTGGCGCGCGAGCTCGAGGTGAGTGTCCAGCCGATGCCGTAGCTCTTCGGTGCGGAACGGTTGGACAACGCATTCCGCCGCGCCCCGTTCGAGGCAGAGGCTGGCGTCGGCGGCGGATTCGAGGGTGCTGAAGATGAAGATCGGTCGGTCCGGGAGCTGGGCCTTGAGCGCCTCGAGGGCCGAAGCGCCGTCGAGCCCTTCGATCGCCACGTCGAGGAAGACGGCGTCGTGGGGCTGGGGGGCGAGCTTCTGGAACGCCGCGTCGACGTCGCCGACGGTGTCGACCCCGTGCCCCATGGCGCTGAGCCGGCCCGCGAGCATTTCGGTCCGCATCGTGGCCTCGCCGAGAACCAGCAAGCGAATGCCGCTACCGGGGGCTTGGTCCGCGCCGGCGTCGGCGGCGACACTCTCGGCCCGGTGAGCTTCCGCCCGCTCGAGGAGCGTCTGGATTTTGCCGAGCAGTCGGGGCCATTCGATGGGTTTCGTGTCGTAGTCGTCACAGCCGGCGTCGAGGGCCCGGTCGGCGTCGCCGGACATGGCGTGGGCCGAGAGGCCGATCACCGGCGTGTGCCGGGTGTCGGCGTTCGCTTTGATCAAGCGGGTGGCTTCGTAGCCGTCGATGAGCGGCAGCGCGATGTCCATCAGGATCAGATCGGGCTTTTCCCGCGTCGCCGTCTCGACGCCGTCGACGCCGTCGGTGGCGATCAGCACCGCGTAGCCGCGTCGTTTGAGGCGCCTCGAGATGAGGTCCCTGTTCATCTCGTTGTCTTCGACCAGAAGGATTCGCTGCATGGGGCCCTCAGGAGCCGAGGCTGAGCTTGGCCAAGGAATGGATCTCGGCGCGCAAGTCGTCGAGGTTGAAGGCGTCTTTTTGCAGGACGCGCTCGACTCCGCCGGAGAGCCGGCTGCGTTCTTCCGCGCCCAGGTCCATGGCCGTCAGCACCGCCACGGGGATTTCGCGCCACGCCGTATTCTTGCGGAGTTGGGCGAGGAAGCCGAACCCGTCGAGCTGGGGCATGATCAGGTCGAGCAGGATCAGCTGGGGTCGGGTGGAGGCGACCGAACGCAGGGCTTCTAGCCCGTGTTCGGCTTCTTGCACCGCCCACCCCATCTCTTCGAGGGCGGCGCGCAAGATTCGCCGCTGGCCGGCGTCGTCGTCGACGACCAGGCAGCGGGGCGCCGACTCGTCGCCGCGGTATTTTTTGAGCAGCGCCTCCAGGGCCCCCCGGTCGATCGGCTTCGCGAGGTATTCGGCCCCCAGGGCGTAGCCGCGCTGGCGCTCGTCGGAGACGCTGATCAAGATCACCGGCGTCGCCGCGAGGTCCGAGTCCGCTTTGAGGGCGCCGAGCACCTCCCAGCCGTCCATCTCGGGCATGTGGATATCGAGCAGAATGATGTCCGGGCGCAGGAGCTTGGCGCGCTCGAGGCCGTCGCGACCATTGCGGGCGGTGCCGACGCGGAAGCCGAGGTGTTCGAGCATGCCGCGCAAGAGATCGTGGACGGCGGGGTCGTCGTCGATGACCAGGACCTGCTGGGCGTCGATCAGCGTCTCCGTCATGCGCCCCCGTCGCCGACGGCTGACCTGCTGCCATTCGCTGGTGGCGATGCGGTCGGGGAGCGGATGCTCGCCGGTTCCGATATTCGTCCGGGCCTGGACCACCTGGGGCATCCAGACGGTGAAGGTGGAACCCTTGCCGAGGGTCGATTCGACGTCGATCCAGCCGCCCATCAACTCACAGAATCGCTTGCACAGGGCGAGGCCGAGGCCGGTGCCGCCGTAATTCCTCGCCGTCGAGGCGTCGGCTTGCGAGAACGGCTTGAAGAGGCGCCGGCGCTGCTCGGCGGTCATGCCGATGCCCGAGTCGATGACTCTGAAGACGAACCACTCGCTGTCGAACTCCTTGGCGGAGACGACCTCCAGGCGGACGCTGCCTTTTTCGGTGAATTTTGAGGCGTTTGACAGCAGGTTGAAGAGGATTTGGCGGGTCTTGGTCAAGTCGCCGGTGGCGTTCGGCAGGTCGTCGGCGCATTCGACTTCAAAATGATTGCCGTTGCGCTCAACGATCGGCAGCACCGTATTGCACACCTCTTCGACCAGCGTCTGGATCTCGAATTCCTCGACGTAGACGTCCATTTTGCCGGCCTCGACCTTGGACAGGTCGAGGATGCTGTTGATCAGGCCGAGGAGGTGTTTGCCGGCGCCTTTGATCTTGTGGAGGTCGGGGACGAAATCGTCGAGACCCATCTCCTCCGCGTCGTCCTCGAGGATTTCGCTGTAGCCGATGATGGCGGTGAGCGGCGTGCGCAGCTCGTGGCTCATGCTGGCTAGGAAGACGCTTTTCGAGCGATTGGCCTGCTCGGCGGTGTCGCGGGCGACCAGCAGCTCTTCGTCTCGGGTTTGGATCTGCGCCAGCATGTGATTGAAGTCGTCGGTCAAGCGGCCGATCTCATCCTCGCCGGCTTTCTTGGCGCGGGCGCTGTAGTCCTTGCGCACGGAAACGGCCCGCGCGACCCTCGCGAGGTCCAGGATGGGTTCGGAGACGGAGCGCTGGAGCGCATTGGAGATGAAAAGCGCGATCAAGGAGACGCCGAAGATCACCGCGGCGAGGATCTTGAGGTAGTCCTGGAGGCGCTGGCGCAGCTCGACCAGGTCGGTGCGGATGATGAAGTGTCCGACCGGACGCTCGGCGATCGCCAGCTCCCGGTGCACGACGAGGGAGTCTTCCTCAAACGACGAGCCGTCGCCGGTGCAATGCTCGGGGAGGGTCTCCGGCGGCCCCTCGGTGCGGGAGAACTCGGCGAAAAGTTCACCGGCCTGGTCGTAAACGCCGGCCGAGAGCACGTGGGGCTGCTTTTCAAGGCCCGCGAGGACCTGGGTGGCGGCGTCCGGGTTGTTGTAGACGAGGGCGTTGGTGACCGTCGCCTGAAGGGTCTCGGCGAGGGTGCCAAAGTCATCGACCATGCCCCGGCGGAAGCTGTTGTAGTCGTAGACCTGGAAAATCGCCGACGCCAAGAAGAGTGCGAGCAGCGTCGTGGCCATGATCACGACCACGAGCTTGCGTTTCAGCGAGAGATTAGGGAGCCCGAGCAGCTTGAACATTGGGAATTCTCGACGGGTGCGGTGACGGGCGTCGCGATGGCAAATGAAGGCGAGAGTATAAGCCAGGGGCAACCCGACGTCCGGCGGGACGGTGAAAGCGGTTAGTCTTCGGGCCATGTCAAGACTCCTGATCCGCGGCGCCCAGGTCGCCCTGCCGAACGAAATCGCCCGCGTCGACGTCCTGCTGGAAGACGGCGCGATCCTCGGGGTCGACCCGCCCCGCGGTGTCCGCTTTGATGAGACGGTGGATGCTAGCGGTCTCCACCTGCTGCCGGGCGTGATCGATGACCAGGTCCATTTCCGTGAGCCCGGTCTCGAGCACAAGGAAGATCTCCATACCGGCAGCGTCGCCTGCGCCAAGGGCGGAGTGACGACTTTTCTCGAGATGCCCAATACGAATCCGACCACCACCACCGTCGAGCGTCTGCACGCCAAGCTCGACCTGGCGGCTTCGCGTTCGGTGGTCAACTACGGCTTCTATATCGGCGCCACCGGCTCAAATGTGGACGCGCTCAAGGCGGCGACGCGAACCCCGGGCATCAAGATTTTCATCGGCTCGTCGACGGGGAACCTGCTGGTGGACGAGCAGGAGGCGCTCGAAGAGATCTTCGCCGAAACGACCCTGCCGATCACCGCCCACTGCGAGGACGAAACCACCGTGCGGGCCAATCGCGCGCGGCTCGGCGATGACCTGGAGCTCGCTGACCACTCGCGGATCCGCGACCACGAGGCGGCGCGCCGGTCAACGGCAAGGGCGCTCGACTTGGCGTCGCGGCACCGGCACCGATTTCACGTGCTGCACGTGTCGACGGCGGATGAAGTGGAGCTGCTCGCCGAGCATCAGCGCGGCCCCCACAAGCGCTACATCACGGCGGAGGCGTGCCTGCATCACCTCTTTTTCACCGTCGACGACTATCCGCGTCTGGGCAGCCGGATTCAGATGAATCCGTCGATCAAGACGCGGGCGGACGTCGATGGGCTGTGGCGAGGCCTCGACGAAGGTTTCCTGCAGGTCATCGCCACCGACCACGCTCCGCACACGCTCGAAGAAAAGGCCCGGCCTTATCCGAAGTCGCCGTCGGGCCTGCCGGCGGTCGAAAACGCCCTCGCCCTCATGCTGGATCAGGTCCACCGCGGACGCATGACCCTCGGCAAGGTCGTCGAGCTCATGTGCGACGCACCGGCGCGGACGTGGGACGTCGTCGATAAAGGGCGAATCGCCGAGGGCTACGACGCCGATCTGGTGCTCGTGGACCTCGAAAAGCGCGCCACGATCCGCGACGGGGAGCAGCTCACCAAGTGCGGCTGGAGCCCGTGGCATGGGACCGAGCTGGTGGGCTGGCCGGTGCGCACCTTCGTGCGCGGACGGGAAGTCTTCCGCGATGGCCACGTCGATCGGTCGGCGCGGGGCGGCGAAGCAGTTTTCGACCACTCCCGGGGCGGCTACTGGGGCGCCTGAGGCGCGAGAAATCCGAAGAAATCTCGACGCCCGTGCTGAAAGTGGAGACGTTCTTCGTCTTTATCGGGTGTTATGGCCCGAAATCCACGCTACCTCCCCCATCCCGGGGCCGTGGTCGAGATCACCCAGCGCACAGTGCAGGGTCGGTTTTTGCTGAAACCCTCCCCGCGCCTCAACGCGCTGGTGGCGGGGTGTCTCGCCCGAGCCCAGAAGTTGACCGGCGCCACGGTGCACGCCGTGGCGGTCCTGTCCAACCATTTCCACCTGCTGGCCTCCTTCGACACGGTCGAACAGATGTCGAGCTTCGCCTGCCACCTCAAGACCAACCTGTCTAAGGAAGCGGGTCGGCTGCACGACTGGGAGGGTCCGCTCTTCGCCGGTCGCTACCGGTCGGTGCCACTGAGCGACGAGGAGTCCGTCCAGCTCGGGCGCTTGAAATACCTCCTGAGCCAAGGCGCCAAGGAAGGCTTGGTGATGTCGCCGCGGGACTGGCCCGGCGTGCACTGCGCCAATGCGTTGCTCGGCGAGGCGTCGATTGAAGGCGTCTGGGTCGATCGCACGCGTCTCTATGCGGCCCGTCAGCGCGACGGGCAGGCGGACGAGGCCGAGTTTTCCCAGGTCGAACGACTGCAGCTCTCGCCGCTGCCTTGCTTGGCGTCGCGCCCGGAGTCGGAGCGCCGAAAGGTCCTCCGCGACATGGTCGAAGAGATCGAAGCGGAGACGCTGGCGCGGCACCGGCTTAAGGGAACGGCGCCGGTCGGCGTCGGGTCGCTGGTGGCTCGAGATCCCCACGGCCGGGCGCTGCACCGATTGGACAAGTCGCCGAAGCCGCACTTTCACGCCTCGCGTCACGTCTACGGGTCGATGATGGAAGCGTTTCGAAGCTTCGTCGTGGCCTACCGCGGCGCCGCTGAGCGTCTCCGGGCCGGTGATCGCGGGGTGTCTTTTCCGGAGAACTGTTTCCCGCCGGGTTTGCCGTTTGTGGAGCCGCGGCCGGTCGAGGCGTCGCCGCTTGAGTGCCGAGCGCGGGCGGTGTCGGACGTTTCCCGGCGCGGCTCCTAGCGAAGGCCTAGAAATCGGCCGATCTTTAGCTTACGCCGCCGGATCTGAGTCGCCACTTGGGGCCGCGGGGCGGGCGAAGCGTGCCCGGGAAACGGTTCCGCGGCGGAAAATCTGTGATTTGCTCGAGCTGAGGGGTCGGTTCAGGTCTTTGGCGGGGAATTCCAGCGGAGCGTCGGCTTCTAACAAGGAGTGCCAGGCACCTCTGGACGGGCACCTCTGGACGATCGAAGGCTTCTCCATCGAGGTGCCATGCATCTCTCGAAGAACAGAGCTTCTGATAGGAGTGCCAAGCACCTCTGGACGATCAGCTAAGCTCGGCGGACCCTTGATCGACTTCCGGAGAGCGTATGTTTGAAGCTGATGACCACCGTTACCTCGTGCCCTTCGACGGATCGTTCACGTTGGCGGATCAGGCGACCTCGCCGCCGGACGGGGCGCCGAAAAAGAAGGAGCTGAAGAAGGCGCTGGAGGACGAGGTCGAGACGCTGCACGACCTTCAGCGGATGCTTTACGCCCACGATAAGCACGCGCTGCTTTTGGTGTTCCAGGCCATGGACGCCGCCGGCAAGGACAGCACTATCCGCGCCGTGATGAGCGGCGTTAATCCGGCGGGCTGCCAGGTCTACTCGTTCAAGCAGCCGTCGAAGGAAGAGCTCGACCACGAATTCCTGTGGCGCTCGGCGCGTCGACTGCCGGAGCGGGGACGCATCGGCATCTTCAATCGCTCTTACTATGAGGAGGTGCTGGTGGTGCGGGTGCACCCCGAGTACCTGGACGGGCAGCGTCTTCCGGAGGGCTGCCGGACCGGCGACTTTTGGGAAGGGCGCTACGAGTCGATCCGTGACCACGAGAAGCACCTGGCTCGCAATGGGACGGTGATCGTGAAGTTCTTTCTGAATGTGTCAAGGGACGCCCAGAAGGAGCGATTCCTTTCTCGACTGAACGAGCCGGAGAAACACTGGAAGTTCTCCGCCGGCGACGTGCGGGAGCGCGGCCTGTGGCCGAAGTACATGGAGGCCTACCAGGATGCCCTGCGCGCCACGTCGCGACCGTGGGCGCCGTGGTACGCGATCCCCGCCGACGATAAGCCGTATATGCGCCTGACGGTGGCGCAGATCGTCGCGCAGACCCTGGGGGGCCTCGGGCTGCACTACCCGACGGTCGACCCCAAGGAAGAAGCGCGCTTCGACGAGATGCGGAAGATCCTGAACGCCGAGGACGAGTGACCGACGGAGCCAGGCACTGGGCGATCGGTGACGTCCACGGCCACGCGAAGACCCTCGCCGCCCTGTGGCCGCGGCTGGACTTCGATCTGACCGGGGACCGGCTGTGGCTGGTGGGCGACCTGGTCAACCGCGGCCCCGACTCGCTCGGCGCGCTGCGCTGGGCGCGGTCGATGGCGTCGACCCTCGGCGACCGGTTCGCGTGCGTGCTCGGCAACCACGACCTGCATCTCCTGGCCGCCGCCGCCGGCCGCCGCGAGCCCGGGGAGGACCTGCGACCGATCCTCGACGCGCCCGACGCCGCGGACTTGCTCGAGTGGCTGCGTTTCCGGCCGCTGGCGGTCCGGGAGGGGGGCCGCCTGCTCGTGCACGCGGGTTTGTGGCCCACTTGGTCGGTCGACGAGACGTTGATGTGGGCAAGACGGCTCGAGGGGCTTCTCCGCGGCGGGTCGACGGACCTGCTGACGGGCGGCAAGGCGCTTCTGGGGAAAGGAGAGATTGGTGAAGCGCTCTACGCCTTGACGACCCTGCGCCTGCTGCGCACCGACGGTCGGCCGTCGACTTTTAAAGGTCCGCCGGACGATGCACCCCCGGGCGACGTGCCGTGGTTCGAAGCGCCGCACCGGCGGTGGCGGGGTCTCGAAGTGGTCTGCGGCCACTGGGCGGCCCTGGGCGTCCATCGGCGCGCCGGCGTGGTGTGCGCGCTTGACAGCGGCGTCGCGTGGGGTGGTCCGCTCACCGCCATACGGCTCGACGACGGCGAGCTCGTCCAGCAAGAGCCGGTGGGCTAGCCTCGACCTAGGCGGCGGCCGGTGGTTTCTTGAGCACCGCCAGCAGGTGGGTGCGGAGCAGCGGGACGTGGTGGAGCAGCTCCGCCAGCGCGACGCTGAATGGCGCGACGCGGCGCACGAGGGGCGGCGCCAGGGTGGCGCGACGGACCTCGCCCCGGAGGGTCGGGAAGAGCTCCCGGACGCGGCGCCGCGGCACCCCGCGGACGTGGGGGTTGCGCGGGTTGTTGACGGCGAAGTCGTAATAGAGCAGCACACCCCCCGGCGCCAAGACGCGGGTGATGTCGCCGGCCAGGGCGTTTTGGAGCTCGGTGTCGAGGATCGAGGTGAAGACCGTCGACACCAGCACCAGCGGGAACGCGCCGTCCCGATAGGGAAGACCGGAGCCGTCGGTGACCACGAGGTGGGCCGCCGGGAGCCGTCGCCGGGCGACGGCGGCGCGGGCCGGGTCGATCTCGACGCCGTGCAGCGAGGTCTCGCGGATCCGGAAGCTCAGCAAGTCGACCAGCCAGGTGCCGTCGCCGAATCCCACCTCCAGGCACCGGGTATCGGGGTGTGGAAAGGCGTCGGCGCTCTTGAGCATCTCGGCCGCCAGGCGCCTGCGGCCGTCGAGCATGACTCGCTCGGCGGGGTTCCACGGCTGGTATCGGTCGTCTTCGAGGAAGCGGCGCCTCGCGTTTTCGGCGAGCAGGCGCTCTCTTTCGTCGCCGTCACCTGCGTCTCCTCGGTGGCCGCGGCTCACGGCGCCCCCCATCCGAGGGACGGGATGCGCCCGCCGGCGTCGCCCCAGCGGCGGGCGAAGCGCACGAGGCCGACGAGGAATCCGAGTCCGTAGCCGAAGTGCAGGAGCACGAAGGCCGGCGGCAGGCGCAGGAAGCGGCCGGGGCCGCCGCCGCGGGCGGTGATCGCCGCGGCGCTGAGGTTGGCGACGGCGTAGGCGCCGAGGATCAAAGCGAGCGGCCACGGACCGAGCCACGGCCAAAGCACCGCCGAGAGCAGCAGGCCGAGCATGAAGGCGGCGGGCACGAATTGCCGCGGCCGCATCTGTCGGGGATGCTTTTGCAGCACCCGCACTTTATAGACGCCGTATTGAAAATACTGGCGGGCCAGCGACCGGTAGGTGCCCCGGCTGTAGTAGCGGGCCGGCATGTCGCCGGCGAGCACGAGGCGGGCGCCGAGCTTGCGCAGGCGATAGTTGTACTCGTCGTCTTGGTTGCGGCGTAGCTCTTCGTCGAAGGCGCCGGCCCGGGCGATGACGTCCCGTCGATAGGCGGGGAAAGCCACCGTATCCACCTCGCGGTCCGGCGCGCCTTCGCCGGAGGTGCGAAAAGCGACGCCGCCGACGCCGAAGCGGGAACCCATGGCGGCGGCGATGGCGCGGGCGGTTTCGGTCTCGCCGACGGTCTCGAGCGGCCCGCCGACCCCGTCCGCTTCGCCCCCGACCAATCGCCGCACGGCGTGGGCTACGTAGTGCTCGCCGATTTCGCAGTGGCCGTCCACGCGCACGATGACCTCGCCGCGGGCTTGCCGCAGCCCCACGTTCATGGCGCAGGGCGCGGTGCGACCCGGGTTGTCGAGGATGCGAAGGTCGGCGCCGCGGGCCTCCGCGAGGTCCCGGGCGAGCTGCCGCGTGCGATCCTCCGACAGGCCGTCGACGAGCAGGATCTCCAGCCGATCGAGGCCGTAGCTCTGGCGGAGCACGGCGCCGAGGCTGCGCTCGATATAGGCCTCCTCGTTGCGCACCGGCATGATGACGGTGACGGGGGGCAGCGGTGTCGGCTCGGCTGTCATTCTTTATCGGGCTGACTTTAGGGCGGGAGGGGACGGGACGGGTGCGATTAGATCACCGATCGCTTATTCTGGCGCCATGACGAGCCTTGCAAGCGGCGAGCGGCGCGCCGGCATCGACGCCGCGGTGTCCCAACTGGCGGATCTCTTCGGCGACCGGCTCTCCCGATCGCCGTCGATTCTGGACATCCACGGGCGTGACGAGTCCTGGCACGGCACGCTGCCGCCGGACGCGGTTTTTTTCCCCGAGTCCACCGACGAGGTCGCCCGCGCGGTCCGGGTCTGCGCCGAGCACCGCTGCCCGGTGATTCCGTGGGGCGCCGGCACGAGCGTGGAGGGCCATACGGCGCCGCTGCACGGCGGCGTGACCTTTGACCTCTCCGGACTCGATCGGATCCTCGAGGTCAATGCGGACGATCTGGACTGCCGGGTCGGAGCGGGGGTGAAGCGAAAGCAGCTTGAGCGGGCGCTCTACGACCTCGGGCTCTTCTTCCCCATCGACCCCGGCGCCGATGCGACCTTCGGCGGCATGGCCTCGACCCGCGCGTCGGGGACCACCGCCGTGCGCTACGGGACCTTCCGCGACGCGGTGCTCGGCCTGACGGTCGTGCTCGCCGACGGCCAGGTCATCCGCACCGGCACGCGGGCGCGGAAGTCGTCCGCCGGCTATGACCTGACCCGCCTATTCGTGGGTGCGGAAGGGACGCTGGGGATTCTTACTGAAGTCCAGCTTCGCCTTTGGGGGCGCCCCGACAAGATCGTCGCCGCGGTCTGTCCGTTCGGGAGCCTCGCCGGCGCCGTTGAGACCGCGATGGAGGTGGTGCAGCTGGCGATTCCGGTGGCGCGCATCGAGCTGCTCGACGCCGCCATGGTGGACGCCGTAAACCGCTATAGCGACCGTTCGGATCCGGTCCAGCCGACGCTCTTCTTCGAGCTCCACGGCTCGCCCGGGGCGGTGGCGGAGCAGACCGAGATGCTGCGCGAAATCACCGCCTCCCACGGCGGCGGCGACTTTGCGTGGTCCGGCGAACAGGCCGAGCGCGAGGCGCTGTGGCACGCCCGGCACCACGCCCTCTACGCCAGCCTGGCCCTGCGCCCGGGCTGCAAAGCCTTCTCCACCGACGTCTGCGTACCGATCTCCCGCCTCGGCGACGTGCTGCCGGAAAGCCAGGCCGACGCCCGCAGTGAAGGCCTCCTGGCGCCCATCGTCGGCCACGTCGGCGACGGCAACTTCCACATGATCCTGATCTTCGACCCCGACGACCGTGGGGAGCGGGCCACCGTCGAACGGGTCAACGAGCGCCTCGTCGAACGCGCCCTCGCCGCCGGCGGCACCTCCACCGGCGAGCACGGGGTGGGTTTCGGCAAGATCGAGTGGGTCGAGCGCGAACACGGCGACGCCGTCGACGTCATGCGCCGTATCCGCCGGGCCCTCGACCCAGACCAGATCCTGAATCCCGGCAAGATCTTCCGGGGCTAGAGGCGTTCGAAGAGCTCCCGCCACTGACCGTGAACCTGGGTCCAGGCGCAGCGTTCGGCGAGGGCGCGGCCGCCGTCGGAGAGGCGGGCGGCGAGGGCGGGGTCGCGGTGCAGGCGCTCGACGGCGTCGGCGAGGCCGCTGGCGTGCTGTGCCGCCGAACCGTCGGCGACCAGCAGGCCGTTGTGCTCTGGGTCGATGAGGTCCGGGAGACCGCCCACCGCCGTGGCGACCACCGGCAGGCCGTGGGCGGCGGCTTCAAGCACGGTGACCGGCGTATTGTCGACGGCGTTGGTGTGGAGGTAAACGTCGTGGCTCGAGAGCTCCCGGCGCTTGCCTTCGGCGTCGAGGAAGCCGGGGAAGCGGACTCGATCTTCGAGGCCGAGCTCGGCGGCGAGCACGCGGCACTCGGATTCGAGTCCTTTGTCTTGGCCGGCGACGGTGAGCCGGGCCCGCAGACCGCGTCGGTCGAGCTCGGCCAAGGTCTCGACGGCCGCCTGGGGCCGGTAGATCGGATGGAAGGTGCGCAGCCACAGGAGGTCGAGGGGCTCGCTGAATCGGTCCCGACGGCTAAACGGGTAGGCCGTGAGATTGAGGACGTTGGGGATGACCAGGGCTTCGAGGCCGAGCTCGTCGGCGGTGCGGGCGAGGAAGGGCGACGGCGCCACCACCGCGTCGGCGCGGCCGAGCACGCGGCGGGCCCAGACAGGCTTGGACGCGGCGAGCTCGGGGAAGGCGCCGCCGCGCAGCACGTGGACTTGGGGGAGGCCCAGCGCCCGGGCCGCGGCGCTCACCGCGTCGGCGATATGGAAAGCGCGGCCGCTAAAGACCGACAGCACCACCACATCCACCCGCCGTCGCCAGCGGGTGAGGTCAAAGAGCATCTGCGCGGTGCGGGGGATCGGTCGACGGATCGAGGACGTGGACGAGACGGCGTAGCCTTCGCCGGCGAAGAGGTCGGCGAGGATCTCGCTTTGGGTGACCACCCAGCCGGGGTGACGTCCGAGGTGGGGGCCGACGAAGAGCAGGTGCGGCGTGCGGGCTCGTCTTCGGCGCTGTCCGGACCCGCTCATCGCCCGATTCCCAGCACGTCGTTGGACCAGACCTGGAAGAGGGCGAGCATCCACACCCGGTGGCGCAGCTGGTAGGCGCTGATCGGCAGCCCGCGGGCCTCCGGATCCTTGAGCAGCTGGTCCCGGAGTCGCACGACCGTGGCCGGGTCGAAAAGGCCTTGGCGGGCGAGGGCACCAGGTTCGAGGACCGAGATCAGCCAATCGCGCCACTCGCGGCGGGCGAACCAGGCGCCGAAGGGGACTTCGAAGCCGCGCTTGGAGCCGTAGCGCACCTCTTCGGGGAGCAGATCGGCGCAGGCGTTTTTTAGCATGGCTTTGGACTCACGGCCCCGCAGCTTCACCGACGCCGGAATCTTGAAGGCGCGTTCCACGACCCGGTGATCGAGCAGCGGCGAGCGCACTTCGAGGGACGCCGCCATCGACGCCCGGTCCACTTTGACCAAGGCGTCGTCGACCAGGCTGGTGGCCAGGTCGCGCTGTAGGAAGCGGTCGAGCCCGGAGAGCTCCGGCGGCAGGTCGGCGAATTGACGGGCCAAGGTGTCGCGGCCGGTGCGTCCGCCCAGCGCGGCGTGCAGGTCTGGGCT
>JBCDKB010000185.1:0-14823 GCA_038747035.1 Acidobacteriota bacterium | reverse complement strand
CCCTGGGGCGTCTGCGGGCCCCGGCGCCCGGTGCCCCCGACGGTAACCTGCTCGAGCTCGCCGACGACGCGGCGCGCGCGCGGGCGACGGTCGGCGAGATCTCCGGGGCGCTCGCCGAGGTCTGGGGTCGTCACCAAGCTGAAATCCGTTCCATCGCCGGGGTGTATAGCGAAGCCATGGGTGCTGAAGATGAAACCGTCGCCGCCGTGCGCAGCCTGTCGGACGCCTTCGCCGAGGCGGAAGGTCGTCGACCGCGTCTGCTGGTGGCCAAGATGGGCCAAGACGGCCACGACCGCGGGCAAAAGGTCATCGCCACGGCCTTCGTGGACCTCGGCTTCGACGTCGACATCGGCCCGCTCTTTCAGACCCCAGAGGAAACGGCACGACAGGCCGTCGAGAACGACGTGCACGTGGTCGGCGTGAGCTCCCTGGCGGCCGGTCACTTGACCCTGGTCCCGGCCCTCCGCGCCGCCTTGGACGGCTACGGCCGAGACGACATCATGATCATCGTCGGCGGCGTCGTGCCGCCGAACGACTACGGAGCGCTGATCCGTTCCGGGGCGGCGGCGGTCTTCGGGCCCGGAACCGTGATCCCTGAAGCGGCGGCGAAGTTGCTGCGCGAGCTCGCCGAAACGCTCGAGCTCGACCTGACCTAGGTCAGTCCGGTGAAGATGCGACTGATTCTCGCGGCGATCCGCGTTTACCTCACCGGGCTCTCGGTCTTTTCCTCGCGCCTGGCGGGGCTGGAGGCCTTCCGCATTTTCTGCACGCCGCGCTTCAAGAGGGAGATCCCGCACGAACTCGTGCCGGTCATGGACACGGCCCAACCCGTCCGCCTGGAGGTCGACGGCAAGGCGGTCGCCGCTTTTCGGTGGCCGGCGCCCTCCGAGGACTCTTCGGAGCTCGGGCGCTCTCCCGGTCTCGATCGCGACCCAGGGGCACCTTCAGCCCCGAAAGTCCTGCTCGTTCACGGCTGGGAGTCCCGCGCCGGACGCCTCGCCCAGTGGGTGGAACCGCTGCGCGGCGCCGGTTTTGAAGTCCTCGCCTTCGACGCGCCGGCGCACGGCGCCTCCGAGGGCTCCCTCACCAATCCGATGGAGTTTGCGATCCTCATCGCCGACCTGGAGAGCCGTTTCGGCCCGCTTCACGGCCTTGTCGCCCATTCCATGGGCTGCATCGGCGCCGCCATGGCGGTGGGGGGCGGATTCCTCCGCGGCGCCGAGGACGTGAAGGTGCCGAAGCTGCTCTTTGTCGGCGGGGCAGAGAGCAGCGCCCAGGCCATGACCGACTATTGCCGGATCCTCGGACTCGGCCCCAAGTTCCCCGACTTGGTCCAAGGGGCGGCGACCGACGCCGTCGCCACCGGCCACACCGTCGAAGATCTGGCCGGCCACCGACTCCTCGGCCGCGCCGAGACGGACGTCCTGTGGCTGCACGCTCCGGATGACGACGAGGTGTCTATCGCCGAAGCGGAAACGGCCGCCGAGGCCTGCGAGAACGTGACGCTCGAACGCTTCCCGGGCCTGGGTCACCACCGCATCGCCCGTGACCCGGCGGTCATCGAGCGCGGTCTTTCCTTCTTCAGCGGAGCCGGAGCCGCCTAAGGGGGGCACGGCCAGCGCCGGGGCGACACCTCGACTCCGGCGCCGCGTCTCCTGGCCACCACCTCGCAACCGCTATGGATCTCACCCGCACCGCCCTCAAGAATACGGCCGGCGTCGGCGTCGCCGCGGCCATCGTGGTCTTTTTCGGGCTCTACAGCCTGAGTCGACTGCCGATCCAGCTCTTCCCTGAGATCGAGCGGCCCCAGATGTCGATCTCGACGTCGTGGCGGGCGGCGTCGCCGCTTGAGGTCGAAGCCGAGATCGTGGAACCCCAGGAGGAGGTTCTCCAGGGGCTGCCGGGGCTGGAGCGCATGACGGCCACCGCGCGGCCCGGGTCGGCGGCGATCGAGCTCACCTTCGCCCTCGGGACGGATATGACCGAGCGCCTGATCGACGTCTTGGGTCGGCTGAATCGGATCCCGCCCCTGCCCCGCGACGCCGTGCCGCCGAGCATCCCGCTCGGCGGCGACCAGTCCGACGCGGGGTCCTTGATCTGGTTCTTCATCCAGGTCCTGCCGGGGACGGATCGCCCGGTCGCGGACTTCCGCCAGCTGATTGAGGACTCGGTCAAGCCGCGATTCGAAGGCATCAGCGGCGTGTCGGATGTGCAGCTCTTCGCCGGGGCCCCCGAGGAAGTGCAGATCGTCTTCGATCCGGCCCGCGCCGCGGAGTTCGGCGTCGACATCCCGTCGATCGCGGCCCGCGCCGGCACCGCCGACGACGTCTCCGCCGGCTTCGTCGAGGTCGGCAGGCGCCAATACACGCTTCGCTTCGAAGGTCGCTATCCGCCGGCGGACCTCGGCGACATGATTTTGGACTGGCGCGACGGTCGACCGGTGCGCCTCGGCGACGTCGCCACGGTGCAGGTCGCGCCGGGGGACGACGACACCTACGCGCTCCAGAACGGAAATCCGGCGGTCGCCCTACGGCTCGGCCGCGAGACCGACGCCAACGTCCTAGCTTCACTGGTCGAAGCCCGGGCGATCGCCCAGGAGCTGCGGGACGGTGTGCTGGCGGAGCACGGCCTCGACATCCAGCCTTCCTTCGACCCCTCGGTCTTCATCAAGCGCGCCATCTCGCTGGTCACGTCCAACCTAGCCCTGGGCATTCTTTTTTCCATCGGCGTGCTCTGGTGGTTCCTGAGGCGCGCGCGGGCGACCCTGCTGGTTGCGATGGCGATCCCGCTCTCGCTCTGCGGCACCTTCGCCGTGCTCAAGCTGGCGGACCGGTCTTTGAATGTGATCTCGCTGGCGGGCCTCGCCTTTGCGGTCGGCATGGTGCTCGACGCCGCCATCGTGGTGCTCGAGAACATCGTTCGCCACCGGGAGCGGGGCTTTGACGCCGAGGAGTCTGCCGAGCGCGGCGCCCGCCAGGTGTGGGGAGCTCTGTTGGCGTCGACGGCCACCACCGTGGCGATCTTCCTGCCGGTGATGTACCTCGAAGACGTCGAGGGCCAGCTCTTCGCGGACCTGGCGCTGACCATCGCGATCGCCGTCGTCTTCTCTTTGGTGACGGCCATGACCGTACTCCCGGCAGCCGCCCGGGTGTTCATCCGGGGTCGGCAGGTCGAGGACCCGAATCGCCGTCTGTGGCGGCGGCTCTCCCGGGCGATTATCGCCCTCACCGACTCGCCGGTGAGGCGCCTGGCGTGGATCGTCGGCCTGCTGGCTTTGCCGGCGGCGGCGACTCTCCTGCTCATGCCGCCGCTCGACTATCTGCCGCCGGTCCAGCGCGACGCCGTCGACGCTTTTCTGCAATTCCCCCCGGGGTCGAGTCCGGAGACGGTCAAAGGCGAGGTGGTGACGCAGATCGTGGATCGGCTGGCGCCGTATATGGCGGGGGAGCAGGAGCCGGCGCTTCGCAATTACTTCCTGTGGGCCGGCGCCTGGGGCGGCTTCCTCGGCGTACGGGCCCAGGACCAGCGTCAAGTCGACGAGTTGCTCGACCTGGTGCGGACGTCGATCACCACCGAGCTGCCCGACACCCAGGCCTTCGTGATCCGCGGCAACCTCTTCGGCAACTACAACGGCAATCGGTCGATCGACGTGGTGCTCCAATCGCGTGACCATGACGCCCTGCTCGACGCCGCCGCCTTTGGCGCCGAGCGGCTGCGCCTCGCCTTGCCGGAGGCCACGGTGCGGCCGTCGCCCGCGCTGGAGCTTTCCCAGCCGGAGCTGCGACTCGTGCCCAAGGACGAACGACTCCGGGAAGTGGGCTGGGATCGGCAGACCGTCGGTCGCGTGGTCCGGGCGCTCGGCGACGGACTGTGGCTCGGCGAGCATTTCGACGGCGACAAGCGCCTCGACATCATCCTCCGCGGCGACCTGTGGGACACGCCGGAGGCGCTGCTCCAAACCCCGCTGGCGACGCCGGCGGGCGTGGTGCCGCTGGGGGATCTGGTGACCCTGAAGCGCACCGTCGGGCCGAATGAGCTCTTCCGCTACGACCGACGGCGGAGCGTGACGCTGGCGGTGGCGCCGCCGGACGGGATGTCCCTCGAGCAGGCCCTCGACGCGGTCAAGACCGTGGAAGGGGAGCTCTCGGAAGCTCTGCCGGCGGACGGCACGCTGCGCTACGGCGGCAGCGCCGACACCCTGCGTCGGGCGGTCGCCAACCTGGCCGAGAATTTCCTGGTCGCCCTCGGGGTGCTCTTCTTGCTGATGGCGGCCCTCTTCAAGTCCCTGCGCGACGCCGCGCTGGTGGTGCTCGCCCTGCCGCTCGCGACGGTCGGCGGCGTCGTCGCCCTGCGGGTGATCAACTGGGTGACCTTCCAACCCCTTGATCTGCTGACCATGATCGGTTTCATCATTTTGCTGGGTTTGGTGGTCAACAACGCGATCTTGCTGGTGCACCAGACCCGCGCTGCGGAGCGTGAAGGTAAGGGTCGCCGGGCCGCAGTGCAGGAGGCTCTGTCGCTCCGTCTGCGCCCGATCTTCACGTCGACCCTGACGAGCATCTTCGGCATGCTGCCGCTGGTCGCCAACCCGGGGCCGGGCAGCGCCATCTACCGCGGCCTCGCCGTGGCGATCGTCGGTGGCATGATGGTCTCGACCCTCTTCACGCTGATCTTGCTGCCGGCTTTCCTGCGCCTGGGTGAGGACCGGCACCCCGAGGCCCAGCTGCCGCCGGACGTCGTACCGATCGACCGGGCGGCCTGAGGTGGGGAAGGAGTTGACCGTGTCTCGATGGCTTTGCACGATCGGTGTTTGTCTCCTAGGGGGCGCGTCCCTAGCCCTCGCACAGCCGGACCCGCCGCCCCTGGTGGCGCTCGCGGAGGTTCAAGCCGCCGGGGTCGCCGAGCCGCTCTGGGTACCGGCGACGCTGGTCAGTCGGCGCGACGCGCTGCTCGCCAGCGAAGTCGCCGGACGGCTGGTGGCGGTGGCGCAAGTCGGTGACCGACTGCGCCGGGGCGACGTCGTCGCGCGGGTCGACGACCGCCTGCTGCAGCTCGAGCTGCGCGCTCGAGAGGCGGAGGTCGGGCGCCTGCAAGCGCGCCTGGCCTACCTCGGCAAGCAGGTGGAGCGCATCGAGGCCCTCGCCGCCGAGCAGATTACGTCAAGGCGCGCCCTCGACGAGCTCACCGCCGAACGGGAGATGGCGTCGCACGAGCTCGAGTCGGCCCGCATCCGCCGCGAGACAACGGCCCATCTGCTCGAGCGCTGCACCCTCAAGGCCCCTTTCGCCGGCGTCGTCGCACGACGGGACCTGTCGCCGGGTAGCTACGTCGCCGTCGGTCAGGCGATCGCTCGGCTGGTCGACCTCCAAGCCATCGAAGCCAGCGCTTCCGCGCCGATCCGCGTGGCGCCGTGGGTGCGCGCCGGGGCCACCGTCGAAGTTCGGGGCGGAGACCTCCGCGGCGGTGAGAAGAGCGGCCAGGCCGAGAGCCGACTCGGCCGGCTGCGGGCCGCCGTCCCCGTTGCGGACGTCCGCTCCCGGAGCTTCGAGATCCGCGTCGCCCTCGACGAGTCACCGTGGCCAGTCGGCGCGGCGGTCGCCGTCGCCGTGCCCCAGGTCGCCCCCAGCAGCTCCCTCGACCTCACCGTCCCCCGCGACGCTTTGGTCCTGCGCCGTGACGCCACCTGGGTCTGGGTGGTCGAAGGGGAGACCGTCCGACGGATCGACGTCTCGGCCGGCGCCGACGCCGGAGATCGGCTCCACGTCCGCGGCGATGGACTCACCGAAGGAGCCCAGGTCGTGGTGCGCGGCGGGGAAGGGCTCCGGGACGGACAGACCGTCCGGCGCCTGCCCGACTGATGCCCCCTAGCCGTTCGCGTGGGCGGCGGCACTTCCCGGATAGAAGATCTCGCGGGCGGGCCGCCCCTGGAGCTGCCCGTCGAGGATCTCCATATGATCGAGGGTGATCCGACTCGGGTGGTCCACGCCGCAGGCCCGTGACAGGCGCAGGAGCTCTTTGCGCAGGGTCATCACGTAGTGCGCGAGTCGATCCGCTTTCGACGTCGGGTCGAGGCCCCGGATCAGCCAGCGATTTTGCGTCGCGACGCCGGTGGGGCAGAAACCCGAATGGCACTGCTGGGCCTGGATGCAGCCGATGGCCATCATCGGCTCGCGGGCGAGGCCCAGCAGATCGCACCCGAGGGCGAAGGCGAGGAAGCCGCGCTCCGGGAAGCCGAGCTTGCCGGAGCCGTTCCATACGATGTGCTCGGCGATACCGCGCTCCTCGAAGACGCGGAAGACGCGCGAAAAGCCGATCTTGAAAGGCAAAGACACGTGGTCGCTGAAGGCCAGGGGGGCGGCGCCGGTGCCGCCTTCACCGCCGTCGATGGAAATAAAGTCGGGGGCGCGGCCGGACTCGTCGATGGCCTTGGCGAGATCCCGCCAAAACATCTCTTGGCCGACCGCGGACTTGATGCCCACCGGCAGGCCGCTCTCGTCCGCCAGACTCTCGACGAAGTCGAGCAGCCCCGACACGTCGGAGAAAGCCCTGTGGCTGGCCGGACTGATGCAGTCCTTGCCCCTGGGGATGCCGCGGATCTTGGAGATTTCCGCGGTGATCTTGGCGCTGGGCAAGACGCCCCCCAATCCCGGTTTGGCGCCTTGGCTGAGCTTGACCTCAATCGCCTTGACGCGCCCTTTGCTGGCCGCCAGGGTGTCGCGGAAACGGTCTATGCTGAAGCTGCCGTCGTCGGCGCGGGCCCCGAAATAGCCGGTCCCCAGCTGCCAAATGAGATCGCCGCCCTTGAGATGGTACGGCGAGATCCCGCCCTCGCCGGTGTTATGGAGGCAGCCGGCGGTCTGACAACCGCGGTTAAGGGCTTCCACCGCCGGGGCGGAAAGGGAGCCGAAACTCATCGCCGACACGTTAACCACGGACTGCGGGCGGAAAGCGTGCTTTCTCTGGCGGTAGCCGCCGAGGACCTTGGCGCACGGCAGGGCGTAGGTCTCGTCGTAGTCGGGGTCGTCCTTGTGGGGGTCCCGAAGCGGGAAGGCGCTGTGCTTGATGATCAGGAAATTCTCGATCTTTTCCTGTTCCGTATCCGTGCCGAAGCCGAAGTAGTTGTTCTGGCGCTTGGCGGAGGCGTAGACCCAGCGACGCTGGTCGCGGCTAAACGGACGCTCCTCGTCGTTGCCGGTCACGATGTACTGGCGGAGCTCGGGGCCAAATTTCTCGAGGACGTAACGAATATGGCCGACCAGCGGGAAGTTCCGCAGGATCGCATGCTTACGCTGGACGAGATCGTAGATGACGATGAGCAGCACGAGCGCAGGGAGCGTCCACCAGATCCACATCGTTGTCTCCTGGAAGTTGGATGGATAACCAGTCTATAGAATCGGCGTCCCAAGCCCGACTGTCGCCAGCGACCGACTAAGCCGCCGCGGTGCTTTCGCATATGATCGGCCACCGTCCGCGGGTGTTTACTTTGCGTCTCCGGCGCCGGAGGCTCGCATCCCGCCGCCCCCTCACCGATCCCGGGAGTCCTCTGCCATCGCCCAACTCGACGGAAACCTCCGCGGCCTCAAATCGAGCCAAACCAAAGCCCTCGAACGGACCTTTAGGCGCCGCATGCGCCCTGAGGAGGTCGCCTCCGCGGAGCTCCTCCGGCACATCGGAGCGATCTCCCGCGACCTCGGCCGCCAGGTCGGCGTCCTGGTCACGCGCGAAGGGGCGATCCGAAACGTCGTGGTCGGCGATGCGTCCAAGATCGACCTCCCGGACATCGGCCGTCTCCGCGGCGGCGTCGGCCGCTTCCGTGCCCTCCGCCTGATCCATACCCACCTGCGAGGTGAAGCCCTCTCGGCCGACGACCTGAACGACCTGGCGCTGCTTCGCCTGGACGCGGTGGCCGTGGTCCACATCGACGACGAAGGGCAGCCCGGCGGCGTCGAAGTGGCGATGATGGCGCCGGCGAGCGCCGATGAGGACCTGGACCTCGATGCGCCCCACGCCGATCCATTCCGGCGATTCCAAGCCCCCGACATCTTCCGCCTAGACCTCGAGTTCGACCAGGAGATTCGGGCCCTCGAGGACGAGTTCACCCGCCTGACCCGGGGCGCCGCCGGCAAGACGGACCGCGAGCGCACGCTGGTGATCGGCGTGGTGCCGGACGACGCCCACTTCGAAGAGACCCTCGAGCTGGTCCGCGCCGCCGGCGTCGACATCGCCGGCACGATGCGCCAGAAGCGTTTCCGCGTCCACCCCAAGACCGTCGTCGGCCGCGGCAAGCTGCAAGACATCGTGCTCGAGTCCATGCGCCGGGGGGCGGAGGTGGCGATCTTCGATATCAACCTGAAGCCGGCCCAAGCGCGGGCTTTCGAAGACGCCACCGGGCTCAAAGCGATCGACCGGACGCAGCTGATCCTGGACATTTTCGCCCAGCGGGCGACCAGCCGCGACGGCAAGCTGCAGGTCGAGCTCGCGCAGCTCAAGTACTCCCTGCCGCGTCTGACCGATAAGGACGCGGGCCTGTCACGCCTGACGGGCGGAATCGGCGGCCGCGGCCCTGGCGAGACGGTGCTCGAGATCGGGCGACGGCGCTTGCGCGACCGGATTCGTTCCCTCGAGAAACAGATCGAGGGCCTGTCCCGGCAGCGCGATATCCGCCGTCGGCGACGGCGCGACGGCCAATTGCCGGTGCTATCGATCGTCGGCTACACCAACGCCGGCAAATCGACGCTCTTGAACGCCATGACGAACGCTGAAGTGCAGGCGGAAGACAAGCTCTTCATGACCTTGGACCCGACCAGTCGGAGGCTCCGCTTCCCGAGGGAAGGCGAAGTGATCCTCACCGACACGGTGGGTTTCATCGCCGATCTGCCGAAGGACCTGATCGCCGCCTTCCGCGCCACCCTCGAAGAACTCGCCGACGCCGACCTTTTGCTGCACGTGGTCGACGCCGCGGACGAGCAGCTCGAGGCCAAGAAAGAGGCGGTCGACGGCCTGCTCGATGAGCTCGACCTGGGCGAGATTCCGAAGCTCCTCGTGCTCAATAAGGCCGATCTGTTGCCGCCGGGGCAGGCGGAGGGCATGGCGAAGCGATTCGGCGGCGTCGCCCTCTCGGCCCGCAAACGCGAGGGGCTCAAGCAGCTGATTCGGGTGGCGGAAGAGCACCTCGGCGCGTCCGAGTCCTGGCTGCCGAATTACGGCTCGGCGGTCGCCCCCGAGGCGATCGGCGCAGAGGCGGTCGGCGGAGAAACGACGGAGGCGGACGGATCGGAGAACTCGGCCTGAATCCCGTGCCCTCGAGATCGCACAGGTCGAGCCCCGGCCGCCGTGGCTGGCGGGACGTCTTCCTCGCCGGCGTGGGCGCCTCGATCTTGGCCCTATCCTTCGTAGCGTGCGGCCCGGGCGTCGAACCGAGTGGACCGGACGACGTGGCGGCGGAGGGAGCCGGCGCCGAAGTCGGCGGCGGCGGCTTCCCGGCCGACCGCGGCTGCGTCGAGCGTTTCACCCCCGGAGAGGATCTCTTCCCCGACAAAGCCGAGATCCGCTGGGCCAAGGGGTTCAGCGTCAGTTACCACGGCCACTATAAAGTCCTCGAGATTCACGGCCCGACGCCAACCCGACTGGCCCTCGTGCGCTGCGGCGCGCCGGCGCCGGAGGTCGAGATGGCGATCATCGAGGTGCCGATACCGTCACTGGCGACGGCCTCCACCACCGAGCTCGCGCACCTCGAAGCCTTGGACGTGGTGGACCGATGGGTCGCCCACGCCGACCTCCGCTTCGTCAGCTCGTCGTCGCTCCGCGAGGTCATCGCCACCGGAGCCGTGGCCGAGATCGGCGGCGCCGACGCCGGACACCTCGATGTCGAGCGCCTTGTGCAGGCGGCGCCGACGGTGCTCTTCGTCGATACGCCGGAAAGGGCCCAAAGTGACTCCCTCCGTCTCCTGGGCGGCGTCGGGACGACCGTCGTGCCGTTTCCGACCTACCTCGAAGAATTTCCCCTCGGGCGGACCGAATGGCTGCTCGCCACGTCGCTCTTCTTCAATAGCGAGGCGCGAGCGAAGGACGTCTTCGCGGAGATCGAAGCGTCTTACCTGGGACTCAAGCGTCGGGTGGGGGAGGAGGCGCAGCGACGGCCGACGGTCTTGACCAGCGGCCCGTGGCAGGGCGTGTGGTACGTGCCGGCGGGGGAGAGTTTCATGGCCCGCCTGCTGGCCGACGGAGGCGCGGATTACCTCTGGTCCAGCGCCGAGGGAGTGGGAACTCTCCAGCTCGATATCGAAGCGGTGTTCGCCCGCGCCCGCGGCGCCGACTACTGGCTCTTTCCATCCCACTGGCGATCCCTCGGGGAGATAGAGTCGATCGACACCCGCCTCACCCGATTCGCCGCATTCAAGAGCGGCTCCGTCTTTGCCCCGGACCGCCGATTGAACGACACCGGCGGCAACGACTATTGGGAGCTCGGGGTTTTCCGCCCGGATCTCGTGCTCGGGGACGTCGTATCCGTCCTCCACCCCGAGATCTTGCCGGACCACAAGCCGACCTTCCTCCGGCGCCTAGAGCGCGATCCGCCGCCGTGATGCGAGACGGCTGGAAGTGGCTCGTCCTGCTGGCGCTCGCCGGCGGTCTCTTCCTGGCGGACCTGGCCTTCGGATCGGCGCCGGTGCCGCTCCACGCCATCCTTGACGGCCTCTTGGGTCGGCCCATCGAAGACCCGGCTTGGCGAACTATCTTCTCTGAGTTCCGCCTGCCGAAAGCGCTGACCGCGGCGCTGGCTGGGGCATCTCTCGCGGTCTCGGGCCTCTTGATGCAGACCCTCTTTCGAAACCCCCTCGCCGGCCCGTATGTCTTGGGTATCTCGTCGGGGGCGAGCCTCGGGGTCGCGATCGCGATCCTCGCCGTGGGCTCGAGCGGCGTCGGTCTGGTGTCGGGACTCGGGGTGACCGGCGACGCGGCGGTGGTGGGCGCGGCCGCCGCCGGCGCCGCCGTGGCGCTGGGACTGGTGCTCTTGGTGTCGCGACGGGTCTCGGTACTGACCTTGCTCATTCTTGGCATGCTCTTCGGCTACGCGTCGAGCGCGGTGGTTACGATTCTGCTCCACTGGAGCCGCGCCGAGCGAATCGAGTCCTACGTGCGCTGGACCTTCGGGAGCTTCGCCGGCGTCACCTGGTCCGAGCTCGTGGTCCTAGCTCCGGCCCTGCTCTTTGGCCTGGGTCTCGCTTTCGTCGCGGCCAAGCCCCTCGATGCGCTCCACCTCGGGGAAGTCCAGGCCCGGGCACTGGGCACGGGCGTCGGGCCGCTCCGCACGCTCGTCCTTGTGGCCACGGCCCTACTCGCAGGCGGCGTCACGGCGTTCTGTGGACCGATCGGCTTCATCGGCGTGGCGGTGCCGCACCTCGCCCGGGCGCTCTTCGCTACCTCCGAGCACCGACGGCTGCTGCCGGCGACGGCCCTCTGCGGCGTCAGCGTGGCGCTCGCCGCCGACTTGGTATCCCAGCTCCCGGGCAGCCAAAGTGTTCTTCCGTTGAACGCCGTGACCGCGATTTTGGGCACCCCGGTGATCGCCGCGCTGGTGCTCCGACGTCGACTCGAAAACGCTTTCCGCTGAGACAAGGCGGCGTGAAGATCCCGTAAACGCTGATGAATAAAGACCTTTTCGGCGCTCTGGGCAGGAACGCCATCCGCAACTGTGGAAAACACCCGTGGATCCACAGGCGTTTAGGCTGCGCAGCAATCTAGAAGAAGGCCGACAAACCTCTTATTTTCAGTGCTTTACGCCGTCTATTTCTGATGCGGCGTAAATTCGGCGGGAATCCGGAAAAGTCCACAGAACTCGCGGATTTCCACCCCTTTTTCCACAGCCTTTTCCGCCGTATCAAGGCGTAAACGTGGAGCAAAGAGAATTCGTCACTGCGGCTGACCTGGCCGCAGGTACCCGGCGACATTGGCCACGCTGCCGCCCCCCACCTTCGCGATCTCACCGGCCGTTGGTGAGATCGCGGTCGATATCGAGCGGTGTCCTAGGCCCGGGCCCGGCGGGCGCCGGTCGGAGCCTAGTGGCGGTCGCGGAACCAGTCCGCCGTGCGCTTGAAACCGACGCTGAGCTCCAGCGGTTTCTCCAGGCCCAGATCACGCTGTCCGCGCTGAGGGTCGATCACCGAGCGGCGCTGCTCACCGGGTTTACCGGGACCGTACTCAGGTTCGCGTTCAACCCCCAGGGCCTGGACCAGCTGACCATAAAGCTCGACGACCGACGTCTCGAGGCCCGTGCCGACGTTATAGATCCGGAAGCCCGGCAGTCCCGCGACCGCGAGGTTGGCCTTCACCACGTCAGAAACGTGGACGTAGTCGCGGGTTTGCTGGCCGTCGCCGTTGATGCGCGGCGTCAGGTCACCGAGGAGCCGCTCGAGGAAAATCGCGACGACGCCCGCTTCGCCGTGGGGATTCTGACGCTCGCCGTAGACATTGGCGTAGCGTAAGCAGGCGGCATTCAGTCCGTAGGCCTCATGGTAGAAGAACAGATAGCGCTCCACCGCGAGTTTCGACGCGCCGTAGGGCGACACGGGCCGTTGCGGATGCTCTTCATCGGCGGGGAAGACGTCCTGCTCGCCGTAGATGGCGCCGCCCGTGGACGCGAAGATGACCTGCCGAGTGCCGGCGCGGCGCCCCGCCTCCAGGAGATTGAGCGTGCCGCAGATATTGACGTCGGCGTCGAAGACCGGGTCGGCGACGGAGCGCCGGACGTCCATCTGCGCCGCGTGGTGGACGAGGATGTCGGGCCGGCTGGCTTCGATGACGGCCGCGGCCTCGGCGCTGCGGATATCGACGCGGTGAAACTCCGCGGCGCCGGGGATATTCTCTTCCTTGCCCCCGGACATATCGTCGATGATCACCACGCGGTGCCCCGCCTGGAGAAACGCATCGGCGACGTGGGAGCCGATAAAGCCGGCGCCGCCGGTCACGCACACTGTCATGTCGCTCATGGCTTCACTCTACGCGACTCTCGGTCAAAGCTGAAGAGTCGATCGCCGTCGGAGCGTCCGCCCCCGGCCCGGGCGGCGGCTCCGGCGGGAGGGCGGCGAGCACGGTCTCGAGAAAAGAGGGCAGGTCCCAGGAGCTATTCGCCTGGCTCAGTCCAAGCCGCGCGATGACCGCGCCGCGCGACGGGATGACCACGACCGCCTGTCCTTGGAAGCCACTCGCCAGATAAAGATCGTTCGGCAGTTTCGGCCAGCGGCGCTCTTCGCCCTTGGCGTCGGCGTTGAGCCACCAGTGGGCTCCGTAAATTCCGCGCGGCGCCGCCGGCGTGGGCTCGGCCCCATATTCCGCCCATCCCTCGGGCAACAGGCGCTCACCGTTGACCACCCCGTCATCCAAATAGAGCTGACCAAAGCGGGCCCAATCCCGGGCGTTGGCCCAGCCAAAAGATGACGCCACAAAAACACCGGAGGCGTCCGCTTCGATGATCGCACTCGGCATCCCGGCTGGGCCGAAGAGCTCGCGGGCGGCGAACTCCCAGTAGTCGGCCTGTCCGAGCTCGTCGCGCAAGGCGCGGCTCAGGATATTTGACGTTCCGCTCGAGTAGTACCAGACGGAATCCGGAGCACCGAGGAGCTCGGCCTTGGCTGCGACCAAGCCTGCGTCGGGCTGCACGAAGAGCATCTGCACGGCGTCGGAGGCGAGATCGGCGTAATTCTCCGTAAAGGCCAAACTGCTCGACATGCGCATGAGCTGGTCATAGGTGATCGTCGCCCTCTCGTCGCTCCAGGCCTCGTGGCCTAGAGCTTGGGTCATCTCCAGATGTCCGAGGTCGACGGCGCGGCCGTAGAGCGAATGGAGCACGCTCTTGGTCATGGACCAGCCCGGTAAAAGGGATTCGGCGTCAAAACCGTCGGCGTACCGCTCGGCCACCAGCGCTCCGCCGTAGAGCACGACCACGGCCCGGGTGTTCTTGGGCGCCTCGGGTCGGTCCTCGTCGAAGGCCCCTGCGATAGCGGCTGCCACCGCCGCGGTATCCACGGCGGCCGGCGGAGGCGGCCAAGCCGCAGCGGCGGCCAGGGGCTGCGGTTGGGGAGTCGCCGCCAGGTCATGGCGGGAGGCGCCGGGAGGAATCAAGGTGCAGCCAAAGCCAGGACGGTAGACCGCCGACCGGGCAAAGGCCCCGAGCATCGCGACCTGGACTCGATCCGACTCCGGGGCCTCCACTCGGAGGAGGTCGAGGAGCGGATTCGCCGGGAGATCGGCGACGGCGAGTTCAAGGGTTCTTCCGCCCACGTGGACGTTGGAACAGACCCACTTGGCGGCGTAGCCATTGGCGCCGTGGAGCATGGGGGTCACGCGCTGTGAAGCCCAGAGCCCCAATACGAGAAGAGCGAGACCGAAACCGAGTGCCAGTTTTTTGAACATGGCTGGATGATAGCGAAGCCCGATGACCCTCTCGGGCCGGATCGGCCGGGCGTGTCGTTGGTCTTTCCGCCTGGCTTCCGCTATACTCTCCACATACCCCTTCCCCTCCCTCCCAACCCCGCCGGTTTTCGGCGGGGATTTTTAATGGGCGCTAAAAATCCTTCGAAGGCGCAGGCGGAAGCACCGAGGGCCCTCCAAGGCGCGGACCCGTGCGCTACTCGCCGCGCACGGGAGGTCCGGTCGCGCGGGGTACGTCGGAAATCTCCTCCAGCTTTCCGCCGCACACGCAAGGCATGAATGGGCATCCGGCGCCGCAGGCGCAGACGCCGCACGACCCGTTCTGGCCGGCGAAGCAAGAACCCGCGTCGTTACAGGGGCCGCAGCTGCTCGAACACGCGAGGCGCAGGAGCTTGG
>JBCDKB010000184.1:0-14983 GCA_038747035.1 Acidobacteriota bacterium | reverse complement strand
GCATGCTGATGGAGAACCTGGTCTTCACCGAGCTCTCCAAGTCCTTGAACCCCCTGCTTGACAGCATCCGCTTCTGGCGAACCAAATCCGGCGCAGAAGTCGACTTCGTCATCGAGCACCAGGGGCGACGACTCGCCGTCGAAGTGAAGGCCGGCGATCCCCGGGGCAAGATCAGTCGGTCGCAGCGCAGCTTCATCGACGCGTATGGGCCGGAAGAGCTGCTGGTGGTGGGAGACGAGCGCAGTCCCTCACGCCGCGTCGACTCCACGGAGGTTCGATTCATCGAACCGGTTGACCTAGCGCCGACCCTGCGCGCATGGCGTCACGGGTCAACGTAGCCAGAAAGACAGCTAGCCGTCCACACTCACGCAGCGCCCGTCATCCCCGAGGCGGTCCGCGAGCTCGGTCTCCAGGCGACGGGCGGCGGCCGAGTCACCGGCGTCGCGGAGCAGGGACGCGAGCTCGCAGGTCGCCCGCGGATGGAGCGGCGCGTAGGCGAGCACGCGACGGAACCAGACTTCGGCTTCGCTCGAGCGGCCGGCGTCGCGGTGACGCTCGCCGACGATCACGCCCAGCTCACCGAGCCACGGCGAGACCCGGACTTTTTGCTCGGTCCACACGCGCTCCATCGCGGCGTAGGCGAGCTCGAAGTAGCGCAGCGCTTCGGCCTCGTCGCCGCGGATGCCGTGGATATCGCCGAGGTTGATCAGCACGTCCCAGGCGTCCGGGTCGAGCTCGACGGCGCGGGTGTAGATCCGGTCGGCTTCATCCAACCGCCCGAGGGCCGCGGTGACGAAGCCGAGGGCCTTGAGCGACGCCGCGCTCTCAGGCTCCAAGCGCACCGACCGCTCCGCCAGGCCGAGCGCCCGCCCCAGGTGGTGCCGGGCCGCCGGCGTGGCGAGTCTCCCGGCCTTGAGGGCCGATTCGAGGTTCACCTCGTCGAGGTCGGGGGTCGGCGCGTCCGGATAGCGCAGCACGCGCTGGACGAGGGCGTTGGCGAGTCCGGCGTGGGCCCGGGCGTGCTCGGGGTCGGCGGCGAGGGCCTGCTCATAGAGCGCGATGGCCGATTCGTTGCCGGGCCGGGTGATGGCTGAATAGTAGTCGTCGGCCCGGTCCACCAGCTGCTGGGCGACGCCGACGGCGGCCGAGTCCGGCGCGGCCACCGACGCTCCGTCTACTGAGCCGCTGGCCTCCGGAGGCGGCGGCCGAAGGAGCGCGAAGCCCAGGCCGAGCGCCAAGGCCGCGGCGACAAGCGCCAGGGCGAGCGACCGGGACCTTGTCGGCGCGGGATGCTCGACGCGAGTGGACGCAATGGCGTCCGCCGACGGGGGCGGGCGCAAGTCCACCGGAGCAGCTCCGGAAGCCCCTCCGTCGATCTCTCCCGCCGGCTCAGCCCCCGGCCCCGGGTCTCCGTCATGGACCGCCACCGGGGCCACCAGTCGATAGCCCCGCTTCGGCACCGTCTCGACGTAGCGCGGCGCCTTGGCGTCATCGCCGAGGGCGCGGCGCAGCTTCAGCACGCAGCGCGGCAAGGCGTCGTCCCCGACCACGACGTCGGGCCACAGGCTGGCCATGACGTCTTCGCGGGGCACCAGCTCTCCGCCGCGGTTCGCCAGCAGCCCGAGCAGCGCCGCGACCTTCGGCTCGAGGCGCCGAGCGTCATCATCCGAACCGCGCCGGCTGAGGGCGCCGACGGCCGGATCGAAGTCATAATCGCCGATCTGTAGGCGTTTTTTCGCGGGGGTCACCGTGGTCATGGCCGTGGTCAGGGAAAAGTCAGGCGCCGGACATGGCCGCGGAGGGACCCGGCCGGGAGGATCGATCTCGCCCCGGCCGGCGGGGCCCCAGACCGTCTTCCCCCAGATCCCAGACGCCGAGGAGTCTCTCCATGCTCGATAAGTTAAGCACCGAATTCACCCCCCGAGTTTATGCCCACCGTCGGCGGTGGACGCAGTCCGGCCTGTCCCCGATTGCCCTCGGCCTGACCGCCGCGCTCGTCGCGCTCGTCGCGACCGGCTGCGCCCCGACCACCGGTTCGGTCGACTCCGCGGACGCCCCGGAATCCGCGGCGGAGCCGACCGTCCAGGGGGCTGACCCCGAACCGGCCGCCGCCACCTTCACGCCGGAGCAGCTGCGCGAAGACTTCACGACGCTCTACGGGCAGCTCGAAGAGGCCCATTTCAACCTCTACGTGCACGCGTCAAAGGCGGACTACGACGCCCGTTTCAAGGCCGACCTCGCCGCCCTCGACCGCCCCCTCGACAGTTTCGAAACCGCCACCACCTTCCAGCGCTTCATGGCGTTTGGGCGCATCGGCCACGCCCGCATCGACACTCCAAGCGGCGCCTACGGCGACTACCGGGCCGGCGGCGGCACCGCGCCGCCGTTCTTCTTCCGGGTCATCGACGGCCGGGTCCTGGTGACGGAAAGCTACGCGGCGCCAGGGCAAGAGCCCGCCCTGCGCGCCGGCGACGAAATCCTCACCCTCGACGGTCAGCCGATGTCGAGCTGGCTCGAACGCCTCCGGGGGCATATCTCCGCCGAGTCCGCCTACATGGCCGATTCGCTGCTCGAGTTCTGGTTCCCGCGCCTGCTGTGGCTCGAGGACGGCGAGCGGGCAAGCTATACGCTGGAGATCCGCGGCGCCGACGCCGAGGCGCCGAGGACGGTCACCGCCGCCGCCCTCACCCAAGAACAGATCCGATCCGGGTCCGCCGATGCCCCCGAGCGGCTGGCGCTGGACTGGAATGCTCGCTCCGCCAGGATGCTCGACGGCGACGTCGCCTACCTGCGTCCGGGGCCGTTTTACGAACCCGAAAGCGCCGGCGGCTACGACCCAGAGGCCTTCCAGACTTTCCTCGACGAGTCCTTCGCCGACTTCTTCGCCGCCGACGCCGGGGCCTTGATCGTCGACCTGCGGGACAATCCCGGCGGCGACAACTCGTTCAGCGACCGCATGGTGGCGTACTTCGCCGACGGCCGATTCCGGTTCTGCTCCGCCTTCCGGATCAAGGTCAGCGCCCAGACCCGCGCCAGCCACGGGGCCCGACTCGAGCTCAACCCCCACCTCGCCGACGACTCGCCGGGAAGCTTCAGCGACCTCTACGCCAACAACCCGGACGGCGCCGTCGTCGACTTCGAAATCCCGTGGAACGAACCCCGGGAGGGCCGTCGATTCGAAGGCGAGGTCTACGTGCTGATCAATCGCCACTCCTTCTCCAACGCCGTCACCGTCGCCGCATTGATCCAGGATTTCGAATTCGGCACCGTCATCGGCGAGCCGACCTCCGACCTGGCGACGTCCTACGGCGCCATGGAGCAATTCACCTTGCCCCACACCGGCATCAAGGTCGGCTACCCGAAGGCCCACCTGGTGCGCCCCAACGGCGACGAGCGCCTCCGCGGCGTCACCCCGGACATCGCGATCAAGACGCCGCTCATCCAGGGCCCGGAGGATCCGGTGCTGCGGGAGGCGCTCGCACTGGTCACGGCAAGGCGTCGATAAAGCGGGTCAGCTCGCGATACTTCTGGGACGTCATCGGGTCCTGGAGCATCGACTCCAGGGCGCCGTAGCGTTCATCCTCGTTGTAGCGCCGCACGTTGACGTAATGATTGAACAGCGTATCGCCGCCCACGAGCCGCCAGTCGTCGAGCAGCTGGCGGTAGTGCAGCGCCATCGCCGGGCTGCGATTCGCCGCGTCAAAAACGGCGTTCGCGTGGTCCAAAGCCGTCTCGTTCGCGGCGTTGGGCCCGCGGGCCACCAGGCCCTGGCCGCCTTCATAAAGCACGAAGGGAATGTGGGCGTACTGCCCGAGGTCGTGCTGCAGCAGGAATTGCCGGTCGAGGGCCATGTCGGCGACGGTGTCCGCGACCTCGAGCTGCAGGCGCAGGTCGAGGTCGGCCATATCGTCGACGTCGTCGGGATCCCAATCCTGGACGATCGGATCGCCGCCGAGCGGCCAGCCGAAATAGGCGGCGGTGGCGAACACGTCGACGGTGGCGTAGGCGTCGCGGTGGTCGAGCAGCGCTTCGTGCAGCGCCGTATGGCCGGCCTGACTCGCCAGTACCCGCACGAGCTGGGCCGAGCTATTGCCGTTGCCGCCGGGGAGCTGCTGGGCGTCGAAGGCGGTTTCGAAGATCTGCCAGCTATCCATCGCCCGCTCCGTCGTATAGAGGATGCGCGCCGTGTCGCAGCCGGCGATCGGGTCCGTCGCGTGGTCTTCGCACAGCGTCGACGCCACCTGGCCCTGGGCGTCGTAGCGATAGCACGAGGCGGTGAGGTGGCCGAAGAAGAGACAGCCCCGCCGGCCGAGCTCACCGTAGGCCGGAAACGTCTCGTTCCACGTCTCATTCGAAAACTCGACGAACACCCTGCGCCCGAGATTGAGCTCCGAAGCGAAGATGCTGGCCATGTCTTGGACCAGGGCGTTTGACGCCAGGTGGGGCACGTTGACCCACGCGTCGACGTCGAGGCGGTTCACCAGGTCAGCCATCACCGATACCGGCGCCACGTTCCACCGCGCGTGGGAAACCTGGGTCAAGTCCGACGCGGATTCAAGGCCGCCTTCGATGGTGTCGAGCCAATCCATGAAGCGCAGCACCGAGAAAGGCCGCACGTTTTCCAGGAAACGCGGATGGAAACGCTGGCTTTGGTAATTCGAGCCGGCGGCGAAGAGCTCGCAGGTCGCCCCGGATCCGCAGGGCAGCGAATCGTGGCAGTAGCGGAAGGCGTCGTCGCTGCACACGCCGCCCGGCGCGATAACGCGGATATTGCGGATGTACTCCGACGGCGGCACCGCCTCATCCGGGTCCCAGGTCGCGGCGGTGAGCACGACGGTGATGAAAAACGGCTGGTCCGACTGGGGGTCGATCCGCACCCGGTCGTGGCCCGGCGCGACGGACTCCACGTGCACCACCGAACCGTCGTAATCGAGCGCGCCGACGCCGTCATAAAACACGTTGTAGGACTGGCTGACGTCGGTATGGGGCATGGCGCCGGGGACGCGGTCGAAGACGATCGCCGTCGCCATCTGCCCCGGATCCAGGGAGCGGACCCAGCCGTCGGCGTCGAGGTCGAGGGTGCCACAGTCCCATCCGCAGTCGCCGCTCGCGAACCAGCCGTCGGAGGTCTTGAAGACGTCGACAAAGGGCCAGTCCCCCGAGCTGCTCGAGAGGAAAGCCAGGTTGGTGCCGACCTGGGGACCGGCGGCCGGCGGCGCCGCGGACGCGGGCGCGGCGGCGGTGAGGGAGGCGACGCTGAGCACGGCGGCGGCGAGGGCAGGGGCGATGAGCCCGGGGGCGATGGGCGGCGGCGCCCAGCGCATCGCGAGGCGAGCCCCCCGCCGGCGGATGGGGGCAAGAGCGGACGGCCTGGATGGTGGGCCATTCGGGGCCTTCGAGGCGCGACGGTTCATGGCGTTCTCCTAGTCGGTCATTGGTGACGCACCCGGCCCGCCGTCGGCGAGCTCCACGGGCGCGTCACCGACCCATGCGACGCCGCGCCACAAACCTCGCCAAAATTCTTCGACAACCGGGCCTTGAGGGGATCGCGACCGGCGGCGCGCCGGATGGGGCGAACAACCCAGGAGGTCACCGATGAAAATCGCCCCAGCCCGTCCCGCCCCGTCCATCCCACGGCGACCCGCCGCCGTCGCAGCGACCTTCGCCGCCGCTGCGCTCGTCGCTTTGACATCGACGCCCGCCGCCGCCGTCGCGCCGCCGCTCGACATCGACAACGACCCCACGACCCAGTCGACTGCGCTGATCGCCGAGCCGACCCTCGAGTGGCTCGACGCCGACGCCCCCGAGCTCCGCGCCTACCCGGGCCTCGCCTCCTTCCTCGACGAGAACGGCGAGCAGTGGGAGATCGTGCTCGACCGGCGCTCGAATCGGCCGCACCTTCTCCAAGGCTCCGGCGCGCCGCTGATCCCCGGAGCCGGCAACGGCCTCAGCTCCCGCGAGCTCGGCCTGCGCGGCGAGGTCCAAGCCACCGACGTCGAGCGCCAGCTCCGCGCCCTGCTCGACCGTCACCCGGGCCTGCTCGCAGAAAGCCTCGACGAGTTCACCCTCGACGCCCAGCGCAGCTTCCAGATCGGCGACCACTGGTCCCTCGAGCTGCGCCAGCACCACCGCGGCGTGCCGGTGGAGAACGCGCGCCTGGTGGCCCGGCTCACCGCCGGCAACCTCACCCAGCTCGGCGCCGTCCGCGTGGCGCCGGTGGGGATCGCCACCGAGCCGAACCTGTCCGCCGACGACGCCTTCGCCGCCGCCCTCGCCGAGCTCGAGCTGGCCCCGGCGTCGGCGTCCGCCAAGCTGGGGCTGATCGCCACCGTCGACGCCGACGAAATCCCCGGCGTGCCCTACGCCGGCGAGCCCGGCGCGGGCTGGCAGCATCGACTGGTCTGGACCTGGTCTTTCCTGCCCAAGCGGGCGGACGGTTCGGCGATCGGTAACAACACGCTCGCCAACTGGCTGCTGCGCGTCGACGCCCATTCCGGTGAAATCCTCGAATTCGTCGACGAGACCCGCTACGCCGACGTCACCGCCGACGTCGTGCCGACCGAGCCCCTCGACCCGCTGGTCTCGGTCGGCGTGCCCCACATGGAAGTTGGCCTGCAGGGCAGCGGCACCGTCTTTACCGACTCCACCGGCTGGTACAACTACCCCGGCGGCAACGTGCTCGCCTCCGGTCGCCTCTTCGGCCGCTACGTCAAGACCTACGACACGTGCAACGGCGGCAGCAATATCTGGATCGGCAGCGGCAGCCCCGGCGACCTCGACTTCGGCGGCGTGCCGAATCCCGCCGGCTCGTGCGACGCCCCCGCCAATACCGCCGGCCCCGGCAATACCAACGCCGCCCGCAGCGCCTACGTGCACGCCAGCCACCAATCCCACGAGGCCCGCTGCCGCTTCAACGGCTGCACCGGCCTCGCCCCTTTCCCCGACCTCGCCCAGCCCTTCGACATCTACACCAATGTCTTCCTGCTGGCGTGCAACGGCGCCTGGCTCCCGAACTCCAACGATATGGCCGTCGGCCCCGAAGCGCCGGGCCTCTGCAACAACACCGGCACCAACCGCGCGGTGGTGATCCACGAGTGGGGCCACGCCTTCGACGATTTCACCCTGGGCGTGGCGCCGGAGCGCGGCTCGGGCGAAGCCTTCGCGGACACCTTCGCCTTCGTCGAGACCGGCGACGGCTGCATCGGCCGCGGCTTCTACGTCAACAACTCGTGCCCCAATTGCGACCCCGCCTGCACCGGCGTACGCGACCTGCCGACCTTCTCCCTCGGCGGGCCGCGGCCGATCGCCCGGCCGTCGAATATCGAACGTACCGATGGCCTCAACTGCGCGCCGACGATCTACGACCCGCAGACCGGGAATGACTACATCGAGTGCCCGGTGAGCTACCGGGGGCCGATGGGCTACCAGGGCCACTGCGAGTCCCACATCGCGTCGACGGCCAATTGGGACCTGCGCGAAAGCCTGAAAACCCGCTGGGGCGCCGCCCCGGGCGAGGTGCTCTTCGAGGACCTGTGGTGGGAGACGTCGGTGCCGGCGCGCTCGGCCTACCGCATCGCCGCCGGCGGTCAGTGCAACCCCGAGGCCGCCATCGACGGCTGCGGCCTCGACAATTGGTACCGCGTGCTGCTGCAGATGGACGATGACAACGGCAACCTCGCCGACGGCACGCCGAACGCCTGCCGCATCTACGACGCCTACGCCGCCCACGGCATCGCCTGCGGCGCCCGTCCGGCGTGCACCGCCGACGCGGCGTGCACCCCGCCGCCGTCCCAACTGGCGGCGTGGTACCCGCTCGACGGCTTCACCGGCAACTCCACAGCCGAGCTCATGGCGTCGAATCGCGCGGTCCTAAACGGCAATCCGCAGCCCGTCGCCGGCCAGGTCGGCATCGGCCTTTCCTTCGACGGCGACGACCACCTCGAAGCCCAGGACTGCCAGCACGCCGACGTCGGCACCGGCGACTTCACGATCCTCGCCTGGGTGCGCACCACCCAGCAGAGCGGCACCGTCGTGTCGAAGCGAGACCGCGTCGCCGGCCGCTACCGCGGCTACCTGCTGCAATTCTTCGGCGGTCGCCCGCTGCTCCAGCTCGCCGACCCGAGCGCGCCGGGGGTCGGCTGGTCGAATTTCCAGATGGCCGGCCCGGACCGCATCGACGACGGTCAGTGGCACCTGGTGGCGGCGACCGTCGACCGGAGCTCGGCGACCGGCGCCCGTCTATCGATCGACGCCGGTCCCCAGCAGACCTTCGATCCGACCTCGCGCTCCGGCGACCTGTCGAACCTCGCCGGCCTGCGCATCGGACGCGGCAACGGGGACGCGAACGGCAACGACTATGGGTTGACCGGTGACCTCGACGAAGTGCAGATCTACAAGCGCGCCCTCGGCCAGGCGGAGATCCAGGCGATCTGGAACGCCGGCCCGAGCGGCGTGTGCACATCGCCGCTGCCGGCGCTACTGAGCTGCACCGGTACGGGGATGAACTAAGTCGCCGGCCGCATCTTGACAATCCAGGGGGACGGGTCCGCGGACCCGTCCCCCTCGGCGCCTCCGGCCCCCGCGACGCAGCGCGCCGGCTTGGATAAGATGCGCCGACTATGAGCACCCCCCAAGAGAACCTGCAAGAAGACTTGAAGGCGGCGATGAAGGCCCGGGAGACCGAGCGCCTGTCGACGCTGCGCATGCTCTTGACCGCGGTCAAGAACGAGAAGATCAATAAGGGCGCCGACCTCGACGAGAAAGACTTCCTCGGCATCGTGCGCCGGCTGGTGAAGCAGCGCAAGGACTCGGTGAAGCAATACCGCGACGCCGGCCGCGAAGAGCTCGCCGCCAAAGAAGAAGCCGAAATCGAAGTCCTCTCCGGCTACCTGCCGGCCCAGGCCGACGAAGCCACGATCCGCGCTGCGATCGAAGAGCTGGTCGCCGCCGAAGGCCTCGAAGGCCCCAAGGCCATCGGTGCGGTGATGAAGGGCATGATGAAAAAGTTCGGCGCCACCGCGGACGGCGGCACCATCAACCGCCTAGCCCGCGACATCCTGGGCCTGTAGGGGCCCGCCGCCGATGCTGCGCGCCGTCGTCGGCACCGCCGGCCATATCGACCACGGCAAGACGAGCCTGCTCGAAGCCTTGACCGGGGTCGACTGTGACCGCTGGGCGGATGAAAAAGCCCGCGGCATCACCATCGACCTCGGCTTCACCCACCTCGTCGACGGCGACCTGCAGATCGGATTCGTCGACGTCCCGGGGCACGAGAAATTTCTCCACAACGCCCTCGCCGGCCTCGGCGGCATCCGACTGGTGCTGCTAGTGGTGGCGGCGGACGAAGGCGTCGAGCTCCAGACCCGCGAGCACCTGGCGATCAGCCAGCTGCTCGAGATCCCGCGGGCGGTGGTGGCGCTGACTAAGAAAGACCTGGTCGACGCCGACACCCTCGAGCTCGCCGAGCTGGAAGTCGCCGAGCTGCTGGAATCGACGCCCTACGCCGACGCGCCGATTCTGCCGGTGTCGAGCGTCACCGGCGACGGCCTCGACGCCCTCCGCGCCCGGCTGGCGCAGGAAGCCCGGGACGGCGCCGTCGACGGCGACCCGACGGCGCCGCTGCGCCTGCCGATCGACCGCGCCTTCCAGCTCCGCGGGCTGGGCGCCGTGGTCACCGGCACCCTCGTCCAAGGCCGCCTCGAGACCGGCCAAAGCGTCGCCGTTTTGCCGCGCGGCGCCGAAGCCCGCGTGCGCAGCGTCCAGGTCCACGGCCAGGAGCGGGCCCACGCCGAAGCCGGCGAACGCACGGCGGTGCAGCTGGTGGGCGCCTCCCTCGACGAGCTCGGCCGCGGCGAGCAGCTGGTGAAGCCGGGCACCTGCGTGCCCACCACCCAGCTCGCCGCTCGCCTGCGCCTGCTGCCCGACGCGCCGCAGGCCCTCGGCGGCTGGCGCGAGATGCGCCTCCACCTCTACGCCGGCGAAGTGACTGGGCGCATCCGATCCCTCGGCGACAAGATCCAGCCCGGGGATGAGGGCCTCGTCGAGATGCGCCTCGAAGCGCCGCTGGTCGCGGTCCGCGGCGACCGCTTCATCATCCGCCGGCCGTCCCCCGCGGCGACCCTCGGCGGCGGCGTGCTGCTCGACCCGAGCTGGCGCCGTCGGCGGGGCGCCGAGCTCCAGCGGGCGGTCGCCCAGCTGGAAGACCCGTCCAAGGTGATGGATCTGTGGGTCCACGAGAGCGGCGAGCGCGGCGTCGCCGCCGGCGAGCTCGAAGCACGCCTCGGTCAGCGCGCCGCCGCCATCGCCAAGGCGCTCGACGCCCGCGTCGCCGACGGCCGGCTGCTGCGCCTGCCCGCCGGCAAAGCGCCGCGCTACGTCGACCCGGCGGTGATCCCCAAGCTCACCGCCAAGGCCAAAGCCCTGCTCAAGGAGCACTTCGCCGAAGACCGCCTTTCAAACGGCATGCCCAAGGCCGAGCTCACCGCCCGCCTGCTGCCGGAACGCGCCAAGCCGCTGGCGCCGGTCTACCTGAAGATGCTGGACAAGGCGAAGGCCCTCGTCGTCCAGGGCGACCTGGTGACCCAGCCCGGCCGCAAAGCGTCGAACCAGATGACCGGCGACGAGGCCAAGCTCAGCGCGCGCCTGCTCGAAGAGATCGAAGCCGCCGGCCTGACGCCGCCGGGCCCCGCCGACCTGTCGATTCGCCTCGGCACCAAGCAGCAGATCCTCGAAGGCGTCCAGGGCTACCTGCTGCGTCAGCGCAGTCTGGTGCGCCTGTCATCCGGGCTGATCCTGTCCCAGAAAGCTATCGACACGGTCCGCGACACGCTCGAAGACGGCGACGGGTGGCAGCGTTTCACCGTACCCCAATTCAAAGAGCACTTCGGCCTGTCGCGTAAATGGGCGATTCCGATCCTCGAGCACCTCGACTCGATCGGCGCCACCCGCCGGGACGGCAACGAGCGCATGCTCATCCGCCGCCTGCGCTGAGCGCTCGGGTCAGCCCGTCCGCAGCGGCCGAAGTCCGGAAGCGACCGGCCGTGGTACGGTCCCCACTTCAGCCCGCCCGCGCGGGCGTTTGCGGTTTCCTCGGCTTTGACAGTCGGCGTCGAGACCGCCGGGCGCGAGACGCCCGGCGCGGAATGACCGGGCACGGAACGGCTCGGCATCGATGGACCCGACAGGAGGCGCCGCCGTGGATCCCGCCGAGACGACGCATCAAGAGAACGGCAGCTCATCCCAGGGCTTCCCTGCCCAAGCCATTCGCGCGGCGACGCCGGGCGTCGGCCGGACCACCCGCCCCGAAGACTTTTGCGGGCGTCGCGTCGGGCGCTATCGCCTGATCCGGCCGCTGGGTAGCGGCGGCATGGGCACGGTCTACCTCGCCGAGCGCGACGACGGTGTCCTGGACCAGCAGGTCGCCCTCAAGATCCTGAGACCGGACCAGGCGTCGGATGTCTTCTTTCGCCGCTTCGACGACGAGCGGCGCATCCTGGCGTCCCTCGAGCACCCCCACATCGCCCGCTTCTACGACGGCGGCACCACCGACGGCGGCCTGCCCTATTTGGCCATGGAATACGTCGACGGGCTGCCGATAACGGAGCATTGCGAAGCGCTCGGGCTCGACCTCGGGGACCGCCTCCGCCTCTTCCTCGACGTCTGCGGCGCCGTGCAGGCGGCCCACCAGGCGCTGGTGGTGCACCGGGACCTCAAGCCGTCCAACATCCTCGTGACGCACGCCGGTCAGGTCAAGCTGCTCGACTTCGGCATCGCCAAGCCGCTGGCGTCGCTCGACCAGCTCACCCGCACCGAGGCCAGCACCGGCCCCATGACGCCCGCCTTCGCGAGCCCCGAGCAGATCCGCGGCGAGCCGGTCACCACCGCCTCGGACGCCTACGCCCTCGGCGTGCTGCTCTATCGACTGCTCAGCGGCCGCTTCCCCCACCCCGTCGGGCGCGGCGTGGCGGCGTCGGTCTGCGCGACGCTCGAGGATACGCCGCCGCCGCTTTCTGCGGCGGCGGACGGCGACGCGCATCGGCTGCGCGGCGACCTCGATGCGATCGCCGCCCGGGCCCTCGCCAAGTCGGCCGGCGAACGCTACGCCACCGCCCGCGAGCTCGCCGACGATGTCGAGCGCCACCTCTCCGGCCTACCGGTTCGGGCCCGTTCAGCGGGCTGGCTCTACGCCGCCGGTAAATTCATGCGGCGCCGTGCCCCGTTCGTGGCGACGGTCGCCGGCTGCGGGCTGGTCGTGACCTTCCTCGTCGCCATCTACACGGTCCGACTCGCCGAGGAGCGGGACCGGGCCTCCGCCGAAGCCGCCAACGCGCGGGCGGTCCAAGGCTTCGTGCTCGACCTTTTCGAGCTCGCCGACCCGGACCGGGCCGGGAGTCGGGGCCTCGACGCCGTCGACCTGCTCGACGCCGGACGCGAGCGACTCGCCGACCTTGACGCAGAGCCCGCGATCCGCGCCCGAGTTCAGCTGGCGCTCGCCGAACTCTACGGCCGCCTCGGGACCTATGGCCCCGCCGAGCTCCTCTTGGAAGAAGCCGCGGCGGCGCTGCGGAACGAAAGCCACGCCGTCGAATTGCTCTCCGACACGCTCTTCGAGCTCGGCGTGCTCCGCCGGCGCCAAGGGCGCTACGCCGAGGCCCGGGAGCTCCAACTCGAATCGAAACGACTCTCGGAAACCCACCTCCCCGCATCGACCGACCGCCCGGCGCAGAACGACAATGAGCTCGGCCTGCTCGCTTGGTCCGAAGGCCAATATCCCCAAGCCGAGCGCCTCCACCGCCGCACCCTCGAAACGCGCCGGCGCCTCGTTGAGCAAGGGCAGGCGGAGCCCCAGTCCGTGGCGTCGAGCCTCAATAATCTGGCCATGGCCTTGGTCTACCAGGGGCGCAATCTGGAGGCCCTACCGATGCTCGAGGAAGCCCTCGCCATCCGCCGCCGAGTCTTCGGCGAGGGCCATACGTCCGTGATGCGCGGACTGAATAACCTCGCCTTGGTCCACGGCAATCTAGATCGCCGCGACATGGCGGCCGAGCTCTACCGCGACGTGTTGGCGAAGAAGCTGGAGCGCTACGGCGCCGAACACCCGAGCGTCGCCAGCGGCCAGCTGAACCTGGCCGCCGCCCTCGCCAACCTCGGACGCTACGGAGAAGCCGTCGACCTTGGAAGCCGCGCCTTTGAAACGCGCCGCCACCTGCTCGGCCCCGGGCACCCGGATACGCTGGTCGCGCTCACCCGACTGGGTGTTTTCAATCGGCAGCTCGAGCGCTACGGCGACGCCGAGCTTCACCTCCGGGAAGCCCTCGGCCGACACCGCGCGAGCGAGCGAGGGGCCCACCCCGAGCTGGCCTTGACGCTCCACCAGCTGGGCGCCGTGCTCTTGCACACCGGACGTCTTGAAGACGCCGCCGACGCCGGGCACGAGGCGCTGGCACTCAACCTCGAATTCTTCGGCGAAGCCCATCCCCGGGTCGACGCCAGCCGCCGCTTGCTCGAGCGCATCCAGACGGTAAGCGGGGTCGAGCCCTAGCTGCGACGCCGGGCCCTAGCTGGGACCTCGCGCTACCATGGCGCCGCCATGTCCGAGACTTTCCACTGGCGGGACTGTCGCGAAGCGCTCCAGCGCCTGCACGCCGAGTCGCCCCTCGTCCCCGACCCTAAAGGCCGATTCTTCGAGTCGGCCCGGGGCCGGGTGCGCCCGCCGCTGGTCTTCCCGCTGTCGCCGAAGTGCCCGTCCTTCGACGCCTACCTCGACGATCTGCCGGACGAGCCCGGACGCCACAGCGTCATCTTGATGCAGGCCGGCGCCGTCACCCTCGGCCGTTTCGAAGGCGCCCGTCCGCTGATCCAAAAGAGCCTGCGGCGCTACGTGGTGCGCGGCAAAGGCCGGGCCCAGCCGGTTTACCTCAAGACCAAGGGCAAGTCCCGCTACGGGTCGCGACTCCGTCTGCAAAACGCCCGCAAGCTGCTGGTCGAGACGAACGAGAAGCTCATCGAGTGGGACGCGGAATACGGTCCTGCGGAATGCGTCTTCTACAGCTGCCCCGTCCGGCTGTGGCCGAGCCTCTTCGAAACGACCCCGCCGCCCCCATTCGAGAAGTCCGATCCGCTGGTGCGCATCCCGCTCGACCTGCCGCGGCCGACGGTCGACGTGCTGCTTCGGACCTATCGCTCGATGGAGTACGGACGTGTCGAGGGTCCCGCATCCGGGGACTGAGGTCCGGGCCCGCAGGCCGAGCTTGCAGACCGGACTTGCGGACCGAACCCGAGCCTGCGAGAGTCTCCCCTTCCTTTTACCGGTGACCCCATAGGACCCGACCATGCCCTTCAAGACCGCTGACCTCTGCGACGATCATTCCGACCACCTCCAAATCGCCGAGCCCGGCCGGCTCCGCCACTTCGGCGGCAAGCCCCGATTCTTCGGCCCGATCGCCACGGTCCAGGCGCCAGAAGACAACTCCCACGTCCGCCGCCGACTCGAAGAGCCCGGCGACGGCCGCGTGCTGGTGGTGGACGGCGGCGCCTCCCGCCGCTGCGCGCTACTCGGCGACGTGCTGGGCGATCTGGCGGTCAAGAACGGCTGGGCGGGCCTGGTCATCAACGGCCACGTCAGGGATTCGGTCGACCTCGCAACCCTCGACCTCGGCGTGCTCGCCCTCGGCACCTACCCGGTCAAGAGCGTCAAGCGTGGCTTCGGCCAGAACGATATTCCCGTCGCGTTCGCCGGCGTGCTCTTCGAAGTCGGCCACGTCCTCTACGCCGACGAAGACGGCCTGATCGTCTCCGAAACGACCCTGGAGCTGCCGGCCTAGCGCGTCCCGACCCGGAATCATGAGCCCCTTTCGGCCGTTTTTCCGCGACGAGTCCCGGCGCCGGCCCGGCGCCGGGCAGTGGAGCCCGACGACCGCGGCCGACGTCATCAGGAGTCAACGCAGGCGACAGAAAATAGCCATCCTCGCCATCCTGGCCATGG
>JBCDKB010000183.1:0-14984 GCA_038747035.1 Acidobacteriota bacterium | reverse complement strand
GCCGACGACGATCAGCGGCAAGAGCCCAGCGAAGAGCATGGTCCGGGGGAGGGAAGGCAAAAGCTTAGCGCTCAACGACATCGACTCGCTTTCTGGGATTGAGGCCGAAAGACTAGCAGATCGTCGAGCCCAGAGTGGACGCTCGCCGAGGCTTCTGCGTATGCTCCCTCGACGCACCATCACGCCGCGTTGTCCGCAATGACCCGTCCTCAAGATCGCCCGGCGGCGCCGCCCGCCTCGTCCGATATGGAGCCGCCCATGACCACAGCCACCTTACCTTCTACCGACACTGCGCTTTCCTCCGACGCCGCGACCGCCCCGGGTGGGCAGGCGCCGACTGCCGCAGCCGCCGGCGACCGTGACCTCGTCGACATCAAGCCCTCCGAGATCTTCGAGCTGATGCGACGGGGGGTCTTGGGGCAAAACAAAGCGCTGCGATTCGTCTCCGTGGCGGTTTATAAACACACGACCGGCAAAGTTCCCGGCAATTTGCTGATGATCGGCAACTCGGGCACCGGCAAGACCACGCTCATGAACAACCTCCAGCGCCTCTATAACGAGGTGCCGGAGTACCGACCGTTCCGCGCGGTGACGATCATCAACGCCAACCTGCTGGTCGACGTCGAGCGGATGGAGTTTCAGCCGGAGCGCCTCTTCCAGGCGGTCGAGCAGCGGGCCCGGGCGATCTGCTCGGAGAAGCCGACGCCGGAAGAGCTGAAGGTCGCCATCGAGCGGGCCACGATCTGCATCGACGAAATCGACAAAATGTCGTCGATCGTGGCGGGCAAGCCGAACCCCATCGGCGTCGTGCTCCAGCAGGGCTTGTTGACCTTGATGGAGGGCGAGCGGCTGGCTTTCCCGACCCACGCCTGGGTCGACGGGGAAGAGAAGTCGGTGCGGCTCGACATCGACACCGGCAAGATGATGTTCATCTGCGGCGGCGCTTTTGAAGGCCTCTACGATCAGGTTTTCAATCGCGTCAACAAGCCCGGCTCCGGCGAAAAGCTGCGAACCAAGACGATCCGCACCGCCGAAGGCAAAGTCAAAATGCAGACGATCTTCGAGCTGGTGGACTACCTCAAGCCGCGCGACCTCTTCGACTTTGGCATGGTGCCCCAGTTCATGGCGCGTTTCGAGAATACGGTGCTGCTCTCGGCCCTCGGCATCGATACTCTGAAGGCGATTCTCCTCGAGTCCTTCGAGTCCCCCTTTGTGCGTTCGGCGCGCTACTTTGAGGTTCTCAACATCAAGCTCGAGCTCGAAGACCTGGCGGCCTCCCTGATCGCCGAAGAGGCTTACCGCGATGCTCGGACCGGCGCCCGCGCACTGCGGCCCATTTTTGCGGATCTGGTCAATCCCTATGAATTTGACCCCGATCACGGCGGGCACTTGCGCTCCAGCGACGACGGCGGCGGCCATTTGATTTTGACCGCCGACATGGTCCGCAAGCTCCTCCGCTGATCCCCGTCGGTGGGCAGAGCAAAAGCCCACGGGCCGGCTAAGGCTTGGTGCCCGGCGTTTTGGGGCCATAGCCACGGCCCGTCTGCGGCGGTTGCGCGCCGTTAAGCGGTCGCTCTGGGATAAATCGGTTAAGATTGCGGGTGGTCCAAGGACTCAACCCGCCGATGATGCCGTCCACTCGCCATGCCATCCGCCCTGATGACCGCCTGCGGCAAGATCCGCTCACGCTGATCGACCACCTGATCGAGCGGATCTACGACCGGCGACACGCCGCGTCCGTCATTGACCGGGTCGAGAATCTTCGGCGGCAGGATCTAGAGACCCGCTGGCGTGCGGCGCCCCGGCTGTATCTGCTGCTTGAGCACTACCTCGTGCAGATCGACGATGCCCGGGTCGACCGGGACGCCCTCCGGGAGGAGGTGAAGAGCGCCTACCCGGAGCTTATCGGAGTGCCTCGCCTCGGCCTGATCTTCGAGCCCGAGGGCAAACAAGAGGTGCTGCTCGGCCGCGAGTTTCTCCAGCCGCTTGTCGACCACGTGCTCGAGCTGCTCGGCCCGGACGCCCATCCGTCCTTCGGCGCGATTTCGAGGTGGCTCGAGAGCCTCTCACTGGCCCCGGGGCCGCAGCAGACCCCGGACCACGCCATGGGCACCCCGAGTCGCGACGGCTGGACGGCGCTGCTCGGGCGGCTCGGCCACGACCTCTTCGAGCGCCTGCGGGAGACCTTGGGCCGGGATGTCGCCACCGAGCTTTTTGAAGAGCGCTACCGCGAGATGGCGGACTGCTACCTCGGTCTCGACACTTTCCCGGCGGTGGTACGCCTCTTTCCTCCGGAGCTGCTCGACGATAAGAAGCTGTCGCTGCTCTCGAGGTCCCAGACCCGGCAGGTGCTCCTCGACAAGCTCGATGACATCCAGGCCGCCAACCAAAAGCTCGAAGAGAACAACGCCGACCTGCAGATGGCGCTTGAAATTCTCGAGCGCAGCAACGAAGAGCTCGAGGCTCGGGTCGGCGAGCGGACCCGTGAGCTGGTGGGCGCGAAAGAAGCGGTCGAGGCGAGTGAAGAACGCCTGCGTCGGATCAGTGAGGCCGCCCACGACGCCATCATCATGGTGGATCACCGCGGGCGCGCGACTTATATGAATAGCGCCGCCGAGGCGATGCTCGGTTTCGACCGTGACGAGCTGCTCGGCAAGTCGATGCTGTCGCAGGTCGTGCCCGCGCGCTACCGGCACCACTTCTCGCGCACCTTCCGCGACGGTCTGACCACCGGGCAAGGGCCGGGCATGGGTCAAACCAACGAAGTGGTGCTGATGGACCGCGACGGGCGGGAATTTCCCGTGGAGCTGGCGGCGTCGGCCGTCAAATTCGGCGAACGCTGGAATCTCGTCGGCGTCGTGCGCGATATTTCCCAGCGCAAACAGCAGGAAGCCGAGAGCCGTCGTCTCGAAGATCAGCTCCAAGAAGCCCAGCGGCTCGAAAGCCTCGGCGTGCTGTCCGGTGGCATCGCCCACGATTTCAATAACCTCTTGACCACCGTGCTCGGTCACGTCGGCATCATGGAGGCCTTCGCCGGACCCGAGTTTCAGTTCAACGATTCGCTGGTGGAGATCCGGACGGCGGTCCAGCGCATGTCCGACCTGACCCAGCAGATGCTGGCCTACTCGGGGCGCGGCCATTTCATCGTCGAGCCGGTCAGTTTCGCCGAGCTGGTCGCCGATATGGCGGAATTGCTGCAGTCCTCGGTGTCCAAGCGCGTCCACCTCGATTTCCATTTCGACAGGGACCTGCCGAAGGTCATGGCGGATAGCGGGCAGCTGCAGCAGGTGGTCATGAACCTGATCACCAACGCATCCGACGCGATGGGCGATAGCGACGGCGGCGTCACGGTCAGCGCCCGCCTCGCCCAGGTCAGTCGCGAGTGGCTCCGCCGCTGCCGGACCGGCGCCGAGCTGCTACCCGGGCCCTACGTACTGCTGGAGGTCAAAGACAGCGGTTCGGGCATGGATGAAGACACCAGCAACCGCATGTTCGAGCCGTTCTTCACGACCCGCTTCACCGGACGCGGCTTGGGGCTGGCGGCCGTATTGGGCATCGTGCGCGGCCACAAGGGCGCCATTGACGTGGAGTCGACGCCCGGCGAAGGAACCACCGTTCGCATCTTGCTGCCGCCGGCGGAGCAACCGGCGGAGCAGGAGCCTACCGACGAGGAGGTCTCGGCCGCGTCGACGACCGGAACGATTTTGGTGGTCGACGATGAGCCCGGCGTCCGCTTCTTGGCGCGCATGGTGCTCGAGGAGTACGGCTTCACGGTCCTCACCGCCGAGGACGGGCGCGCGGCCCTTCGCCTTTTCGAAGGGCAAAGCGACGAGATCGACCTGGTGCTGCTCGACCTGACCATGCCCAATATGGACGGTGAGCAGACGCTGGTGGCGCTCCACGATGTGCGCAAGGACACCCGCGTGCTCCTTTCCAGCGGCTACAGCCGGCATGAAACAATGAAGCGGTTCGAAGGTCGGGAAGTGGCGGGGTTCGTGCCCAAGCCCTACGAAGTCGAGTCGTTGGTGCGCGAGGTGCGCCGCGCCCTCGCCGGCCAAGGTTCACAAGTCGAAGATCAGACTGACGACTGAAATGTCTTTGGGGCCTCTCGCCCCGTCCCGTACGGCCCTGGAGAAAGATCCATGCTTCAACGTCTTTTCAGCCGCTCCTCTTCCGCTCCTGACACTGGCGCCCCATGGACCCTAGGGGCTCCAGGTACGGCCGCTGCCCTGTGCCTGGCGACGGGCCTCGCTTTGACCTCGGTGTCGCCGACGCCGGCCGCCGCCGATATCCTGGTGATGAAAGACGGCTCGAAGGTGGAAACCAAGGGGGCTTGGGAGGTGAAAGGGCGTCAAGTGCTCTTCACGCTGCCCAACGGCACCCTCTCGGCGCTGCGCCTATCCGAGATCGACCTCGACGCCAGCGCTGCGGCGACGGAGGCGTGGAAGAATCCACCCGCGCCGGCGGCCCCTGGGGCGGCGTCCGCCGCGACCGAGGACAAGCCCGTCTTGGTGCTCACCAATGATGACATCGCCGCTGGTACGGTCACGGGGCTGGACGCCGGAGACGACGAGGCCACCGGCGAGGAGCAAAATACCGGCAGCGTGGCCGTCGCTGAATGGAGCTACGATCCGGGTTCCGGCGACGCCGCCTACACGCTCACCGGGCGGCTTGAGAATCAGACCGGGGTCACCGTCGAACAGGTGCAGGTCTACGTCGACATCATCGCCACCGACGCCGGCACGCCTCGGCCAAATTCCCACATTCTGCGCCAGGCCCGCGTGGTGCAAGAGCGCCTAGAGCCAGACGAAACCACCGATTTCAGCTATAACGTCACGATCCGCGACCTGGAATACGCCCTGGCGCCGGCGGAGCAGTTCGAATCGCCCCGGGTCACCTTCGACGTGCAATTTCGTCGCTCGACCCGCGGCGCCGCGGCCGACGGAGACGACGCGGGCGCCGACGATGACTTCGACGGTGATGACGTCGACGGCGACGATGACATCGGCGCCGGCAGCGACGATCTCGAGGAGGGCGTCTAGCCCTCGATCATCGAGGGCGGGGACGCGGCCGCGCCGGCTACTCGTATCGCAGCAATTTGAAGACGCGCTCGGCGTCGAGGGCGATCTGATCCGAGTCGGGGTGGATCAGGTAGAGCTCCCACGCCGCCGTTTCGAGGTCTTCCGTCACCGGTGCCGAGGTGCCGATCGGACGCAGCTTGCCGAACTCGTCGAATGACGGCAGGGCTCTGACGGCGTCATCGCCGACGATCCGGCGGATCGGAGACACCCGCTTCGACTGGATGCCGTGCAGCACACGGGCCTCGTACTGGTCATAGCGGGCGTAGTCGAGATCGCGACCCGAGAGGGGAATTTCGGCCAGGTAGTGACACGCGGCGAGCTCCAGCAGGCTGCGCCCGTGGAGCTTCGACGCCAGGATCGACAGGTTGCCGCCCGGGAAGCGACCCCCCACTTCGATCAGGCAGGGACCCCGGTCGTCGACCTTGACCTCCATGTGGATCGGGCAGCGTCGCAGGCCCAGGGCCTCGACGATGCGGGCGGCGTACTGGCTAACCTGGCCGAAGATCGAGGCGTGGGTCGGCACTTTATAGGTCTGGTGGAAGAGGTTTGGAACACCGTGGCTCGTTCGTCGATCGTAGTGCCAGACGTCGGTGATGAGGAGATCGCTCTTGCCGTCGACGACGCCATTGATGACCATCTCGACGCCGCCGATATATTCCTCGAGCAGCACTTCACCGCGGCCACTCTGCAAGACGCGCTGGCAGTCCCTGAGCAGCTCCGAGTCGTCGGTGGGGAAGTAGACCGCTTCAGAACCGGAGCCGGCGGTAGGCTTGACGACGATCGGCCAGCGATCGACCTGGCGCTGGAAGGTGACGGCGCCATCGCCGTCGGTGACCGTCGCGGAGGCGTTGATGCGGGCCCGGGTGTGGCGCCGGAGCCAGTCCTTCATCACCGCCTTGTCGCGGCAGCGCTCGAGCACTTCGAGGGAATTCCAGCCGAGACCGAGGAGGTCCGAAAGCCGGGCGCCGAGCAGCACGGTTTCCTCGTCCCACGGGATGACGCCTTCGATGCGCGGGTGTCGCTTTGAGATCTCCGCCGCCATCATGGCGGAGGTCATCTTGGTCGCGAGGTAGGTGTCGACGACGTAGCGACCGTATTGGTCCTGCCAGTTGTCTCGCCACAGCATGTAGCGGCCGGGGCTCGTGAAGACGGCGATCGCGGCGCGGCCGAGCTGGCCGCCGAGGAAACGCAGGAGGTGGCTGGGATATTTTCCAACCGGGTCGAGAATGATGTAGGGCACGGCGGGACTTTCTCAGGCAGGGGCGCCGGTCAGAGGTATCGGATCAGCTGACGCACGGCGTGGGCGTCGCGCTGGACCTGGCGCTCATCAGGGTGGAAGAGGTAGACCTCCCAAGATTTCGTGTTGAGGTCTTTGGTCGCCGGCAGGCGGACACCCGGGGGACGGATAAAGCCGATGCCGGCGAAGGAGGAGAGGTTTTCCACGTGCTCGACGCCGAATACCGCGCGGATCCGGCCGATCTCCACGGGCTGGATGCCCGAGAGGATGCGCGCGGAGTAGCGGTTGTAATGGGCGTAGTCGACGTCGTTCGGGGAAAACGGGAGGTCGTCGAGGTAGTGGCAGGCGGCGAGCTCGAAGAGGTTGTGGTGATGCAGTTTGGAGGCCAGCACCGGCTGGTCGCCGCCGGCGAAGCGGGCGCCGACTTCGATCAAGCAAGGGCCGCGGGCGTCGACTTTGATCTCGAGGTGGACCGGTGAGCGTCGGAGTCCCATGGCGCGGACGACGCCGCTGGCGTAGTCCGCGAGGGCGCTGAATGGCTCCTCGAAGGTCGAGACTTTCACCGACTGGTAGTAGAGATTGCGCTCGCCGTGGCTGTCGCGCTTGTCGTAGTACCAAATGTCGGTCACCAGCAGCTCGCCGTCGCTATCGACGAGGCCATTGACCGCGAATTCATCGCCGCCGATAAATTCCTCGAGCAGCACTTCGCCGAGGCCAGATTCCATCACCTGCTGACAGCCGTGCAGCAACTCGTTCTGATTCTGGGCGAAGAAAACCGACATGGCGCCGGCGCCGCCGGTGGGCTTGACGACGATCGGCCAGGTACCGACGCTCGCTTGGAAGGCCTTGGCTTGCTCGGCGTTGGTGACGGCCAGGGATTTGTTGATCCGGACCGAGCCTTCTTTCCGGAGCCAAGCCTTCATCACCGCCTTGTCGCGGAAGCGTTCGACGACGTGGGGCGGATTCCAGTCGAGGTCAAGGGCGTCGGCGACTTCAGCGGCGGTCACCGTATGCAGCTCGTCCCACGGCACGAGGCCGAAGAAGCCCTCGGGATGGGCGGCGCGAAGTTTGCGGGAAAGCGACGCCATGTCGCCGTCGACGAGGTATTCGCCGACGACGTGCTGGCCGTAGTGGCGGGACCATTTGTGCTTCCAGGCGCCGAAGCGGGCTTTGGATGAGAAAAGGACCACCGCTTCGAGGCCGAGGCGGTCGGGGAGTTGCTTGAGGTAGCCGGCGTAGTCGCCCAGGGGATCGAGGAAGAGATAGGGCATAGGGGGATTCTTGGCGGGCTTCGCGGAGGGGATTCTCGCGAGCGGCGGGATCCTATAGCGACCGGCGCTCCGCCGCTACCCCGCCTTGACCTTCAATCGGTCGCCGGCGAAATCCATTAGCTGCCGGAGCTCGTCGTAGTCGGGGTGGCGCAGGCGGAACCAGGCATTGTTGAGGTAACCCTTGTGGATGGGGTCCGTGGCGTCGCCCCGTCGGGGCAGCTGGTGCTGGAAGAGCCACGGGCGCAAGGCCGCCCACACGTCGCGCAGCCCTTCGTAGCCCAGCACGCGACCGTCCCGATCGGGGCGGATCTGGACGGAGCCGGTGGCGTAGCGCCGGCTCGGCTTCGCGGCGCGGCGGCCGTAGAGCATCACCGCGGCCCATTCGAACCACATGTCGAGGTCGTTGCCCACGGAGTAGAGGTCCCAGATCCGCTCGCCGGGAGGGCGGGCGCCAATCTCGGAAAATTTCAGCCCCTTGGGGCCGAAGAACCACTCCATGTGGGTCGCGGCGGTGGTGATGCCCAGGGCGTGGATGACCTTCCGGCCCATCCGACGCAGCTCGTCGTAGCTGTCGAGGTCCACGCGGTTGGTGGCGGCGATCTGCGGCGAGACCGTCCGATCTTCGAGGGCCGGCAAGACGTTGGGATAGTAGTGGGAGATGAACTCATGCACGGGTTCACCGTCCACTGAGAGCGTGTCGTAGAAGCCTTCGTGGCCCTCCACGAACTCCTCGACGGCGACGGAGGCGCCCCGGTGGACTTTCAGCTGGACGGCGGCCTTCTCGAGCTCGGCGGCCGAGTCGACGCGGTAGGTCCCCAAGCCCCCGAGGGCGGCGCGCGGCTTGAGGATCAGGGGGAAACCTTCGCGTTCGGCAAACTGGCGAAGCTCGGCGAGGGAGGAGGCCGCCGTCGAGGCGGCGCAGGGGACGCCGGCTTCCCTCAGGGCTTCTTTCATCGCCGGCTTGTCACGGCAGAGGGTCGCCGAGCGGATCGAGAGGCCCGGCAAGTCCATCGCCTCCCGCACCTGGGCGGTGATCAGGACGAGGGACTCGTCGCCGGTCTCGATCTGGTCGACGGGCCGCCGGCGGTCGATTTTACGGACGGCGTCCAGGACGGTGCGGAAGTCCAGCAGCGACGACACGCGGACGTAGTGGTCAAGGCGGCGGTGCAGCCGCGAATCGAGGCCACGGAGCGGCGTATGGCCGATACCGGTGACCGTGGCGCCGGCCTGCTCAAGGCCGCGCACCATATCGGTGTAGGCGGAGAAAAGGTCGGGGCCGACGAAAACGACGTGTTTAGGCATGCTGGGGGGACTCCGGAAGGGGAGCTTTACACTATCTCAGGAAGCAAGCATCTCAGGAAGCGCGGGGGTCGGGGGCGGCCCCGGCGGGGGCTCATGAGACGTCGGCGGCTAGCGCTTCTTGCGGCGCATGACGCGGGAGCTGGCGATCCCGATCGAAGGGACGCCGTTCGGACGGGGGGAGCTCGGTGGCCGGGAATTGCTCGGCCCAGCGCTCGCGGGTCTCCGAGTCGGCGTAATACTTCAAGAAGATGTGCTCGTGCTCTTCCGTTTCGCCTTCCACCAGATCGAGGTGGTAGCCGAAGTGGGGGTTGTCCGGCATCATCACCACCGGCTGCCGCAGCGCGTGGTCAAGGAGGTGATCGTAGAGCTCGCGATCACTCAGGTGATCGGTGTGGTGTAGGTAGATACCCAGAAAGGCCAGGCCGCGTAGGCCTTCCCAGAGGTGGCGGTTGATCTCCGCGTCGGAAAGGCGGTCCGCCGGCGGCAGCTCGATACCGCTTGAGCGAAGGGCGTCCAGGGGCGCCGACGGCTCAATTTTCTCGAAGGCCTCCATGTCGCGCTGGAAGGCCGCCCGGACCTCCTCCGGGAGCTCGGCGTCGTCGAAGTCGGTGTCGGCGTCCCCGTCGTCGAAATCGTCGTCAAAGAAGTCGGAATCCATGGCCAGAGACTAGCAGGACGCCACCAGTCGGAGGAGACGATCGGCGAAGAGATCTGGGACTTCCGCGGGCAGCCAGTGGCCGCACTTCGGGACGATCTCCGCCGTGTCCGCGCCGAAGGTGTCGGCCCACCTGGGATCGATATAGGGATCCCGTTCCCCCCAGAGGGCTAGGGAGGGTCGATCTCGGAGCAGCCCCCTCAGCTCGTCTTCCCAGCCGAGGAAAACGTCAGGGTCGGTGGCGCGATAGAGCTGCAGCACGGTTCGCTTGACCGCGGGGGTCACCAGCGCCCACGTGCGTCGCAGGTGGGCGTCGGGCAAGTTCTTGGACCCCCGACGCAACTCCCAGCGGAATATCGGCCAGCCCATCAGCGGCATCGTGATTTCGCCGAGGACGCGGGTTCGCCAGAGACGCGCCCAGAAATGCCACCGGTACCCGCTCATGAAGATCGTGTCCGACAGCAGGACCGAAGCGACCTGCTGCGGATGGCGGACCGCCCACGCGAGGCCGAAGGGTCCGCCGAAGTCGTGGACCACGAGGTGAACCGGTGCGCGGACGTCGAGGGCGTCGAGCAGGCCCCGCAGCCACTCCACGTGGGCGTCGAGTGTAAAGGGGTAGGGACCGAGGATCTTCGAGTGCCCGAAGCCCGGCAGGTCCGGCATGAGGCACCGGAAGCCGTTGAGCTTCGGCGTCACGTCGCGCCACAGCTCGGCGGAGTCGGGGTTGCCGTGAAGCAGCACGATCGGCGGCCCGTCCCCGACTTCGAGCACGGCGGTGTCGACGGGGCCGATGGTGAACCGACGGCGGCGGGGGGAGCGGTCTGGGCTGGCGGCGGTCATGGTGACTGATTTTGCGGTAGGCCTCCGGACAGCGGAAGCCTACCGCAAGCAACCCGTGCGGGCTGCTCGGCCCGGGCCGCTAGAACTAGGAGAACGAGGGGAACTAAGGCTCCAGGAGCAGCGACCAGGTGGCGTCGCTATGGCCCGGATTGAGGCCCTCGTAATCGGCGGTGGAACGGAAGTAGAGCCTTAGTCTCCCGGTCACCGGATCCTCCGCGATGTGGGGAAAGTCGATGCCGCCGTCGGTGTTCACGCGCAGGCGCCTCGGCGGATCGTCGAGGTTCAGGTCCCAGCTATAGATGGCTGCTTCGCCGTTGGGCGGATCCGCCGGAACGGCGACGTAGGCGAAGAGCTGGGTGCCGTCCGGGCTGAGGCGCGGGAGATCGACCTGGACCCCGGGCCCGAAGGTGTCGATAACCCGGTGCTCGCCCGTCGCCACCTCGTAGGACACCAGGCGCCGTGCTCGGACGCGACTCGCCGTGGACGGGTCCAGGTCGGTGACATAAACGATGGTGGAGCCGTCGTTGGAGAACGCCGGGGCGAAGAGGTAGTGGGGGTCAAAATCCACTGAGCGGGTGAGCTGGCGGTATGGCACCGCGCTGTCTTCATCAGCCCAAAGGAAAAGCTGATCCTGTTCCTCGACGAAGTTGAGGCCCACGGGGTCGCAATTCGAAGCGAAGAGCACCAGCGGTTTGTCACTGGCCCCGGCGAGCGTCGAGGACGACGCATCGCAGTCGCCCAGCGCCGTCGAGCGGGAGACGCCGTCGCGCCACACGCCGATGACGCCCCGCCGATCCGGATTCCGCAGCTCGCCGTTCCACTCCGCGCAATTCGTCGTGAAGGCGACGTCGCCTCGGTCGTTGACGCTGACCCAGAAATAGCCGCAGAAATCAGTCGGCGTATCGGTGATTTGGATCAGGCTGTCGTCGGTGAGGTCGATACGGAAGACCTCGACTTCGCCGTCGGGATTGCCGCCGGTCAGATCGGAGGACGCTTGAAAAGCCAGGTACCTGCCGTCAGCGGAGAAGGCGATGGATTGCGCGTGGAAGTCGACCGCCGAAACCAGCTGACGCTGCACACCCTGATCGAGTAGCTCGAGGGAGCCGACGGCGCCAAACTCGTCTATCCCCTCGGACCAGGCCCGGCGAGAATCGTCGCCGCTGACGGCATAGCTCGCGCCGATCGGCAGGCGATCGATGTCGAGGTTGGGGCCGGCCGCAAGCCTCGCCGTGCAGTCGACGCGGTCCATCCAATCGATCTGGAAACGGACCTCCGTCGGGCTGCGGAAATGCTCCCGTCCTCCGCACTCGAACGAGAGCGGCCGCAGGCCACCGTCGTCCGTGAGGCGCAAGATCTTCTCGTCCGGGGAGCCGAGGGCGCTGATGAGCAGGCTGTCCGGATAGGCGTCGCCGTCATCCGGCTGGGCGTCGTCGAAGGTCAAGACGCTGCCGTTCCAGTCGGTGAAGACCACATTGGTGCCGTCCGCGGGCTCCGTATCCACCGCGATGCCGACGAAGCTCGTGGCCCCTTCGTTGTCTTCGCTGAAGCGGAATGTGCACGTGGCTTGGCGGCCCCGCTCCCAGCGCAGGAAGAAGGTCTGCCCCGTCGGGTCCAGGGAAGTCGGCAGGTCGAGCCCGTCGCGGCCCTCGATCTCGATGCGGTCGAGACCCGCCGGCTGGGTACCGTCTGAGAAGAAGAAAGCCCGAACCCAGACCCAACCGGACGGCGAGGTGAAGTCGCGGATGTGCTGGTCGACGGTGGCGGCGTCATTGTGGTCAGTGTCCGCGGCGAGGGTCCATGAGCCTCCGTCCCAGTGCCGCCAGTCGATGCCGTCGCCCGACAGCTGGTAGCGGACCTCGCCGGTGGTGCCGGCGCTCTGGTAGGGCGTGAACGACACGGCCTTCGCGGCGCCGTTGAGGCCGCCGCCGCCGATCGGCGGCGCGATGACCGACGGGCCGGACGCGTCGAAACGGGGCTCGGGCGCAAACTCATGGCCGAGGGCGAAGAGGTCGCCGATCTCCGTTTCACTCAAATCTCGGTCGAAGATCTTCACCTCGTCCATGGCGCCGTTGAATGAGAACGACGTGCCGCTATTGCCGTTGGTGCGACGGGCGCCGATCAAGAGGTCAGCGCCGTTGGTGGCGCTCCCCGAAGCCCAGGTGCCCTCGAGCGCACCGTCCAGGTAGAGGGCGTGACGCATGGTGCCGGCGTCGTCATAGTTGACGACGGCGGCGTGGTGCCACTCGCCGTCGTAGAGATCGCCGGTGGTCGAGCCGTTCTGGACGCCGCCGACATTGGCCCACAGGCGGCCTTGCCAGGTGAAGAGGTAGAACTGGCGCTGCGACACCGTGCCGATCGCCTTGGCGACCAAGGCGCCGTCATGGATGGCCCGGAACCACACGGAGAGGGTGAACGGATCGCTCGACGGCTGGAAGTCGAGGGCCTCGGGCTGACCGAGGTTCAAAGCGCCGGCGCCCGAGAAGGTCGCGTCGTCTTCGCCCTCGAAGGTCGAGACGCTACCGATCACCTGGGCGTCGAAGCCGGATCCGGAGGCGTCGGTGAAGTCATTCTCGGCGTTGAAGCTCCAGTAGCCGACCAGGCCCGGGCCGAGCCGGTCGACCAGACGGACGCCGCCGTCGACCTCGAGGCGTGCCGCGTCGAAGGTATGGCCTGGGGGTGAGGCGTAGTCGAGGGTGAAGGGCACCGGAAAGCCTTCGGAGTCCACCGAACAGTCGGCGCCGTCAAACTGCCAGCCGGCGGGGGCGAAGGGGGTGATGGCGTAGTGGTCGGCCGGGAGCTCGTCGAAAGTGATGGAGGAGCCAAACGCGTCGCCGTCGTCCGGCTGGGCGTCGTCGAGGGTGAAGCTGGACGCGCCCGGGAAGGCGAAGAAAACATCGCTGCCGTCGGACGGCGGCGCCTCCATGCGAAGGGTCAGACCCTCTTCGACGGTCGCCACGACGTTGTGGAAATCACAAGTCACGAACTCGCCGACCCGCAGGTCGACGGTCGCGGTGCTGTCGACGACCGTGGCGTCGGCGCCGTCGCTCGCGGCGAACGCAAGGCGGAGACCGTCGAGGATGACCGGCTCGGTGCCGTCGGATTCGAAGAAGATGCGGATCCACAACTCCGCCGAGGGCCCCATCGGCAGGGCCGGGAGGTGGCGATTGAGCGTCGAGGCGTCGTTGACGTCGTCGGCGGCGAGGGCTTCGGTCCACGCGCCGCCGTCCCACCAGCGCCACTGCCCGTCGGCCGTGGCGACCTGGTAGAGCAGGTGACCGGCGTGGGCGGCGCCGGTCTTCGCCGCGACGCCTTGCCACTCGACGACGCCGGCTTCGACCGGCGCGGCCACCGCGATGGACGGTCGGTCGGTGGGGAAGTCGGCGGTGATCTCGCGTCCGGCGCCGAGCGCGTAGAGATCGGCGACGTCGGCGGCGGACAGCGTGCGATTCCAAACCGCGGCCTCATCGAGGGAGCCGTCGAGGGTGAAGGCGGAGCCCGAGTTGGCGCTCGTGCGGCGGGCGCCGAGCAGCAGGTCGGCGCCATTGGTGCCGGTGCCGGAGGTCCAGGTGCCCACGGCCTGGCCGTCGAGGTAGAGCGTATGCTCCATCGATCCGCCGCTGTCGGCATTCACGACCAGCGCGTGGTGCCACTGATCGTCGGCGACCTGCTGGGGGCCGCCGTTCTGGACGCCGCCGACATTGACCCACAGCCGGCCCTGGAAGACGAAGAGGTAGTACTGACGCTGGGCGAGGCTGCCCACGGCCTTGCCGAGCAGCGCGCCGTCGGACGAGGTTTTGAACCAGACCCCGGCGGAGAACGGGTCGGCGCCGGGGGCAAAGTCAAGGGCCGCCGGCTGCCCGAGGCTGATGAGGCCGCCGGCGAAGTCTGCGCCGCCGCCGACGAGTCCCGGGGCGAGGTCGGGATTGGGGGCTTCGAGGGTCCCGTCGAAACCGGAGCCGCTCGTATCGAGGACCGGCGCCGCAGACTGCCACTGGCTCTCTTCGAAGCGCCAATAGCCCACCAGTCCGACCCGCAGGGGATCGGCTACCAGCGACGCCGAGCCGCCGGCGAAGGCGATAGAAGCCGGGTCAAAATCCCAGGTCGCAGCCTCGATGGGGACGTCGACGACCGTGTTGTAAGAGGGCGGTCCTTCGCAGAAAATCGACTCAAGCTGCCAGCCGCTGGTGGTCGGCGTCAGCTCCTCGACGGTGTGGGTGCCGGGCGGAACCCAGAATTCTTCGAAACTCTCGACGCCATCGAAGTCGTCGGAGTCCCTGGCGTCGAGCGCAAAAGGCACGGTGCCGTTGAAGAGGAAGTCGAAGTCCGTTCCGTCGGCCGGCTCGGCGGTCTTCTGCACCGAGAAAAGGGCTTGCCGAGGCGCCTCGACGTCGACGCTGCCCTCGGCGCTGTCGTTGGACGGCTCGGCGTCGCTGTTGGACTCGACCCGCGCCGTCGCGCGCAGGGGGCTGAATCCGGAGAACGGCGCCCGCAGCTGTACCGGCACGATCACCGTATCGCTCGCGCCCGCCGGTAGGGAGGCGGTGGAGCAGAGGAGGCTGACGTCGTGGAGGTCGAAGAGCGCCGGGTCGTCGTCGAGG
>JBCDKB010000182.1:0-15034 GCA_038747035.1 Acidobacteriota bacterium | reverse complement strand
TCGGACTGGAAAAGCTGCTGCTGGAGCTCGCGCTCGATCGCCAGGCCTGACTCGAACGGCACTTCGAGGCCGCTCTGCACCGAGCGCTTGATACGACCGGCGGCCTTGGACGCCTTATTCGGCGGCGTGAACTGCTTGGCGTATTCGTGGATCTGGTTCTGGAAGTCTTCGAGGGACTCGGCCTCCAGAACCTGATTGACGACGCCGAGCTCTTCGGCCTGCTCAAAGCTCAGGAGGTCGCCCGTGACCATCAGCTCGATGGCCTTGGACTTACCGACCATGCGGCCGAAACGCTGGGTGCCGCCGGTGCCCGGCAGCACGCCGAGGTTGATTTCCGGCAGGCCGACCTTGCCGGCGCCCTTGCGCGCCAAGCGCAGGTCGCAGGCCATGGCGATTTCGAGGCCGCCGCCGACGGTGTGGCCGTTGAGGGCGCCGATGACCAGCTTCGGCGTGTGCTCGAGGCGATTCAGGGTCTCGTTGGCGTGCAGGCAGAAATAGTACTTGAACGTCGGATCCGACGTTTGCAGCATGGCGATATTGGCGCCGGCGCAGAAGAACTTTTCACCGCGACCGGTGACCACGATGACGTGCACATCGACGTCAAAGCGCGCTTTCAAGATCGCGCCGTCCAGCTGCACCATCATCTCGTGGGTGTAGGTATTGGCCGGCGGGTCTTCGAGGGTGATGTAGGCAACGCCGTCTTTGACTTCGTAGTGGACGAGGGTCTGATCACTCATGCGAACCTCCAGGGCGAAGGCAGGATGGCGCGCCGCCATGCCTTCTGCGGTCAAGTCGTATTCGGCCTCGGGCACAAGCCGACGGCCTCGGACGGACCGGCAGTTGCGGGCCGTCTTCTGCGAATTCGGGATGCTGCGGGTATGCGAGAATAGCGGCAGAAAAGCCGCCGCCGGATCCTCTCATATCCCGCCACAGAGGCGCCAGCGCGGCCCTTCGAACGCGCCGAACGCGCCAAAAACGCCGGCGTCCCGTTTCCTATTCCAATCCGGAGGTTCCGATGGCTGCCCCTTCTGCGAACGTCTCCCGACGCCGCCCCGCAAGGTTGTCCGCGACCACCGTCGTCGCCATCTCCGTCGCCCTGGCGCTCAGCCTGGCGGCGGAACACGCCCTCGCCCAACCGCCGAGTACCGCCGACCTCGCCTGGATCGTCGGCGACTGGCACGGCCACATGGGCACCGGCGCGATCGAAGAAACGTGGACGCCGCCGGTGAACGGCACCTTAATCGGCATGTTCCGGTGGAGCACCGACGAGAAAATCCGTCTCTATGAGTTCTTTTCGATCGAAGACTCCGACCAAGGGCCGGTGCTCTACCTGCGCCATTTCTCCCCCGGCTTAACGGCCTGGGAAGAGAAGGACAGCCCGATGCGCTACACCCTCGACGCCTTCGAGCCGGGGCGTTTCTCTTTTCTCAACGTCACCGACGAACAGACCACGCGCCTGACCTACACCCAGACCGACGGCGGCATGGAAGTGGCCCTCGACCAGATCCAAGGCGCAGACAAGTCCACGCTGACCTTCGTCTACAGCCCGCGGTGAGCGAAGCCGCGGCTTTTTTCGACGCGGTCCGCGCCGGCGACTTCGAGTCCGTCCACCGACGGCTCGACGCCGACCCGGCGCTCGTCCACCGCCACGACGACCGGCATTTCGGGGCGACGGCCTTGATCCACGCCTGCGGCCTACGCCGCCTCGACATGGTGGACCTGCTGCTCGAGCGCGGCGCCGATATCGACGGCCGCAGCGACTGGTGGGCCGGCTCGTGGGGTGTGCTCGACTCGGGCGACGCCGACTTTGCGGACGCCCTGATCGAACGCGGCGCGACGCTCACCGTCCACGCCGCCGCCCGCCTCGGCCGGCTCGACGAGCTCGCTCGCTTGCTCGACGCCGACCCCGATGGCGTCCACGCCCCGGGCGGCGACGGCAAGCAGCCGCTCCACTTCGCCGCCACCGTCGAGGTCGCGACGCTGCTACTCGAACGCGGCGCCGACATCGACGCCCGCGACCTCGACCACGTTTCCACACCGGCCCAGTGGCTGGCGCTCGAAGAGCCTGAAGTCGCACGCTACCTGCTCGAGCGCGGCGCCCGCGCCGACCCGGTCCTCGCTGTGGCCCTCGGCGAGCACGGCGCGCTCGGGCGATCCCTCGCGGAAGAAGGCTCCACCGTCCGCAGCTTCCGCATCGACCGCGAGCGCTTCCCGAGCGAAGAACCGGCGGCCGGCCACATCTACCTCTACACCGTCGGCGACGGCGCGACGCTGCTGCATGTGGCGGCCATGGTCGACCGTCCCGAGACCGTGCAGTGGCTCGCCGACGCCGGCGCCGACCTCAACGCCGGCGGTTCCTACGACGACTCCACCGCCCTCCACCAGGCGGCGTGGCGCAACGCCGCCGACTCGGTACGGGCCCTGCTGGCGGCCGGCGCCGACCCGGACGTCACATCGGGGGCTATCCACCGGAATGAGGCGGTCGGCTGGGCGATCGTGGCGGGCTCCGCCGACGCCGTCGACGCGCTCATCGACGCCGGCTGTCGTCTGCGGGGCGGGCACATCGAGGACGCCGCCGCCGGCGCCGAAGGCCGATTCCGTCAGTTCCAGGCCGGCCGCGGCGACGAAGCGCCGCGGCGGATTGCCGAGCGCATCAACCGAGCAGCGCGACGATCCTGACCGGCCCGCCGGATCCGCCGCCGATCTTCATGGGCAGCGCGATCACATAGGCGCCGCGGGGCGGCAGCCGGTGCAGGTTCGCGACGTTCTCAAGCCCCGGCACGTCGGCGCGGTTGGCGATCTGGTGGGCGATGAAATCCCGCGACGGGCCGTGGTCGATCGACGCCGTGTCGACCCCCAAGACGGCGACCTTCCGCTCCTCCACCAGCAAGCGGGCCGACGCTTCGCCGTAGGACGGGAAGTGCAGGTTCGAAGCATCCCCCGGAGTGTCGTCGCCCAGATACGCCTTGCGATCGGGCCACTTCGCCCCCCAGCCCGTGCGCAGCATGACGATGGTCCCGGCCTCGATCATCCCGTGCTCCGCCTCCCACGCCAGCACGTCCTCGGCGCTTAGCACGTAGTCGGGGTTCGCCGCGGCCTGCGCGGCGATGTCGATCACCACCGCCGGCGACAGCAGCGACTCGAGCGGCAGCTGGTCGGACGTCATCTTGCCGGCGGCGAAGTGAATCGGAGCATCGAGGTGGGTCCCGCCGTGCTCGGGGGTGCAGAAGCTATTCGACGCGTAAAAGAACCCGGCGTCGGTTTCGCCATAAGCGTCTTGATGAAGGTCGAAGGTTGACGGCGCGGTCGGCCAGTAAACCGTGTCCTCATCATAGGTATAGGTCAGGTCGATGAGTGTCGCCGATTCGAGGCGCGAGGCGAGCTCGGCAGCAAAGCTCGCGGCGTCGGGCTGCGCCGGCTGAGCTTGCTCCGCCGCGGTCGCCACCTCGCCCAAAGCGCCGGTGCCGTGCTCCGGCGGAGCGGCGCAGCCGAGAGTCATGAGGGGGAGAGCCAAGCCGGTGAGGACGGCCGTCAGTCGAGGTGTGGATCGCATCGTGTCAAGTCTCCGGGCTAAGCGCATGGGATGGGACGCCCCCCCGAGGGGACGTCGGTGACCGCCGGCGATTCTATCGACGCGAGAACCGAGCTCGACGATCCGGCGTAATATGGACGCATCCCACCTCGAGGCCGTCCCTTGGATTCGCCTCGACGCCAACGGAATACTCACGAGGGTCCCTATGCGTTTAGCGGTCATCTGCCACCCCACCTACGGCGGCAGCGGCGTGGTCGCCACCGAGCTGGCCACCGAGCTTGCTCGCCTCGGCCACGAACTGCATCTCATTTCGTATAAACGCCCGTTCCGCTACGACCCGCTAGAACCCAATATCTATTTCCACCAAGTCGATGTTTCCGACTATCCGCTCTTCAACCATCCGCCGTACTCGCTGAACCTCACCAATAAGATCGTGCAGCTGGTGGAAGAGCACGGCGTAGAGGTCGTGCACAGCCACTACGCCATTCCCCACGCCCAGGCGGCGTGGATGGCCCGGGAGGTGCTCCGTGACGAGCGGGGCCTCGACGTCAAGCTCGCGTGCACCCTGCACGGCACCGACATCACCCTCGTCGGGGTCCAGCAGAGCTTTTATGAGCTCACCCGCTTCACCATCCAGCGACAGGACCTACTCACGGCCCCGTCGGCGTGGCTGGCCGAAGCCACCGAGCGGGATTTCGACGTCGCCCCGGGTTCGGTGCAGGTGATCCCGAACTTCGTCGATCTCCAGCGCTTCAGCCCCTCGGCCGACGCCACCATCCGGCGCCAGCTGCGGGCCGAAGACGCCTTCATCATCAGCCATGTCTCCAACTTTCGCCCCGTCAAGCGGGTCCAAGACGTGGTCAGCGGCTTCGCCGTGCTGCGACGACAGCTGCCGGCGATCCTGGTCCTGGTCGGCGACGGCCCCGAGCTCGAGGGCGCGCTCGAGCTGGCGAAGGAACTCGGCGTGCGCGATGACCTGCGGGTCCTGGGCAAGATGAACGACCTCGAGAAGATCTATCAAGCGAGCGATCTTTTCTTGCTCCCCAGCCGAGCCGAAAGCTTCGGCCTCTCGGCCCTCGAAGCCCAGGCCTGCGGCGTGCCGGTGATCGGCTACCGCGCCGGCGGCCTGCCGGAGGTTGTGGTCCACGGAGAGACGGGGGTCCTGTGCCCGGAGGGCCAGGACGTCTGCTTAGGCTCCCTCGCCGCCGAGCTGCTGCACGACGACCTCCGCCTCGCGGCGATGAAGAAAGCGGCCCGGGTGAATGCCGAGCGTTTCGCGATCCCCAAGGTGCTCGAGAGCTACGAGCGCGCCCTTTGCCGACTGACTGAAGGCGGCGCCGACGCTTGCTCTACCGACGACGGCGAAGTGGCCGCCGCCGGCTAGGCCGCCCCTAGGCGCCACGTCGGCTGACGGCCCGCATAAGAACCTGGACCTCGGCTCACCGTCCAATGAAGAGCGGGCCGCCGGGCAGACGGCCCGCCGAAGCGGCGGCCTGAAGACGCGGGACTAGACGAACGTCAAGTAGCTCGGGTCGCGGAAAGGCGTCTGGTTCACACCGACCACCCCGCGACCGCGCTCGGGCGAGAAGCGCACCTCGCTCACCGAAGCATTGCGCATCCCGAAAGACAGCTCGAGAACCCGCCGGTCGTCGAGGTCCAGCACGTGGCCGAGGGCGGCGGCGACGAAGCCGCCGGACGTGAAGGCCACCGTATGCCCGGTGCGTTCGCCGGGGTCGCACAGGAGATCAACCCCCCGCGCCACGCGGTCGCGGAAACCGCGCCAGTCTTCGAAGGGCTCCGGTGTCTCCAAGTCCCCGCTCGCCCAGCGCGACATGCCGAGTCGGAAGAGGCGCAGGTAGCGGGTCATGAAGTTGCCGTCGTCGGCGGAGTCGACCGGATTTGGATCCAGGCTGTCCCTCTGGGCGTCGAGCACTTGCGGCCCGTGGTGCTCGTCGAGCTCGGGAAGAAACTCCGCCTCGGGCCACGGCAACCCGGCCTCGCGGAAGAGTGTCGCAACTTCGTCGTGGGACTGGCGATGGCGTCGACGCGGACCGATCACGACCCGGTCAAACCGCAGGCCGAGGTCGAGCCAAAAGCGGCCCAGCTCCCGGCACTGCGCTTCCCCGAGGGGCGATAGGACGTCGTAGTCGTCTCCGTGGAGACTGGCCTGGCCGTGGCGGACGAGCAGCAGGATACTCACGGGTCGGCGCTCCGACTACGGGGCGATGACGCGGGCGGTGAAGGCGGTCGCCGGCAGCGAGTCGAGCACGGCGATCTCACCCAGCTCGCGGACCGCTCCGTCGTCGACCTTCTCGCGGCCCGACGACAGCTTCACGTCGCCGTAGGTCTGCCAGTCGGTCCAGCGCCACGCCGTCGGCTCCTGGCCTTCCTTAAAGCTCTCGAGGCTGTAGGCCCAGCGGCCCATGAGACCCGTGTCGCGGTCGATATACGCCCAGTAGGTGTCGCCCGGGGTCAGTCCGACGCCTTGGAAGGTGAGCTTGAGCTTGTCGTAGGTGGTGCCGTCGAGCTCTTCGGAACCGTCGTAGGCGAGGTTCACGCCAGGATCGAGCAGCTTATAGGGCATGACCAGCCAATACGCGTCGTTGATCCAGGCGCCGTAGGCGTTGCCCAGCCACTGGGCCCGGTCGTCACCTTCGAGGGCCTCGCCGTCGAGCCACACGTGGCCGGCGCCTTTGCCGCCGTCATGGATGTTGTGGACCACCACGTATTCCTGGCCTTCCCGGTTCTTTCCTTCCAGCCGGTGGTCGCCGGTGTGGCGATCCCAGTGGTGCAAGCGAAAGCCGAAAAAGTTGAAGCGCACATAGCGGGTGTCGGCCCAGGCTTCCGCGCCGCCCATCGCCTCCAGGCTGCGCTCGGCGATCTCGACGGCTTTCGGGTCGCGCTTCTCATGGTGCTCGGCGACAGCGGGAGTCGCGAGGGCGGCGGCGAGCGAGACCACCACCAGTCCGAAGGCGGCGGTGCGGAGGGATGACGGTGGGACGAAACGAGGCATGGAGAGCTCCTTTGGCGGGCGTGACGGTCGGGGGGAGGTCACGCAACTCGGGCTCAGGCAAATCGGGAAGTGATGCCTTTCGAAGCGCCGGGCCGGTGATAGGATGCCATTATCCCGATCAGGTCCTATGCAAGCCAATCCTCTTGACTACCCGCGTTTGGTCCAAGACGCCCTCCGAGGCGTCGTGCGCCGCAGCTTGTCCTACGTGCAAACCCACGGTTTGCCTGGCGAGCATCACTTTTATCTCGCGTTCGCGACCTCCGCGCCGGGCGTCAGCCTCTCGGAAGATTTACGCAGGCGTTACCCGGAGCAGATCACGATCGTGCTGCAGCACGACTATCGCGACCTCGACGTCGACGACGAGTTCTTCGCGGTCACGCTCCGCTTCGGCGGCATTCCCCAGCGTATCCGGGTGCCTTTCTTGGCCTTGATTTCCTTCTACGATCCGGCCTCGCAATTCGCCCTGCGCTTTGAGCCCGAAATCGATGACGACGACGCCGAGCCGTCGCCGAGCCTGGAAGATACGAGCAGCCGGGCCGCCGTGCGCGCCGTGCTCGCCGCGGCGGATCGCCTCGCCGCCGCCAAGGAAGCGGCGCTCAAGGAGCTTGACGAGCACGGCGACAGTGCGCCCGATCGTGGATCCGACGACGCCCCCCAGCCTGGGGAGAAATCGGCTGGGGTCACGCAGCTCAGGCCCACGGACCCGAGCCCGACAGCGGCGCCGGCCGAGGATGGCACCGAAGCCGAGCCCGCGGCGCCGGAGAGCGAGGATGAGGCGTCTCCGCCGAGCAGCAACGTCGTCTCGATCGATTCCTTTCGCCGCAAGTGAACATGGCCACCGCTTCGTCGACGGGGTCCGCGGGCGACCGCGCACAGGATTGGCATCAGGTGATCACGGCCGTGATCGAGGCGACCGCGGTCGCCCCCGACCTCTTCTTCGAGCGCTTGAGCCAAGCCCTCGCCGAAGCGGTCGGCGCCTCCACGTGCTTTGTCACCGAATGTGACCTGGGGCCGGTCAAAGCCGGAGACAAACCGAATCTCTCCGGAGTCGAGGCGCGGACCTTGAGCTTTTGGCACCGCGGGCGCCACATCGACAATATGGTCTATCCGGTCGCAAAGACGCCTTGCGAGCACGTTTTCCGGGACGGCTCGCTGTGCTACGGCCAGGGGATCCAGCAGCTTTTCCCCGAAGATGCCGACCTCGTTGACCTGGGCGTTGAAAGCTACGCCGCAGCGCCGATGATCGACACCCGCGGCAACGTCATCGGTCACCTGGCGATCCTCGACGAGCGCCCGTTCCAGGACGGCGATATCAACCTGGCGATTCTTCGCCTCCTCGCCACCGTCGCCGCCGCCGAGCTGTCAAAACGGCGCGCCGCCAGGCTCGCCGCCGAGCGCGAAAGGCTCCTGCGCCAAATCATCGATCTCCTGCCGCACCCCGTCTTCGCCAAAGACGAAGAGGGTCGCTTTTGGCTGGCGAACCACGCGGCGGCGAAGGGACTCGGGACCACCCGGGATCGCCTGCTCGGCAATCGAGACGAGGACTTCCTGAGCGCGGAGCTCGTGGAGAGATTTCGCGCTGAAGACGCGGAGGTCCTGCGTTCCGGCGACCGTCTCAACGTCGACGAGATCGAGTACCTCGACAACCACGGCGAGCGACAGTGGGTGTCGACCTCCAAGGTGCCCATCGACATCGACTCGACCGGACGGCGGGCCGTGCTCGGCGTCGCCATCAACGTCACGGACCAGGTGCGGGCCGAGCGTCGCTTGCGCTCCCTGGTCGAAGCCACCGCCGCCACTTTCGGCCACGACTTCTTTTCGTCCCTGGTTGCCCGACTGTCAGAGATGCTGGGCGTCCGCTGGGCGCTCGTCGGCGAGGTCGACGACGATCGAATTCGCTGCTTGGCCCTGTCGGCGAATGGCGAGCTCGCCGAGCCGCTGCACTTTGACTTCCAGGGGACGCCGTGCGCGGAAGTGATCGCCACCGGCGCCCAATTCGAAGTGCGGCAGGCGGTGGGCCAGCGCTACCGACACCTCCCCGGCGCCTCCGAGCTCGGCACCGAGAGCTACTTGGGGACCCCGTTGATCAGCGCCGACGGCGAGGTCGGCGGCATCCTGGCGATCCTCCACGACCGGCCGAAGGTCATCTCCGCCCAGGACCGCTCGCTGGTCGAGCTCTTCGCCGCCCGCGCCTCCGCCGAGCTGCGGCGCCAGCGGGCGGAAAATCGTCAGCGGGAGCTCCAGTCCCAGGTGCTCTTCGTCCAGAAACTCGAAAGCCTCGGCGTTCTGGCGGGCGGCATCGCCCACGACTTCAACAACCTGCTCGCGACCATCCTCGGCAACGTCGGCCTGGCCCTGATGCAGGTGAAGGAGAGTGACGAGCTGCGCCTCTATCTGCAAGAGATCGAGCTCGCCGCCGAGCGCTCGGCGGAACTGACGCGGCAGATGCTGGCTTACTCCGGCAAGGGTCTCGAATCGAAGTCCCAGCCAGTCGATATCGCGGTGATCGTGGATGAGATGGTCGAGCTGCTGCGCTCGTCGGTATCGAAAAAGGCGCGACTGCGCTTCGAGCTCGCCGAGTCGCTGCCCGCCATCGACGCGGACCCGGTCCAGATCCGCCAGCTGGTGCTGAATCTGATCACCAACGCCGCCGAGGCACTCCAGGGCCAGTCCGGCGACGTCACGCTCCGCGCCCTGGTCACCGATCCGCCGGACGGGCTCCTAGAGACCGGCACCCAGAACCCGCTTCGCGGACGCTGCGTGTGCCTCGAGGTCGAAGACACCGGGTGCGGCATCGACGACGAGACCCGCCAGCGGCTCTTTGATCCGTTCTACTCCACCAAGCGCAGCGGCCGCGGCCTCGGCATGGCGACGGTGCACGGCGTGGTGCGCAAGCACCGCGCGGCGATCGAGATCGATAGCGTCGTCGGCCAAGGGACCCGCATGGCCGTGTGGTTCCCGTCGACGGAGAGCGAAGCTGAGACCGCGAGTCGCGAACCGACCCAGCATGAGCAAGGGGAATGCCGAACCGGCACGATCCTGGTGGTCGACGATGAGGCGTCGGTGCGCCGCACCGCCGCCAAGATCCTCCAGCACCGCGGCTACCGCGTCGTCGAAGCCGCCGACGGCCTCGAGGCCCTCCACGTCTTCAAGCGGCGGCGGGATATCGACATCGTTCTGCTCGACCTCACCATGCCGGAGCTCGACGGCTTCGAAACCTTGGCCGAGCTGCGGAAGCTCGAGAGTGACATCAAGGTGATTCTGTGCAGCGGCTACAGCAGCCGAGACGCCACGTCGATCGACGTCGACGGCTTCCTCGCCAAGCCGTACCGCCCGGCGGAGCTGCTGAATATGATCGACCCCCTGCTGCCGGAGCATCTGCGCCCCGTCGTCTGACGAACGTGGCGCCATGGCTATTCCTCCGATCCGCCTCCGCGCCGTCAATCAACAATCCGTCGACCCCGGCGGCGAATACGTCCTCTACTGGATGATCGCCCAGCGGCGCAGTCGCTGGAACTTCGCCCTCGACCACGCCGTCGACCGGTGCCTGGAGCTGGGCAAGCCGCTGCTGGTGCTCGAAGCCCTGCGCTGCGGCTACCGCTGGGCCAGCGATCGGCTCCACCGCTTTGTGCTCGAGGGCATGGTGGACAACGCGCGGGCTTTCGACGCCGCCGGCGTCCGCTACTACGCCTACGTCGAATCCGAGGCCGGGGAGGGCCGGGGGCTGCTCGAGGCCCTCGCGTCCCGGGCGGCGCTGGTCATCACCGACGACTATCCTGCCTTCTTTCTGCCGCGGATGGTCGAGGCCGCCGGCGAGCGCCTCCGAACGCGCCTTGACGCCGTGGACTCGAACGGCCTGCTGCCGCTCAACGCCGCCGATAAGGTCCACAAGCGCGCGGTCGACCTGCGCCGCTTTTTACAAAAAACCCTGCCGCCCCACCTGGCGCAGAAGCCGTCGGCGACGCCACTGGCGCCACTCGCCGGAATCGTCGCCGCCGCGCCCCCCGTTGAGGCGCTTAAGCGCTGGACCGACCGCAGCGGGGAGCTCCGGCGGGGAGAGATCCCCGACCTCGCGGCGCTGCCGATCGACCACGCCGTCGTGCCGGTCGAAGAGCGCGGCGGCGCCGAAGCCGCCGCGCAGAGGCTCCAAGACTTCTTCGATATCGGACTACCCCGCTACGGCGAAGGCCGCCTCGACCTCGACCACCCGTCGACCAGCCGTCTTTCGCCGTACCTCCATTTCGGCCATATCTCGACCCACCAGGTCTTCAGCGAGCTCATGGAGCGCGAGGGCTGGCAGGCGGAAGACCTCGGCACGACCACCCGCGGCCAGCGCGAAGGCTGGTGGGGCGTCGGCGCCGAAGCGGAATCCTTCCTCGATGAGCTCGTCACGTGGCGCGAGCTCGGTTTCAATAACTGCCGCTTCCTCGATGAGTTCGACACCTACGGGAGCCTGCCGGAGTGGTCGCGCAAGACGCTCGAGGACCACCTCGACGACCCGCGCCCGGAGCTCTACGAACTCGACGCCTTCGAGCGTGCGGAGACCCACGACGAGCTGTGGAACGCCGCCCAGCGGGAGCTCGTCCAGACCGGTCGAATCCACAACTACCTGCGCATGCTGTGGGGCAAGAAGATCTTCGAATGGTCGCCCACGCCGCAGCTCGCCCTCGACGTCATGATCGAGCTCAACAACAAATACGCCACCGACGGCCGCGACCCCAATAGCTATAGCGGCATCTTCTGGGTGCTCGGACGGCACGACCGGGCGTGGGGCCCGGAGCGTCCGATCTACGGCAAGGTCCGGTATATGACGTCAGATAGCGCGCGCCGTAAGCTGCGCATGGGGTCCTACCTCCACCGCCACCGCGCTTAGTCAGCGTCAGCGGCCGCCTCGACGCCCGATCAGTCCGCGCCCCGAGCGGACCCACTGCCGCTGGAGAAGCTTCGGGTAAAGCTCCGTGAGACGCCGGCGCTGGTCCGGCCGGAGCTCCGCCACGACCGCCGCCATCAAGGTCACCTGCCCTTCGAGGGGAGCCGCCATGATCAACTTCAGGGCTCTTCCTCGCTCGTCGATGCGCGCGCGGTCGCCGGACGCCAAAGCCTCGCCGAAAGCCTGGAAGGCGAGGCGCTGCTCCCGAATGGTCCGCGCGCGAAGCTCTGAGAAGGTCGTGAGGGCCGCGTCCATACGGCGACGCTGGCCGACATCCAGGCCGAGCTCGTCGATTTTCTTCGGCTGGTTCCACCAGATTTTCCGGGCCAGGGCGCTGGGGTCTGCGCCCAAGTCCGCGGACTCAGGCGACGCCGCCTCGACCGCGCCGGAAGCCGGCGGCGGCCCCTCGGCCGGCCCGGCCGGAGGTGTCGGCGAAGTCGCGAAGGCGATTCCACAGACCGCCGCGCCCGAAAGGCAGACGAGAATGCTGCGATAGAAGCTCCACATGAACGATTTCTCCAGGTCGGTGGCCGATGGCTCCGGCGCCTCGACCGCTCGCTATGATAGTTCCTCCCTTGACCCGCAGGCCCCGCCTCCAGGGCCCCAGACTCGAACCACGGATAGCCTTGATCGAACCGCCGGAGCTCCATCCCGCCATGACCACGAAGGTGCGCCGCCACAGTCTCCGTCTCGTCCTGATCCCGACCCTCGCCGCCCTGCTGGTGGCCTGCGGAACGGACCCGGCCGACGATGTCGCCGCAAGCTCGGAGATCGCGAAGAAACAGCGCTCTGTCCTGCTCGTCACCCTGGACACGACGCGTCCGGACCGTCTGGAGCCCTACGGAGCGGAGAATGTCGAGACACCGGTCATGCGACGCCTCGCGTCCCGGGGCATACTCTTCGAACGCGCGTGGGCGGTGGCGCCGATCACGCTGGTGTCCCACACGAGTATCTTGTCCGGCCTTTATCCATTCGAGCACGGGGTCCGCAACAACGGCATGCAATATGTGCCCGAGACCGTCACGACGCTCGCCGAGCGCCTGCTCGACGAGGGCTATCGCACGTCGGCCTTCGTGTCCGCCGCCGTTCTGGAGAAGCGATACGGGCTCGACCAAGGCTTCGAGGTCTATGACGACGATCTCTCGGACCGGCGCAACTTGAGCGCGCGCATGGTCGCCGACCGGACAGCCGAGTCGACGGTCGCTTCAGCGACCGCCTGGCTCGATGGCCTCGGGGACGGCGAGCGCTTCTTTTCCTGGGTGCACTTCTACGACCCCCATGCGAATTACTCGCCGCCGCCGCCGTTCCGCGACACCTACCGGGACCGGCTCTACGACGGCGAGGTGGCCTATATGGACTACCAGCTCGGCCAGCTGCTGACCCACCCGCGCCTGTCGAGTGCCAGCGAGGACGCGCCGATCATCATCGTCATCGCGGACCACGGCGAGAGCCTCGGCGACCACGGCGAGAGGACCCACGCCATCCTCGCTTACGACTCCACCCTGCACGTGCCGTTCATCATGCACGTCCCCGGCGGGCCGGCGGGCCTGCGCATCGGCGAGCCCGTGGGCCACGTCGACGTCATGCCGACGGTGCTCTCGCTGCTCGGTCTGCCGATCGGCGACGACGGGATATCCGGACGCGACTTGACGCCGGTTATTGAACGGCGGAGCCGCGAGCCCAACCGCGACTACTACTCCGAGACTTACCTGCCCTATTACACCTACGGCTGGGCCAAGCTCAAGGTGCTGCACCGCGGCCGGTGGAAGATCATCGACGCGCCCCAACCCGAGCTCTACGACCGTATCCGCGACCCGAAAGAGCTGACGGACCTCCACGACCAGCAGACCGACATCGCGTACGACATGAAGCGCGACTTGGACGAGTGGCTCTCCGGCTACGACTCCGAAGGTGAAGCGAGCCTCGAGCTCGATAGCGAAGCCGTCGCCCAGCTGCGCAGCCTCGGCTACCTTTCGGTCGGCTCCGGGCAGAGAAAGACCGACGGCGTGCGGCCGAACCCGATGGAGATGATCGGTCAGCACGTGGGCCTCGAGCGTTCGCGCATGTTCCTCGCCGACCGTCTCTACTCCCAGGCCCAGGCGCAGCTCGAAAGCGTCCTGCGGCGGGACCCCCAAAACCTGGCGGCGATGATCGACCTGGTGCGGGCTTACGAGGGCCTCGAGAAGATCGACGAAGGCATCGAAGTCGCTGAGCGCGCCCTCGCCCTGGACCCCGCTTATACCCAGACGACGATGATGCTCGCCCGCCTCGAATCCCAGCGCGGCGACCTCACCCGCGCCCTCGAGCTCGCGGACGTCGCGGTCACCCAGGACCCGATCAATCCGGACATCCGGATCCAGCGGGCCGGATTCCTGCAGCGCCTGGGGCGGATCGAAGAGACCGAAGAAGTGCTCGCGGAAGCCCTGCGGGCCCACCCGGAGCATCCGCGGGTCAACGCGTTTTACGCCAATATCGTCGAAGCTCGAAAAGGCGACCTCCAAGCGGCCGAAGAGCGACTGGTGAAGGTGCTGGAACGGGACCCTTTCCTCGACCAAGGCTGGCTCTTCCTCGGCCGCGTGCAGGAGCGAAGTCGCCAGCCGGAGGCGGCGATCGAGAGCTACCGGCGAGGACTACGGAGCCGGCCGGACGCCGGGGATCTCCACGGCGCCCTCGGCCACCTCTTGGCCCGCCTCGGCCGACACAACGAAGCCATCAACCAGCTCCAAGAAGCGATCCGCCTCAGCGTCGCTGAGCGCACCGAGCTGCACGTCAGCCTGGGCAGCGTGCTCGCGGAGCTCGGCCGATTCGACGAAGCCAACCGCCAGTTCGAGAAAGTGCTGGCGATGAACCCGAGCCACCCCGGGGCGCGCAATAACGCCGCGATCGCGCTCTACCGGTCCGGCCGCGTCGACGAGGCTCGGGCCGCCCTCCAAGCCGTTGTCGAGGAATTTCCCCGCCTGGCCGACGCCCACAACAATCTGGCCGCCATCGCCGTCGACACCCAGCAGTGGCGCGACGCGATACGGCACGCGGAACGGACCCTCGAGCTCGCGCCGAACCTCGTCGAGGCCTGGAATAACCTCGCGATCGGCCAAGAGGAAACGCGGCAATTCGCCGCCGCCGAGAAGACCTATCGCAAAGCCATCGAGCTCGAGCCCGACTACTGGCCGGCGCAATTCAACCTCGGTCTGCTCTTCAAGAAAACGGAGCAGGCCCAGAAGGCGGCGGACATCTTCAATGAGGTGCTGCTGCGGGTGCCCAATCACCCGGAGACCCACCTCGAGCTCGGCGAGCTCTACGCGGGCCCGCTCACGGACCCGGGCCGCGCCCGAATCCACTGGAATGCGCTTTTGCGCCACGCCCCGACCCACCCCCGGGGCGCGGAAATCAGGAGTCGCCTCAGCGCGCTCTAGCCCGTCGCGGCCCAGATCGGGCGACCCGCCGCCCCTGTGCGCGGCGGCGGAGGCCAGGCGGCCGGCGATACAGAGAAAAGTTCGTTGCGAGCACGGTCCCATCGCGGGTACAGTTAGGGATCAAATTTCTGTAGACGTCAGCCCAC
>JBCDKB010000181.1:0-15068 GCA_038747035.1 Acidobacteriota bacterium | reverse complement strand
TCCGCGAAGCGACCCGGGCGGCCATCCTCCGCCCCGGCGCCATCACGCTGCCGTTCTAGATCTCGCAGCTGCTCCCAGAGAAAACGTAGCGTCACCACGCAGCGGGAATCTCGTCAAGACGGGGTCGGGCGAGCACTCACGAAAACGCCCCACCGTAGACCCCTTGAAGCACTCCGGAATACTCGTCGGTGCGGTGACGGTGCCAAATCCCGTAGCTCCAGGTCCGATCCTGGTCGGTGAATTCAATGGCGTTGCGATTCATATTTGACCTCAGAACGACCTTGATGACGTCGCGGTGCCGATGACGCCGGACCGCCCCCTTGGTCCTCGCGCTCTGGTGGGCGCGAGCCTCGAAGTTCGGAATGGCTGTCGGATAGGAGAACCCATAATCGACGGCCCCGATTCTGAAAGCTTCGAGCCAGGTATAGGGCCAGGCGATGACTGCGGCGTCGACGAAGAGCAGTCTCCACGACTTCAGACCCCAGTTTGAGGTCACAGGTCCGATCGCCATCTTGATCTGGTCCCGGATTTTGACATCGGCGTCCATGGGAGGGTCTACGTGTGCCGGAGGCGGGTATTCATAGGTTCCTGGGGGCGCTCTTCCCGACCGCGAGATCTGATGTGGTGCCAAACCGGCCGACGGGTGAGGTCGCTAGGGGGCCGCGAAGACTTCGAGGCCGTCCGGCCATCAGCTGCAGGCTAGCGACCGGAGTCGCGGGCAGCGTCCGCAGTTCCTTTGGTGCGTTGCGCCTTGTCAACCGCTGGCTCCTGGTAGTCGAGATTGTCCAGCCACTGAGAGTGCTCATCGCCGATTCGATGTCGGTACGCAGCGAGCGCTCGGGCACGCGCCGCTCTGAGCAGAGTCGCGTACTCGGGAAGAAACGGCTCGGTGAGCGTTCGCTCGAGTTCCGTGGATATTTGATCCACTGCAATGGCATCAGCCGGATGCCGGAACGTCGGGTTGTGATCGGTCATGAACTGATATGACCACTCGAAGAATGCAAGAGCCAAGTCCCGGTCGAGATGGATCGTCACTCGGGCCCGCTCTTTAGTCTCGTCCGCATCCGTCATTTTAATAACTCTCCACTTCCACCACTTCAACGTGTTGCGCTTTGCCGAAAAGGATTTCCTTTCGCCTCACTCTTCGATTAACTTGTCTCCGCGGGCGCGTAGATCGCATCAGCGTTGTTAAAACTCTCGTCGCCCCTTGATAAGACTTTATTGCTGGTTTCTTGGGCCAAATCTGGTGCTGGTTCTTGGGGCAAAACGGTGGGCGCCTCCGGCCCCGCGGCCAGGCTTGCAATCAGCAATACGAGAGGTTTCGTTTGAGTGTCTACCTGTTGGCTTTGATCTTTATTTAGGGCGGCACGACTCCTCGTCTTGAAGATAATGGGCACTGTCAAGTCATGCTGGTCGTCAAAAGTCGAATAGCGCTCTGGCTTCAGCTGATTCGGGATCGTGGCTTCAGCGAGTTCAGAAAGAAAGCTTCCCATTGTGAAGCTTTCGGGCGGGCTCAATACTGATCTCGCTGGAGACGGCGCTGGCCCATAAGTCACCGGTGCCTTAAGAAATATTCCGAAGAGTATTCAAAGAACTGTCGCGCCCGCGGGCACGACTTAGAGGAGCCTTGCATGTTCAACAATCGACAGGCTTTTGAAGATAGCGTTTTTGCGAGCCGTCCGGCCTACCCGGATGCGGCGCTGGCGAGCGTTGAGGTGGCGTGGGAGGTCTATCGGGCCGCGGCGAATACCGACCACAACATGCTCTTGCTCGGGCGATGGGTCGGGCAGGCGGACGAGGCGAATCCGGGGATCGATGGCCTGGTCCAAGGGAACTTCCACATTATGGACGAGGTCTTCACCGGCGGCGCGGTGATGAACTCCAATCGCTGGACGATCCTCGTCAACGATGCCTGGGTCCTGGGCGGTATCCATGCCCACACGCCGTTCTACCTCGCGTCGCCGAGGACTTTGGCGAATCTCTATCAAGACGACGCGAACCGACTGACGGTCACGGGTCGGGAGCTCGTGGGCTTGCGGGCGTTCGGCTATCAGGTGAACCCGTCGGATCTCGGCGAGGTGGCGGTGTGCCAGAACGTCGATGGCGGCCATCAGCGGGCGCTGGCGGCGGACGCTTCGTTTGAGGCCTATGCGGTGGCCGTCCAGGAGATGTCAGTCAATAACGCGTGGCACGCTTTGGCGGTCTAGGTTGCGGCTTTGCCTACCCGGCGGCGGAGGGAGGCCCAGGGGCGGGCGACGAGCTCGTCCACGGAGCGGCGCAGCAGGTCGACCCCGAGCGGCAGCAGGGCATCCGGGAAGTCGTAGTCGGGCGCGTGCAGCGGCGGCTGGTCACATCCGGCGCCGAGGCCGATGAGGGCGCCGGGGGAGCGGGCGGTGAATTCGGCGAAGTCTTCGCTCCAGCGCAGCGGCTGCTCGAGCCGGCGGACGGGGAGGCCGGCGGCTCGGGCGGCGCGGGCGACGGTGTCGATGACGGCGGCGTCGTTAACGACGGCGCGGAAGGGCTCGCGGGCTTCGATCTCGAGGGTGAGGCCGTCTGAGGAGGCGGCGTCGGAGAGGGCCTGGGTGGTGAGGCGGCGGAGGGCTTGGAGGGCGGTGTCGGTGGCGGCGCGGAGGGTCGCCATCAGGGTGGCTCGGCCGGGGGTAATGCCGAGGGTGGGGTCGCCGAGGGCGGCGTGGGTCACGGTGAGGAGGGCGCCGGGATCGTCGAGCTGGGCGGGCAGAGCGGGTAGCATCTCGAGCAGGCGGGCGAGCGCCGAGGTCGGGCTGCGGGCGGCTTCGGGTTCGGCGGCGTGGGACGTGTGGCCTCGGAGGGTGGCCGCCAGGCCCACGGACGCGCAGTTGAAGGTGCTGGCGCGCAGGACCACCTCGCCGAGGGGGGAGCCGGGGAGGTTGTGGAGGGCGAGGGCGACGTCGGGCTCGATCTCCTCGAATCGCGGGTCGGCGATCACGCGGGCGGCGCCTTCGCCGGTTTCTTCGGCGGGCTGGAAAAGCAGGACGGCGCGGCCGTGGGGCAGGGGAGCGCGGGCGAGGGACGCCGCGAGGCCGACGAGCATCGCCATGTGGCCGTCGTGGCCGCAGTGGTGGCCGACGCCGGGGGTGACGGAGCCGTACTCGAGGTCGAGGCCCGACGCGATCGGCAGCGCGTCGAGGTCGGCGCGGACCAGCACCGTGGGGCCGGGTTCGGCGCCGGTGAAGACGTAGGCGGCGCCGTGGCCGCCGAGCCGGCGGAGGGCGCCGTCGGGCCGGTGGTGCGCCATGGCTTCGTCGACGATCGACGCCGTGGTCGCTTCGTGGCCAGAGAGCTCGGCGTGGCGGTGCAAGCGGCGACGGAGTGCCGTGAGGCCGTCGACGTCGGCGGACATCAGCTCGCGATCGGCAGCGGCTCGAAGGCTTCGCCGTCTTTTTCTTCCACCAGCAGCAGATGGAAGCCGCGGCGGGGTCCGATGCGCACGAATCCGGCGTAGCCCGTGAACGACTCTTCGACGCCGAACCACGACTTCGAAAAAGACTTGTCGAGCAGCGCGCGGTAGGCCTCGAGGACCTCGTCATCGAAGTGGGGGGCGATCAGGAAGACGCCGCCGATATCGCCGGTCTTGCGCCGGGCTGTCTTGGCCGCAACCACCTTCTGGTGGAAGGTGGCGACGCTCTCCGGCGTCGGCGCCGCTTGGCGCTCCGCGAGGTGGAGGACCTTGCCATCGGCGTCTTCGGTCACCAGGTCGAAGAAATCGGTGTCCGGGGCCCCGGGGCGCTTCAGCGGGTGGTAAATCCGGGCCTGTCGAACCAGCGGCAGCCAGTCGGCGAGGTACTTCCAGGCGGACGTCAGGTCCCGCTCGGCGAAGTAGCGCGGCAGGTTCTCGAGCGCCCAGCCGAGGAAGCGGGCGCCGGGGGCCTGGTCATAGGGGATATTGGCGCCGGGGAATGGCTCCACCTCGGTGCCCGCCGCCAGCCGGACGCCCAGCTTCGAGGTGAGCGGCCCGGTGCGCGAGGAGGTCAGGAAATGGCGCAGGCGGGCGCTGGTGGTGCCGCTGCCGGTGCCGCCATTCGGATTCTTTTCTTCCACCGGATGGATGTCGAAAGGCAGACTCGGGAAAGCGCGCCGGAACCATTCCGCGGGCGGGCGGACGGTCTTCTTCTCGACCTGGGCGCGGATCGGATGCTCGGAGACCCAGCGCTGCCAGGTGCTGTCGTTGGGGATGCGCTCCCAGCCTTCCGAGTAGAGGCTCAGCACCGACTCGCCGTCGAGGAAAAGCACCAGGCCCCAGTCGCCGCCGTGCATGAGGCGCAGCAGGCCGTCGAAATGGTCGTCGCGGAGCTTCTGCGCCATCACCGGCAGATTGATGTACGAAGAATCCAGGTCGGCGTGCAGTAGACGGGGCGGGTGCAGGACGCTGCACAGCACCGGCAGCAGGCCGGCGGGCAGGTGCTCGGGAACGGGGTAGAGGGTGGGGGTGACGGTCTCGGGGAGGGACTCGATGACGTCGTCGCCGCGCAGGTGGTCGCTGCCGCGGGGGAAGAAGACGCCGGATTCGAGGATTGCCCCTTCGTCGGCGCCCAGGCGCACGGCGCCGAGCAGCACGCCGTCGTGGAGAAAGAACCACTCCTCGCCGATGTCGACGGCGCCCGAGAAGGCCGGCGCGTGGAGCGGGCGTTCGAGCAGACGGTCGAGCAGCTGGCGGCAGTCCTGTTCGGCGAGGCGAGTCTTCGGCCAGCTCTCGGCGAAAGTCGCCAGCGCCCGCATCAGGTCGCGGGGCAGGCCACGGATGCTGAGCGTGGAGCGGGCGGTTTCGAGCTCGGGGTCGATGACTTCGGCCACGACGGTGCTGCCGAGCTGAAGCACCGAGCGCAGGTCGTCCGCCATCTGGGCGGCGCTGCTGTAGCGCTCTTCACGCGCCGTGCGGAGCGCCCGGTGGACGATGGATTCAAGGCGCGGCGGCAGGTCGTCCACCAGCTGGGAAATCGGCAGGGCCGTGCCTTTTAGCACCGCGCTGGCGAGCTCCATGAAGCTCGCGCCTTCGAAAGGATACTGGCCGGACAGCAGGTAGTAGAGCAGGACCCCGCTGGCGTAGACGTCGGCGCGGCCGTCCACCTCCATGCCCCGGAGCTGCTCGGGGGAGGCGAATTTCGGCGTCGCCAGGACCACACCGGCCTGGGTCTGCACCAGATCCTTGCCCTGGATGCGGGCGATGCCGAAGTCCGTGACTTTGAGTCGACCGCTATCGAGCAGCACCACGTTCGACGGCTTGACGTCGCGGTGGACGACGCCGACCCGGTGGGCGGCGTCGAGGGTGTCGAGCAAGTCGATGAGACAGCCGGCGGCGTCTTTCGCCGGTAGCGGACCCTCCGCCCGCATCACGGCGTCTAGGGTTCGGCCTTCGAGCCACTCCATGACCATGAACGGCACGCCGGCGTGCTCGCCGACGCGGTAGACTGTGGTCACCCCGGGGTGGGAGACACGGCCGGCGGCCTGGGCCTCCTGGAGAAATCGTCGTCGCATCTCCGCCTGGACGTCCGGTGTCTCTTCGGCGAGCACGCTCGGGCGGAGGGTCTTGATGGCGACGGCGCGGTCGAGGTCGACCTCGATGGCTTTGTGCACAACGCCCATCGAGCCGATACCGATCCGTTCTTGGACGCGGTACGGGAAGCTCGGGGAGGGCTCGGCCGGGGGAAAGTGTGTGGTCATGGCTGAGGGGGTCGCTGGATCTTATCGGAGGGCTGGGTCGTGGGCTTGCTTCCGACGGCAGATACGGCGGGCCACCTTCGACGGATCGCTCGGAGCGGATCGCCAGCCGGGGACGCACAAGTGGCGGAGGAGCGGTTAGAATCGCCACGGAAGCGCTCGGGGGCTGGTGCCTCCTGCGGTCTTCAAAACCGTTGTCCGGCGCCGGTTGCGGCGTCGGGGGTGGGTTCGATTCCCATGCGTTTCCGCCAATCTCGGCTTGGGCTCAGACGCCGGCCGGGACCCCGGACAGCGAGCCATGTCGAAGAAAATACTCCTCGCTGGCGCTTTCGTCGCCCTGCTGCTGCCGCCTTTCGTTTTTGTCAGCGCCGCGTGGCAGGCTGGCTTCGATGCCGGAGCGATGTTCTCTGCCCTCGGGGCACAATACGCCGCGCCGCGGACCAACCTCGGCGTGGTCTCAGGACTCGGGCTCTTGCCGATCATCCTGCTGTCCCTGGGCGTTTGGTTGGTCGGACGCTTGGCCGGGGGCGATAAGAGACCAGCGTTTGCGGTGGCGGGACTGGTGCCGATCTTGATCGTGATCGGCTGGAGTCAATTCGAATACTGGCCGCATTTTTTCCCCGAACGACGACCTCCGGGCTTTCCCCACGGCCTTGAGCTGGTCATCGGGCCGCTGATCTTCGCCCCGGCGGCGATGGCGGTGGGCTTGCTGACGGCGTGGTTCGCGCTGGCCGTGAAGCGCCCGACGCCTTGAATCTGGCCCCGCGCCGCGCCGATCTCGGACGTCCGCGGCGGCGGAGTCAACACCCCTTTGGCGCGTTCCGGTTAGGAACCCATCCTGCTTTCCGATGACTCCCTTCCGATGAACCAGATCGAGGCCACTGCCATGAGACGTGCTTTCCCCTGTCGCTTTCTTTCCCTCACGGCACTTGCCGCCGCCGCGCTTTTGGCGCTCCCCGGTTCGGCGTGGGCGTCGACCGACCCCGTTGAATTACCGGCGTCGTGGGCCCAGGTCTCGGCCGACGGACCGTGGGTGGTCTTCGTGCCCGCCGGCACGCCGGAAGAGGTGGGCTGGGTTTCAGAGCACATCGACGTCTGGGGACTGAATCCCGACGAGCGTGAGCTGATCGCCCTCATCGATCGGGACGGACTCGAGTTCTTGGGCCGCCAAGGGATTCCGGTGACGCTCGACGAGACGCGCACCCGCGAGCTCGAGCTGGCGGGTCGGCCTTTGGCGAAGCAGGGCGGCGGTATCCCCGGCTTCCCGTGTTACCGCACCGTCGAAGAGACTTTCCAATCCGCCCAAGCGATCGCCACCAACAACCCGGGTCTCGCCACCTGGACCGACGTCGGCGACACCTGGGAAAAGGACGCGGGGGTGAGCGCGGGTTACGACATCTTCGTGCTCAAGCTCACCCAGTCGGCCGTTCCGGGTCCGAAGCCGGTGTTCTTCGCCAGTACCGCGATCCACGCCCGCGAATACGCCACGGCCGAGCTCGGGACCCGCTTCGCCGAGTTTCTCGTGGCGGGCTACGGCACCGATCCCAACATCACGTGGCTGCTCGACGAGCACGAAGTGCACTTGATGCTGCAGGCCAATCCGGACGGCCGTAAGGAGGCGGAGGACGGACTCTTTTGGCGAAAGAATAAGAACAACGACTATTGCAGCAATACGGACTCCCGCGGCGCCGATTTGAACCGCAACTTCGAATACGAGTGGAATTGCTGCAACGGCTCGTCGGGCCAGCAGTGCAGCGACGTCTTCCGTGGGCCGTCGGCGGCGTCGGAGCCGGAGATCCAGGCGCTCCAGGCCTACGTCCGGACCATATTCCCGGATCAGCGCGGACCCGACCCGAACGACCCGGCGCCGGATGACGCCACCGGCGTGGCTATCGATATCCACTCCTTCAGCGAGCTGGTGCTGTGGCCGTGGGGCTTCACCTCGTCGTCGCCGGCGAACGGCACGGCGTTCACGACCCTCGGTCGCAAGGTCGCTTTCTTCAACGACTACTTTCCGCTCGAAATCTCCGACTTCACGATCGCCGACGGATCGAGCGCCGACTTTTTCTATGGCGACCTCGGCGTCGCGGGTCTAGCGTTCGAGATCGGCACCAGTTTCTTCCAGAGCTGCACGAGCTTCGAGGCGGACGTGCTCCAGCAGAATATCGACGCCCTGCTCTTCGCCGCCAAGGTCGCCCGCACCCCTTATCTGACCCCCGCCGGTCCGGAGGCCATGGACACGGCCGTCCTGCCGTCGACGGCGCCGGAAGGCGCGCTGGTCAACGTCTCGGCGACGCTCGACGACACCCGTTTCTCGAATCGCAACGGTACCGAACCGTCGCAAAATATCGCGTCGGCGGAGGCCTTTATCGGCTCGCCATGGGCGCCGGGGGCGGTGGGGATCCCGATGGCGGCCGCCGACGGCACCTTCGATAGCGCCGTCGAAAGGGTGGAGGCGACCCTCAGCACCACGGGCCTCAGCCCCGGACGTCACCTGGTTTTCGTCCAGGGCACCGACACCGCGGGCAGCACGGGCGTCGTCGCCGCCGCGTTCCTCGAGATCGCACAATTTCCGCTGATCTTTGAAGACGGCTTTGAAAGCGGCGACACGAGCGCCTGGACCTCCAGCCTAGGCTTCTGAGCGGGGCGATTCTCAGATCAACCTCTGGACGGTGAGGGATCGGGCGCGCGACGACGCCTTGTTGGGCAGGGTCGTCGTTCGGCCCGTTCCACCGTGACTTTGGAGAGGAGATCGCCTGATGTCGACATTCCGCCGATTTATCTTCCAGGTGGCCCCGGCAGCCGCCCTACTCCTGGCCCCGCCGGTGAACGCCCAGGACCGCCTCATCAACGCCGACCCCGTCGGCACCCAGCTCAGCCCGAGGGTGGTCGTGCTGGGTGACGGCACCGCTGTTTTCGCCTGGTCCCAGGATTTTCCGTCGGCCGTCGAGATGCGCCGCTTCGACAGCGCCGGATTTCCCATCGATGCCCTCGATGTGGAGATTTCTACCGGCGAAGGCGCTGGTCAGCTGGACCTCGCGGCGTCCGTCGCCGGCGAATTCGTCGCGGTATGGCGGGAAGTGGTGATCGGCGGCGGCGCAGGTTCGGAGATTCTGGGGCGACGTTTCGCGGAGAGCGGGGCGCCGCTCGGCGACGTTTTCCGAGTGAACGAAGCCACGGCCCTGGGGCAGCTGCTCCCCAGCGTCGCCATGCGACCAGACGGCAGTTTCCTCGTCGCCTGGGCGAATACTTCCGGCGGCGGTACGGGTTCTTCCATTTCGGCGCGGCGGTTCGACCCGACCGGTGCCCCGATCGGCGGCGACTTCGCAGTCAGTACCGGAACAGCTGCCGTGCAGACGGACCCGGACGTCGCATTCACCGCCGACGGCGGGGCGTTGATCACGTGGGCCTCGGAGAGCATCCAGCTCCGGCGCTATGACTCGGCCGGCGCGGCGGTCGGAAGTGAGCTGACGGTCTCGGACAGCCCGCTCGGCTTGCCGCCGGTCTCGGGATTGGGGCCGGCGGTGGCGGCGTCCGATGACGGCAGTTTCCTTGTCAGCTGGACGAACGCCAGCACTTTCCAAGTGGCAGCTGTCTCCGCCCGAGTCTTTGATCCGTCCGGAACCCCGGTTGCGGGCGAGCTCGTGTTGGACGCCGCGGGGAACTACCTCAGCGCCTCGGCCGCCGCCGCGGTGGGCGATGAGTTCGAAGTGGTCTGGGCGAGCTTTCCGAATTTCTCGTTCGAGATCTCGAGCCGACGAATCGGCCGGGATGGCCAGTTCTCAGGCCCGGCGTCTCGTATCAATGTAGAGCTCGCGGGCAGCCAGCGCTACCCCGCGCTCGCCGTCCGCGACGGCCAGGTCCTCGTCGCCTGGACCGGCCCCGAGCCCGGCTTGCCCCCTAACCAAGGAATCGTCTCGAATCTCATGGCGACCGACGAGATCTTTGCCGATGGCTTCGAGGGAGGAGACTTCGCGGCCTGGGATGTCGTTTTTCCCTAGCCGCCCAGAAGCCAATCCGCGGGGCGGCCGCGGGTCGCATACACTCTCGGGCGGATGACCGTGGAGAGCCCCTGATGGAAGACTTTCACCGCTACCGCCCCCACCCCTGGCACGGCCCCGAGGTGGGGCCGGACCCGCCCCGTCGGGTCTACGCTTATATCGAGATCACGCCCTACGACCTCGTCAAGTACGAGCTCGATAAGAAAACGGGCTTCCTGAAAGTCGACCGACCGCAGCGGGGCTCGTCGCTGCCGCCGACGCTTTACGGTTTCATTCCCCGGACCTATTGCGGTCCCCGCGTCGGCGCGCTGATGCCGGAGGCCGAACGCGGCGACCAGGATCCGCTCGATATCTGCGTCCTCTCGGAACGTCCGATCACCCGCGCCGAGGTCCTACTCGGCGCTCGGGTCATCGGCGGGCTGCCGATGGTCGACGGCGGCGAGGCCGACGACAAGATCGTGGCGGTGGTCTCCGGCGACGCGCTGTGGGGCGGCGCCGAAGATATCGACAGTCTTCCCGGCGAGCTGATCGCCCGGCTGCGGCACTACTTCATGACCTACAAGATGATGCCCGGTCCGTCGCAAGTCGAGATCGGCCCGGCCTATGGACGCGAACACGCCGAGCGGGTGATCGAAGCGGCGGTGGCGGATTACAACGAGGCCTTCGGCCCGGGCCCACGGTCGGAATCGACGTAATCTCGATTTGAGCCTAGCGTCCGAGTGGGCGGTAAGTTTGCTGAAGGTCGACGGCTTGGGCGGCGGGAGATTTGGTTAAGATCACTGCCCATGATCGACCCGCGCCTAGCCCACCTCTGGCGGGCGATCGAAGCCGGCGACCCCGCGCCCCACACTTCGATCGTCGTCCCTTCGCTGAGTTTCGATACCGAAGAGCTGGCGAAGATTTCCGGCGCGCCGTTTTATGAAGAGCGGCTGCTTTTCAGCTTGATGCGCCTGCGGGACCCGCGGGCGCGGGTGATTTACGTCACCAGCCAGCCCTTGCATCCGGAGATTGTCGACTACTACCTGGGCCTGCTGGTCGGCGTGTCGCCGCGCAGCGCCCGGTCGCGGCTTGAGCTCTTCTGCTGCTACGACGCGACGGCGCGGCCGCTGACCGAGAAGATCCTCGAGCGTCCGCGGCTGATCGAGCGCATTCGGCAGAGCATGGGGCATCCCGAGTATGTGTATTTGACCTGCTTCAACTCCACCGCGCTCGAGAAGCGCCTCGCCGACCAGCTCGGCGTGTCTTTGAACGGCTGCGACCCGGCGCTGCTCGACCTGGGTGGCAAGTCCGGTAGCCGTGAGATCTTCCGCGCCGCCGGCGTGCCCTTGCCCCGCGGCCGCGAGCGCCTGCGGTCGGTGGCCGAGGTCGTGGAGGTGCTCGATTCTCTCTACGAGCCGGGCCTCGAGCGGGCGGTGATCAAGCTCGACCATAGTTTCGCCGGCGCCGGCAACGCGGTCTTCCGCTACCCGCGGCCGATGCCTGAAGATCCGGAGGCGAGGCTTGCGGCGATTCGGCGCGCGCTGCGCCTAGTGGAATTCAATGAGCCATCGTCCGTCGAGGCTTTCTTCTCCAAGCTGCACGAGATGGGCGGCATCGTCGAGGAGATGGTCCAGGGCGACGAGGTGCGCTCGCCGAGCGTCCAGATGCGAATCCTGCCCACCGGCGAGCTCGAGATCGTCTCCACCCACGACCAGATCCTCGGCGGCGGCGCCGGCCAGTCCTATTCGGGCTGCCGATTCCCGGCGGACCCGGTCTACCGCCGGGTCATCCAGGACGAAGCGCTGAAAGTCGGGGAAGCGCTCAGCGGGCGGGGCGTGGTCAGCCGGTTCGCCGTCGACTTCGTGACCGTGCGCCGGGACGACGGCGACGGCCAGAGCACCTGGCGGGCCTACGCCATCGAGATCAATCTGCGCATGGGCGGCACGACGGTGCCGTTTCAAGCGCTGCAATTCCTGACCGGCGGCCACCTGCGGGCGGAGAGCGGTGAATTTGTCGCCCCGAGCGGCCAAAGCAAGTTCTACCGAGCCACCGACAGCTTGACCTCGCCGGCCTATTGCGGCCTGCTGCCGGAGGACCTGATGGACGTGCTCGACACCCACGGCCTCGGCTTCTCGTCCGACAGCAAAACCGGCGTGCTCTTCCACATGATGGGGGCGCTGTCGGAGCACGGCAAGGTCGGGGTGACGACGATCGGCGACACGGCGGCGGAGGCCGAGTCGTTTTTCCGTCGCACGGTGGAAGTGCTGGACCTCGAGACGTCGCCCACGCCGTCGGAGTCGCCGCGCCGCGTGCAACCGCCGCCGTCGCAGCGGCTGCCGATGGAATGATCCGCGGGCTCGCCGGCTTGCGCGGTTTTTTGCGGGCTGCGGTCCTCGCCGCGGTCTGGGCCGCGGCGACCCCGGTCCTGGGTCAGGACGAATCCGCGCTACCGGATCGCGCGGCGCTCGAGCAGCGTCTCGAGACGTGGAGCGCCGAAGCGGAACCGCTGCTCGGCGCGGAGGCGCCGGAGGCGGTCGCCGCAGCGAGCGCCGTCCGGCTGGTGGAAGCCCATCTCGAAGCCGAAGCGCGGGCGACGGCGATCGCGGAAGCGGCGGAAGCGGCGGTCCAGGAGCTCGAGGACGGTCCGTCGTCGAGCGTCGGGTCGCCGCCCCCCTACGACTTCGCAACCTTCGACGGGGTGCTCGACCGACGCCAGGTCCAGGGGGACGCGGAGCGCCTGGCGAATGAAGCCATCGACGCCGCGGTGCGCGAGCTCGAAGAGGCCGAAACAGCGGCCCGCGCCGCCGGGGACTTAGGGGATGCCGGCGGCTGGTCGCGCCGCGCGGCTGAAGCGCGGGTCGAGCTGGCCCGCCGCCACCTACAAAACGCCCGCAAAGAGCAAGAGACCGCCCGCTGCCGCTACGACCTCGCCAAGCAGGTCGCGTCGTTCGTCTCCGATCGCCTCGACGCCCGTCCGTCCGGCCTGGCGGAGCGGCTCGGGGCGATCGACGAGCAGCGCCTGGTCCTTGAAGGTCGCGGCCCGCAGCTCCAGCGCGAAATCGAGCTGGCCGAAAGCCGGTGGCTCGGGGCCCGAGGGCGCCTCGAAGGGCTCGAGACCGACGAGGCCCGGAGCGAAAAAGCGGCCCGCAAAGCCGCCCTGGACTCGGCCGACCGAATCCAAAGCTGGCACGTTGCGCGGCTGCAAAGGCTCGACCTTGAAGCCGATATGTGGCGCCACCGGTTCCGGGCGGCGGCCGACGGTGACGAGATCGAAGAGCCGGAGCTGGATCTCAACCAGCTCGCGAAGGCGATGGACCGGCAGCAGCGTGAGCACGAGCTGGTGATGCAGCAGCTGGGCACCGAGCGTCGGACCCTTGAGGAGGGCGCCGGCGGTGCGGTGGAGGGGCGCTGGCCCCGGAAGTATCTGGAGACGCTGTCGTCGACCCTCCGCGAGGGCGATGTCGAGCTCGCGGACATCCGGCGGGTCAAGACCCTGCTCGAAAGGGTGCAGGCGGAGTGCTCGCTGCCGGCCGTTCGCCTCGGCGCCTTGGCCGGCGACGTGTGGCAGTCCTTGGTGCGGCTCTGGCACTTCGATCTCTTAGTCGTCGACGACCGGCCGGTGACCGTCGGCAAGACGCTGCTGGCGATCCTCTTGCTGCTGATCGGCTATCGGGTTTCCAAGCGCCTCTCGGCGGCGGTGGGGCGCCTCCTGGAACGACAGCTGCACGTCAGCAGCGGCGTCGCCGCGGCGCTGCAGAATCTGGCGCTCTACGCCCTGTTGGTTTTCTTCTTCCTGTGGGCATTCCAGCTCGTGGGTATCCCGCTGACCGTGTTCACGGTGCTCGGCGGCGTCGTGGCCATCGGCCTCGGATTCGGTTCGCAGAACATCGTCAACAACTTCATCAGCGGACTGATTCTGCTCATCGAGCGGCCGATCAAAGTCGACGATTTGATCGAGGTCGGCGGCGTGCTGGGGTCGGTGGAGCGCATTGGCCTGCGCTCGACCCGGGTGCGCGCCGGCGACAACACCCACGTGATCGTGCCCAACAGCAGCTTCCTCGAGCAGAACGTCCTGAATTGGACGGTTTCGGACGACGTCATCCGCACCGAGGTCGACGTCGGCGTGGCCTACGGCTCGCCCACGGACGAAGTGAAGCGCCTGATCGAGCGGGCCCTCGACGACGAGCCCTTGATCTTGGAACGGCCGGCGTGGGACGTGCTCTTCATGGACTTCGGCGATAACGCCCTGCATTTTCGAGCCTACTTCTGGATCCGGGTCCACGGTTTCCTCGACCGCGACCGGGTCGCCAGCGCCGTGCGTTTTCGTATCGACGCGCTTTTCCGCGACGCCGAGATCGAGATCTCGTTTCCGCAGCGGGACGTGCACCTGGACACGGTGAAGCCGCTTGAGGTCCAGCTGCTCGACCGTCGTCCTTAGCCCTGGTCGGCGGCGCTGAGCCGGACGAAGAAGCCGGTCTCGAAGGTCCCCGCTTGAGCCCGGAGGACGTGCGGCCGTTCTCAAGAACGAGATTGCCGATTCTCGGGGGCGAGAAGAAACCGAAGGGCGCGGCCGCCCACGGGCTAGATTCCTGCGGGATCGCCGGCGGAATCAGGCTGGCACGACGTTTGCTGCAAGGCAGGCAACCCCAACGGTTGGGTTCGGTCCCGCCTCCCCTGTCCCGCGAGGCTCGGCCGTCCCTCCACCGGCGCGGACGCATCCCCCCCAGAGCCGCGCCCCAGAGAATCTTTACCGGAGAGAATTTGATGTTTCGTCGTTTGCATGTGTTGACCCTCGTCTGCTTTCTTGCGGCGTTGCCCACGTGGGCGCGCCAGGGGGAAGCTCCCTATTCCTTCAACAAGGCGGCGCTCAGCGACCAGCAGGTCGACGCCGTGCAGCTGCTCGGCGTCGATGTCCAGGCGCTGCTCGCCGAAGACGCGTCGCGCTTCGACAAGAATCTCGTCGACGAAGCGCCGGCGCCGGTCCGTTTCGCCGTCCCCGTCGACCTCCGCGCCACGCCGAAGAGCGACGGCACCTGGACGCGGCTCGAGAACGGCTGGCTCTGGCGTCTCGACGTGCTCGCCCCCGGCGCCACCGATCTGAATTTCGGCTTCGGGACTTTCGATCTGCCGAAGGGCGCCAAGCTGTGGATCGTCGGCGACGCCGCGGACCGCGGCCAGCGCTACTTCCAGGGGCCCTACACCGGCGCCGACGTGCGCGGGCACGGCCAGCTCTGGACGCCGGTGGTGCCGGGTGAAGCGGCCCAAATCGAGCTCGTCGTGCCGCACCGCTCCCGCAGCCAGGTCAAGCTCATGCTGACCCGGGTCGGCCAGGGCTACCGCGATCTGTTCAACAACGGGCTGTCCGCGGCGCTGAAGCAGGGCAGCTGCAAT
>JBCDKB010000180.1:0-15084 GCA_038747035.1 Acidobacteriota bacterium | reverse complement strand
GGCTGCGTTGCGCCTCCTCGAAAGAGCTGGGCTATTCCTGCGTCGGCGCGCCTTGCCAGCACCACGAGATCCTCGAAGACTTCTGGAAGGTTCTTGTCAACCGGGTCACTAGAAGGGCCTCAGGCCCGAGCTGACTCTCAATCGACGAGTCGTCTGATGAAACCTTCCCCCCCTGGAGGCTCAGCATCTTGCTTTTTCGTGATGTCCGTTTCGCGCTGCGTTCGATCTTTAGACGTCCGGGTTTTGCGGCGACGGTCATTCTGACCCTCGCCCTCGGAATCGGTGCCAATACGGCGATCTTCAGCGTCGTCAACGGCATTCTCCTCAACGCGCTGCCGTTTGAATCGTCCGAAGAGTTGGTGAGCCTATGGCCGGAGGCTCTTTGGCAGCGCGGCGGCTTCCAGATCCTCGAGGAGCGCTCTTCTCTCTATCAGAGCGTGGCGGGCTACTCCCTCGAGTCGCGCTACAGTTGGACCGGCCGGGGCGAGCCGCGCAGCCTCGTCGGCGTCGCGGTGACCAGCGGTTTCTTCAAGACCCTCGGCGCCTCCCCCCAAATGGGCCGGCCGTTCCAAGACGGCGATGAGCGGCCCGGGGCCGGTAACCTGGTGATTTTGAGTCACTCTTTTTTCACCGGGCCCATGAACAGCGATCGGGAAATCCTCGGAAAGACCCTGCAGCTCGACGGCGTTGAGCGCACGGTGGTCGGGGTGATGCCGGCGTCTTTCCAATTCCCGTCCCCCGAAGTCGAGCTGTGGATTCCCGTCACCATGGACGCCGGCGATATCGGAGCGTATTGGGGCGGTCTGAGCTCCGTGTTCGCCTTCGGTCGTCTCAACCCCGGGGCGACGGTCGAACAGGCGAGCGCCTCCATGGGGCCCCTGATGAATGAGGTGCGGGAGGCTTTCCCGTGGCCCATGCCCGATGACTACGGCGCGAGCGCCACCGCCGTCGCCCTGCGCGAACAGATCACCGGCGACGTGCGCGTGGCGCTTCTGGTGCTGCTCTCCGCGGTGGTTTTCGTGCTGCTGATCGGCTGCGTTAACGTCGCCAATCTGATGCTCGTCCGGGCCCGCTCGCGGGAAAACGAGCTGGCGCTGCGCGCGGCGATCGGCGCCGGGCGCGGCCGGCTGATCTCGGAGATGATTACCGAGAGTTTGGTCCTGGCGTCCTTCGGCGGCGCGATCGGCCTGCTGATCGGCTCCATGGGTGTCCGCGCCTTGCGCCGGCTGCTGCCCGACGACGTGCCGCGGGTCGAGGCGATCGTCATGGACTCGCGGGTCCTGCTCTTCACCCTGGGCGTCACGCTTATCACCGGCCTGCTCTTCGGTCTGGCGCCGGCGCTCAAGGCCTCGAGGCCAAATCTCGCGACCACGCTGCGCGAGAACCGCTCCGGCTCGGCGCAGGGCAAGCGCATGGGCGACGCCCTGGTGCTCGTGCAGGTGGCGGCCACCGTGGTGTTGGCGATCGGCGCCGGCCTGCTGCTGCGCTCATTCCAAAAGCAGATCAATCTCGAGCCCGGCTTCGAGCCCGAGTCGGTGCTCACCGCCCGCGTGGCGCCGCCGACGTTTCGCTATCAGACCGCGGAGGCCCAGCGGCAGCTTTATAACGGCATCCTCGACCAGTTGGAGGGTCTTCCCAACGTCGAGAGCGTGGCGGTGACCAATCAGTCACCTTTCATCGGCACCCTCGGCGGTTCGGTTTTCCTCATCGACGGGCGCCCCCATCCCACCGGCAACGATTGGCCGCTTGCGGACTTCCAGGCGGTGGTCAGCCCGGGCTTCCGCGACGTGCTCAAAATGCCCCTGGCGGAAGGCCGGTGGTTCGAGCGCAGCGATAACTCGACCGGACAGCCGGTGGCGGTGATCAGCCGCGGCCTCGCCGAGCGCTACTGGCCAGGCCAAGAGGTGATCGGCGAGCGCATCGGCTTTCCCGGGCGCACCGTCGAGTGGCGGACAATCATCGGGCTGGTCGAAGACATCAAGACCAGCAGCCTCACCGCCTCTCCCTCGGCGGCCCTCTACGTGCCCCTCGACCAGAGCCCCGCCGGACCGATGATCATGATGGCCCGCGCCGCCCAGGACGGCGAGCCCACCACCCTGTCGGCGGGCGTACGCCAGACCGTGCGGACGGCCGATGGGGACACGCCGGTGAGCGAGTTGGTTCCGCTGGCGACCCGCGTCGCCGATTCGCTGGCTCGCGAGCGCTTCACCATGCTGCTCCTCGGCGCCTTCGCGCTGCTCGCCATCGTGCTGGCGGCGGTCGGTATCTACGGCGTCACCGCCTACGCCGTGGCCCAGCGCCAGCGCGAGCTGGCGACCCGGCTGGCGCTCGGCGCGGACCCCAATGCGCTCATGATGTGGGTGCTCAAGCGCAGCGTTCGCCTGGGCGCGATCGGCGTCGCCTTCGGGCTACCGCTGGCTTTCGTCGCCACCCGCCTCCTGGGCAGCCTGGTCTACGGCGTCAGCGTCACAGATCCGGTGACCTTCGTGGCGGCGGCCCTGGTGCTCGCCCTGGTCGCGGCGCTGGCTAGCTATCTTCCGGCCCGACGCGCCCTGCGCACCGACCCGATGCTGGTGCTGCGCGCCTAACGGCCCGCGGCAACAGTCCAGCCGCGCCGCGATCGGTCGCGGCGCGCTGGATCTAGCGGACCGGGGCCTCGGCTAAACCACCGAGGCCTCGACCGCCATGCGCACCAGGGCTGCGAGGCTGTCCGCGCCCATCTTGTCCATCACTTTGGAGCGGTGCTGCTCGACGGTCTTGGGGCTCAGGTTGAGATCGCTGGCGATCTGCTTGTTGAGGTGCCCCTGGACGACCCGCTGCATGACCTGACGCTCGCGGGGGGTCAGGGTCTCGAGCCGCCCCTCGATAGCCTGGGTCAGCTCGAGCCCCTGCCGCATCTTCGAGTCGCGGTCGAGGGCCCGCTGAATGCACTCGAGCAGCGCCTGCTCGTTGAACGGCTTCTCGATGAAGTCAACGGCGCCATGGTGCATGGCGCGCACCGCCATGGGCACGTCGGCATAGGCGGTCATCATGACCACGGGAATTTTCTGGCCGTCCTCCCGCAGCTTCTCCTGAAGCTCCAGTCCACTGACTGCGGGCATCCGGACATCGAGCAGCAGGCAGCCGGGCTCTCTGGGGTCAAAACCTTCGAGAAAGGCCTGCGCCGAATCGAAGGATTTTGAGGGCAGTTGGACGGAATCGAGCAGGAAGACCAGCGAGTCCCGCATGGCCTTGTCGTCGTCTACGATGAAAACGGTCGGCTGCATCCTTAGGCGTCCTTATCCTTATCTTCTGCGGGTAGCGTAAAGCGAAAAGTGAGGCCGGCCTCGGGATTGGGCATCACCCAAAGCTCGCCGCCGTGGGCTTCGACGATCGATCGGCTGATCGCCAGACCCATCCCCATGCCTCGTTCTTTCGTCGAATAGAAGGGCTCGAAGACCCTCTGGAGCTGCTCCGGGCTGCAGCCCACCCCCTCATCGCGGACCGACACCCCGAGGCGGTCGTGGCCCGCCTGCCAGCTGCGCAGGCTGAGCACCCGACGGGCCGGGGGCAGCTCGGCGACCGCCTCGATACCGTTGCGCACCAGGTTGAGCACCACCTGCTGCAGCTGGATGGTGTCGGCCTGGACCTTCGGGAGCTCGGGCGAAAGATCGAGCTTGAGCTGGACCTGACGGTGGGACAGCTCGGCCTGCTGGAGACCCAGAATGTCTTTGAGCAGCGTATTCAGATCGATCGGCGTCAGCACCGGCTCGTGGCGCTCCACGAGGCGCCTCAGGCGATGGATGATCTTGCCGGCGCGCTCCGCCTGCTCGGCGATATTCACGAAGACCTGGCGCACGGTCCCTTGGTCGGCCGTATCGTTCTCGATCCTCTTGACGCAACCGTGGGCGTAGTTGGCGATCGCGCCGAGGGGCTGGTTGAGCTCGTGGGCCAGCTCTGCGGCAAGCTCGCCGAGGGTGCTGAGGCGCGCGACGTGCGCCAGCTGCTCGAGGTGCTGGCGCGCCTGCTCCTCGGCTTTCTGACGGTTGTCCATCTGCTGCTCGAGCTCCCGATAGGCCTCCGCGAGGGCGGAGGTCCTTTCGACCACGCGCAGCTCCAGATCGCGCTGCGCTTCGCGGGCGGCGGCCTCGCTGGCGTGCACGCGCAGGGCATTGCGAACGCTCTGCGCAATGCGGCTCGGGGTCAGCTCATCTTTGGGCAGGTAGTCGGTGGCCCCCGCCTTCATCAGCTCGACGGCGACGCTCTCGTTGCCGGATCCAGTGAGGATAATCACCGGCGGCAGATCCGGATGCGGACGCTCAAAGGCGCTGTCGGCGGGCGCTATGGTGTGCTCGGTGAGCAGGGTCGTGGCGTGACCGTCGCCGAGGTGGTAGTCGAGAACAAGGCAATCGTAGGGCGTTTCCCGAAGGGCCTGCCGTCCGTTCTTCAGGCTGTCGGCTTGATCCACCTTGGCCTCGAGACCGGATTGGCGCAGCGCATGGGACACCGCAAGGCGATCGACCTCATCGTCGTCGACCAGCAAAATACTCAATGTCTGGCTCATGTAGTTATTCTAAACGATCGATCGACTCTTTCTTCTGGTCAATCTGGCAAAGATCCGCGCCCCGAAGTCCATTCTTCTGTCGATACCGAGGCGCCAGCGAGAAAGCCTGCCCGGCAAAAGCATTGAAAAACGGCCATCCTCCGCGGCACGGGGCTCGGAGCTGACATCAGCTGGGGAACCCGTCGACCGTCTCCCCCACCTTCAGAAAAGACGCCCTGGGTCGGCTAATCGCAGGCGAAGGCCGTCGTATCGGTGACCGTTACTGCCGTCCGTCCAAGGGAGTTCTCATAGATTTGTTCCTCGCCGGTCTCTAGATCGGTCACCTTCAGGGTGTATTCCACGTTGGTCGAGCCCGAGGCGAAGACCCAAAAGTTGTTGTTGGCTCCACATCCATTCAGCACTTTGACGGCCACTTCCCAATTGGCGGGGTCGAAGAACCAAAAGAGCCCGCTGTCGGTGCTGCGCGCTGCGGCGATCACACCGTCGCCGCGGCGGTTCGAGAAGTCTCTCCACGACACTTCGGCTAGAAATCGCCCTCCCTGGAGGCAAAGCCGGGTCGGCGAGCACTGGCACGTGCGTCGGATCGTCATGTCCCGTGGAATCAGGGACGGAACGAGGAAACTGATGCGCTCGGTGATCGAACCGGTCGCCGGATCGAGGCGCCAATACATGGTGCACGGCGGTGAGCAAAAGCCTGGGCTGTCAAATAGCCAAAGGGCGCCCGTCGAATCGGTCTCGCCATCGAGGGCCGTTTCAACGCCTTGCCCCTGGACGAAGGTGAAGCGTCCGCTGTCCGGATCGAGCAGCTCGAGACCGTTCTCGGACTTCGCCCACAGACCTGAGGGCGCCGTCGCCAACCAGCTGACGTCGCGGTCCAGACTTCGGTTCGACAGGACGGCGGCATCCGTGGGGTCAAGGGCTACGAGCTGGATACCCGTGGTCGGTGGATTCGAGAAGAATGCAGAGGCCAGGAGAAAGAGCCGGCCGTCGGAGTCCACCACGAGGTCGAGCGCCTCTTGCCAACGGAAGCCGACATCGGGTTGCGCGATCTCTCCGATATCGGTCGCCGTGCCGTCGGCGTGGATCTCGACAAGCCTCAGGCCGAGGAGCGAGCCCTCTTCAGACTCGATGCCGTTGACCGCCAGCAGTCGGTCATCCGGGAGGTAGGCCAACACACGCGTTTCTGCGGGAATGGATGAGAATTCCGGATCTTCTGAGCCGATCGGAAGCGGCAGCTCCGTCAGCTCGGGGCCGAGGCGAAGGACCAGCTGGTCTGCTTGCATCGGGAAAGCCATTAGGCAGAGAGCGAGGAAAGGGGCAGAGAACTTTCGTGACCGGAGGGGGCGAGGGAGAAGCTGATGCATCGTGGAATCTTCCTAAGGGGCACCGAAGAGTCAATAGGCTCCAAGCCGGCGGGAGGCCTGGGGTGGTTAGGGGGACGCTCTAGGTCTATCAGCAAGAAGGATGCCCGACTTTCGACTCAGAAAACGCCGGATCTGGCGCTTTCAACCCGTGACGGATTGCCCACAGTGGAGGCAGTGTCGGCCTGATTTCGGACGCACCGTGGCCACACCCGCCGCGCCGGGTCCCCCTATTTGGCCCGCCTGACCGGGGCGTCGCCTGAAACGCCCCTTCCCATCAAAGGCTTCGACCATATTTACGCCGCCCTGATTCGCCCGGGCCGCCCCGACTTCGTCTTCGCGCGTTACGCCAATATCTGGCGTCTCTACCACGACAACGGCGAGGTCCGCGTTCGAAGCGCGCCAGATCGAGCCGACATCGAAATCATCGGCTACCTGGTCCAGCAGCATGAGTTCTGCAGGCTTCAGACCGGCCATTTCACGGCACTGGCAGAGCTGAGTGGAGCCGAGGACGTGAAAGTTGAGCTGATCAACAAAGCCGACGGATCCGCACCGGCTCGTTGGCGCTGTCAATGGCGCCTGGCTTAGTCCGGCCTAGCCCCAGCGGGCCGACAGTCTTCTGCGAATCGGCTGAGCTGCGGGGCCGCACGCCTTGGGGCCGGAGTCGTGCTGATCCGGCGGCGCTCTAGTCAGCCCGGCCTCGGAGGACATGCGGGTCACCCGTCCTGGAGCTTCCCCGGTCGCTTCTCATCCTAATAGTCGAGGGCCCGCCGGACGCTAGCGCGGACGAGCTCTTCAGGATCGTCCCTCAGATCTTTCAGGCAGCGCAGCGCTTCCGCTGAATCAAGCGGCTCCCGCAGACCCGCCGCCACGTTGCCGAGCTCGGTCACGCACATCACCCGCCACCCGACCTCACCGTTCTCGCGCGCGCATCTCACTAGAAAGCGAACTGCCTCCAGATTCCTGGTCCTAGTAATCGAGAAGGCGGCGGCTCCGCTGGCCTCGGTATCCGCTGACTCGGCCACCTCCAGCATGACTCGGTAGGCGAGACTCTTCTGCTCCGGGTCTCCGATTTTAAACAGCACATCAGCCGCGTCGAGACGTTCCCGAGCGGAAGCCCGGCCGTTCTTTAAGATTCGCAGCATCTCGTCACCGGCGAGCTCGGCCTCCGGGCCGAGCAGGTTCAGCATTCCCACCGCCACCCAATAGGCATTGTTCTCCCGATTCCGACCCATGATCTCCATCAACCCCGGCACCGCCGCCGAGCCGTACTCGACCAGAGCGAAGCCGGCGTGGGCCTGCACGGGCTGGATGGCCCCGCGCTCCACAGCCTTCAGGAGGCAGTCGACGGCCGCAGGGGAGGTCTTGTCGAGCTTGCCGTGGTGGAGGAAGTAACGCGCGGCGTCGTATTGCACCTGGACCTCCTCCGATTCGAGCGACCGACACATCTTCTCCACCGCCTCTGCTCCGAACGGCAATGGCGGAATCGGGGCCCCGAAGTCCACGGTCGGCTCGGTCAGGACGACCTGCGTCGCCAGAGCAGCCAAGAGAAACGCAAACGCTGAGATCTTGCTTCTCATAAAGCGTGTCCTTCGCACCGGACCGTTCGACAAACCGGTGGCGCCAAGGGTATCGCGAGGTTCCAGACCTCTCCACCGCCAGAGCGCGGCGGAGAGATCCAAAGGCTCAAGGGGCTTCGATATTCGCCGGCGGATCGCTCAAAGCGGGGCCCCAGCCCCAGTAGGTTTCGGCGGCGGCGGTGTTGGCGGTGCACTCGTAGCGGCCGGCCCACCCCCCGAAGCTGTTGGGCATATCGTACTTGTGCGTGCATCTCGCGCCGTCAGGCAGTATAAACGTGATTTGCGCCTGACTTTGCAAGGGGATAAGGAAGGCGAGCAGCATCATCAAGACAAACGCTTTTTTCATGGTCGAGACCTCCGAGGGGTTCGGGTGCGGGCGGTTCCCCGCCCGGTTCTTGGATTGGGCGTTGGGACGTTGGAAGCCATCCCAGGCCCGTTTTCCCGTCACGCGAGAATCCCCATCTGTTTGTGTCAAGACCCTGAATTTTTCTCGGCCCTCGACATCGGCAAGCTCTTCCAGGGCGCCACCACGGCCGAGACTTCCGACGAAGTCGTCGCCGCCTAGGATGCGCAGCCAGACGAGCTAGATCGCCCCTTGCCACCAAGACCCCGTCGCCGGCTCGAGGGCGCCCCGGGTGAAGACCGCGCTCTCTTCCAACTGCATGAAGGCGCCCCCGGTGGTCTGGCACCTCTTCTCTAACGACGATTCCTAAGGTAGAGGCATGCCGGACGCACCAAGGATCCGCTTCGCGGACCGCTGCGCGGCGTTTCGCGTCCTTGACCCCGGGCACCAGGCCGCTCACCGCTTTTTCGGAATTAGCTGGTTCCCTGGGAATCCCCGTTCTTCAGCAGATAGAAAAGTCCGCCGCCGACGCAAATCGGGAGTGCCGTCAGATGCATCCAGGCATGGAGCAGGCTGTTTCCGTTGTAGCCAATGACGATCCACGCGTCCGTGCCTGCAATGATCGCAGAGACGAGCAAGAACCAGCCCAGCAAAATATCGTGCTTGTAGTAAACCAGGATCAAAAAGTAGACCCCGATGACTAAATCCCGTATCCCCTTGATGTAGTGAAAGGAGAGGTTTCCGTCGGTGCCAACCTGCTGAATGCCGAAGGCTCCTTGGCCGCCAATCGGGTCCACCAGGAAACGTCCGCCTGCAAGTACGATCAGAAAGAACCCGGTCGCAATGATCGCGAAGTCCATAATTCTATTGATATTCATTGCTACTTCTCATGTAGAGGGTGCATGATCTGTTCGGTTAAGGCATTTGTCGACCGCCGCCGGCGCCGTAATGGCCGGTCGCCAGGCTTCGTCACAGTGATCACGCTACGACTTCTCATAGAGCCACTTTGCAAGGCTCTTTCCGATGGCATCGGGTTGATCTTCTTGGACGAAATGAACACCTGGGCCAATATCGCCTGTCTCAACATTGGCCCAGGTGGACGAAACGAGTCCCTCCGTGGCTTCCGTGAACAACATCCCTGGCGAGGCGAACAGCGCGAGCTTGGGTTGCTCCGAAGTCGCCAGCCATTCCTGCATCTCTTTCATCACTTCAACATTGCGGGCCGGCGTTCCCGCAATCGGAATCTCATTAGTAAACACGTAGAGGGGCTTGCGAGACTTGGAGGTGGAGTAAGGCCTCCGATAAAAACCCATCTCCACCTCTGAAAGCTCGCGGACAACGAGTGAGGGCAGTATCCCTTCGACCATAGTGTTTTGCTCCATGAGCAACTGCGGCCCGATGTCAGGATCACGGAATCCTGTGAAGGCTTCAATCGCCTGGCGGTCACCAAGATCATCAAGGCTGCTGTACGGAAGTGCTGGAGGAACGGCGGCCTCCATCAACGCGATGCCTTTGACGTTGCTGCTGGTCCGCGTTGCGTAAAGCGTCGTGAGTGCTCCGCCCCAGTCGTGACCCACCAAAGTCACGTCCCTCAGCTCCAATGCATCAACAAATGCCTCCAGGTAACGAAAGTGTTCTTGAAGCGTATAGGCGAGCTCAGGTTGATCACTATCGCCCATACCAATCAGGTCGACAGCGATCGCCCGGAAACTATCCGTCACATACGGGATCACGTTCCGCCAGAGATATGAAGAAGTTGGGTTGCCGTGAACGAAGAGCACGACGGGCCCTTCACCCTCGTCGACATAGGCCATTCGCGACCCGTTGACATCGATATAGTTCTTTTGAAACGGAAAGTCGGAAGCAATTTTATTGTCAGTCATCGTTCGGCCCTTTAGTTAGGAAAGGTGGAGGTTGAGACTCGTGTATCTCAGTGATTTAGAACGAGATTTAGTCTTCATGAACAACATCGATCGGCCCGTCAAAGTACACGAATGCCAGCACGTCGTTTTCAGCGTCAGAGCTCTCAGCGTGCAACACACCTCCTGGCTGGAAAACGTGCGATCCTGGACCGTAAGCCTTCGAGATCTCACCGCCCCTAGCTTGTGTGCGCAGTTCGCCTTTGACGACAACGCAGTGATAGTCACTGGTGTGCACATGGAACGGTTCCACATGCCCCCGTGGCATGTGCAACAGGATGGCAACGGGACCCGTCGCTGGATCGCCCCAAAGCACTGCGACCTTCAGCCGGTTCCCCTCGAATCTTGCCTTGAGTTCGATGTCTTCTAGTGCGGTCAAGCTTACTGTCTTACCTGTGTTTTTCATGGTTCATCTCCTTGGGACTAGATATTTGATTCACTAAATGGGGACATCCGACCGTGCCTTCAAGATCGGCGCTTTCTCCGGGTCTTCTCCGAGCTCGCGGGGCTTCATGGCGGCGCTGAACACCACGGCCGCATAGCCTTCTCTGTGGGGTGTGCATCATGCAGGCTAGGCGGAGTTGTGAGGCTTCCTCGGTCGGATGACGGTGAACCGGCGTCATCGCTAGTCCAGGTATCAATGGCTGTTTGATATTTCGTTAGGCGCGCTCCTCTTCCCCGAGAGCTGCGCTGGCGCCCAGAGATAGGCGGGAAAATGTCATCCATGGACTGCCCGCGTCAAATATTTGATCGCTGGAACCCCGGCCGCATCCCCGCCGAGACTCGAATATTCAGCTTGCAAACCATTGAAAATAAACATCTTGCCGGCCGCATAGAAACCTCTCACAAACTCGACCCGATATTCTAACACCGCGAAATATGGCCGGAGTTGTGACCGATCGATCCAAACAACCGGCAGACATTTAGATGTCATCATTCTAAAAATGAGCTCCGTTCCGTCGAGCCCTTCGACTACACTTGGCTGAGAAAACGGCCCAGGCGGGGATCGAAGACGGAACTCTCCGCGATCGAGGCCATACCTGTGGCACTTCCCCTCAGTCGGCCCGCCACAACTGCCTTGATACTCGTCGATCCGCCTGGCGAAGGCTAGGCTTCGCAAACTAGCTAGCGGAATCTTTAGATGCCCTGGAAAAAGAACTTCGATGTTGACGAGGCCATTGTCCGCGCCATGTACGTGTTTTGGGACAAAGGCTTTGCAAATACGTCGATGACAGATTTGACCGATGCCATAGGCGTGCCGCGGCAGAGTCTCTACAACGCCGTCGGTAGCAAGAAAGAGCTCTTCATCCGGAGTCTGCTGCGATACGACGCCCATGAGCGACAGCCCATGCTCTCGTCCTTCGAGGCGAGGGGAGAACCTCGTCAAGCGATTTGCGACTTCTTCCATGAACTTGTCGAGGTCGCAGCCAACGATCCGCAGAAACGCGGTTGCTTTCTGGTGAATACCTCGCTCAGTATCGCGCAACACGATAAAGAAATTCGGGTCTTGGTTTCTGGAGCCTTCGATAACTTCAGGGGATTCTTCGAGCGACTCATCGACCATGCCAAGACGCGAGAGGAGGTTCCAGAAGAGCTGGACACCGAGGCTACCGCTTCCGGTCTCATGGCCCTTTTCATAGGAATCATCGTGATGTCGCGGGGCACTTGTCGAAAGGAGCAGCTGATGGAAATGGCCGCCCAGGCTCCAAAACTCCTCGAGGTCGAGGGCGTGTAGCTTCAAGGGTCGGCTGCGCCTCAGGGCATTCGAATCTCTGCGCCGTCGAGACCTCGCAGGCAGAGTGCAGGTGCTGAAGAGTGGAGGTGCTGAAGAGTGGAGGTGCCATGCATTCCTGGAACTTCCTCTGGCACTTGAAGCTATAGGCACGAAGGCCTGAGCCGGCGATCTCGATGTCCCAGCTGCAGCAGAAGCCAAGTGCAGGAAACCAGGATCCGATCATGGCGAGCGGCGACGCGGTCTTCCAGAGGCTCGTGTGCGGCTGCGCTGGTCAGCCGCACCCCCATCCCTCGATGAAGACGCGCGTCCAGATCAGATCGCCCATTGCCACCAAGACCCCGCCGCCGGCTCGAGGGCGCCCAGGTGGTCTCGAGCCGGGTCAATGAGCCCCCGCCGCTGGGATCGTAGTCAAGGCTGATTCACCGCTCGGTTCGGCGGCGACTTCGGCGCCGCACCCCACCAGCTGACGCTTTACGACGACCTTCTTGGAGCAAGTCGTGGCGTATTCGGAGGTTTCCGACGGCGTCTAGAAGCGTCCTGCCGTGGAGGGACGATGCTCATAGTGCTGCACCGGTGATCCCGGAAAGCTCCATCCAACGCGTTCAGAGGTGCCTGGTGCCAGCTAAGGGGTGCCAGCTAAGTGTCAGAAGTGCGTGGCTCCACCACTGTTCCCTCCAACGTCGTCATCGAATCCCGTGCAGCTCAAAGGCTCCAGTGCATCTCAAGGAGTGCTCTCCGTAAAGCCCTAGGCGACGGCGACGCCACAGAGGACACGCGCAGAAACATAAGACTCGGACCAGGCACGGATCTTGATCCTCTGTGACCTGACAATCCAATTCGGTCCGCGCTCGCGCGGCTGATTCTTTCCTAGCACCACCCTCACAAGGAATACCCTCCTGCTCCGCATCATCCAGGCCCGTCGCAGTTCCCTTCTGGAATCCCCTTCAGGCAGCGGCAGCGGTTCTTCGCTTAATGGAGACACGAGACATGAGTGAGCTTCAACTATCCAGCCCGCAAGGCCTGGTCGGCCGCGCATCAGCCGGCTTCACTTGGCCCCTATTCTGGATCACCATCTCAGTCCTGATCGGCGTGCCGGCCTCCGCGCAATGCGAGTGGGATTCGGCCTTCTCATCCCTAGGGCCGAGCGACCGCGTGGAAGCCGCCATCGTTTTCGACGATGGCCATGGCCCAGCGCTCTATGTCGGAGGTCGCTTCGAAACCAGCGACGATGTCGTCACTGGATCCTTGGCCCGATGGAACGGATCGGCTTGGGAAGCGGTACCGGGTGCGCCACCCGATATCGAAGCCCTGGTGATCTTCGACGACGGCACCGGCCCGACCCTCTATGCCGGCGTCCCCTACCCCCCCGGGGTTTTCCGTTGGGAAGCTCCGGTTTGGCAACCCGCCGAGCTTGGCGTCGCCGGCCCATCCACGTCCGTCAAGGCCTTTGCGGTCTACGACGACGGCTCGGGAAGCGCCCTCTACGCTGGCGGCGAATTCACGAGCGCCGGTGGCGAAGCGGCCTCCAATATCGCCCGTTGGGACGGCGTCTCCTGGTCACCACTTGGCTCCGGCACCGGCGGCCCTATCCACGCTCTGGCGGTCCACGATGATGGCAGAGGGCAAAGGCTCTTCGCCGGCGGCCTCTTTGAGTTCATCAGCGGCGACCCGGCGACGAACGGTCTCGCGGCCTGGGACGGCGCCTCGTGGTCTGCGGTTGGCGCCGGCTTGAATGGCTTCGTCCGAACATTTGAGATCTTCAGCAATGGCGGGGATTCGCCGGTCCTGATCGCCGGAGGTAACTTCGGCCCGGTCGGCGGCGCCGGCCCCTTCACCGCAGCCTGGAACGGCGTCGCTTGGTCGGAACTCGGGAATGGACCCGGCGGCGAGGTACGGTCACTGGCCCGCTTCACAGACGGAAACGATGACGTCTTGCTCGCGGTGACGGGAATCGGGACCCACTCCGTCAAGCGGTGGGATGGCGCGGCCTGGACTTCCCTCGGAGGCGACCTCGAGGGCGCACACCCACGGGTGATCATCTACGACGACGGTCTCGGGGCGAGCCCCGTCCTCTACGGAAACTTCTCACCGGGGACGCCATCTGGGCGCGTTCTGGTGTGGCGAAACGATGCCTGGCGCGCCCTCGGCAACTCGACCGGCCAGGGTATTAACGAAACCGTGCGAGCCCTGCTCACACGCGAAGAGTCGGGCCAAGAGGTTCTCTACGCTGGCGGCTGGTTCAGCGAGGCCGGTGGCGGAGAGGCCCATTACATCGCCCGGTGGGACGGCGTATCGTGGTCGAGCGTCGGCCCGGGACTTAAAACCTCCGTGGCTTCCCTCGTCGAGTTTGACGGCGATCTCTACGCCGGTCTCGATTACATCTTCGAGACAGTAGATGACGACACCGTCTGGCGTTGGGACGGCGTTTCGTGGAGCCAGGTCGGAGGCGCCCTCCTCGGGGAGATCAAGGCGCTTGCTGTTTTCGACGACGGCGACGGTCCAGCCCTGTATGCGGCGCGCTTCTACCAACAAGAAGGCGGGCTCTACCGGCTCGACGGCGCCTCGTGGACGAACATCGCGACCTTCGAAGGCAACGTTTTGCATTTAGCAGTCTTCGATGACGGCGACGGTCCGCGGCTTTTCGCCGGAGGCACTTTCGGTGAGGTGAACGGCCTGTCAGTTGATCACATCGCCGCTTGGGACGGCACCGCCTGGAGTGCCGTTGGCTCAGGCCTCAAGGGAATCGTCACGGCGCTCCAAGTCTTTGACGACGGCGACGGACCGGCGATTTGGGCGGGTTGGCTGGGGCCCTTGTCGGTCTCCCCGCCCAGGGGCGCCAGTCGCTGGGATGGTCAACAATGGCAACGCGTCGACGCCGGCATGCCCCTCCCCAGCCCTTCCGCATTTACGGTCGTCGGTGACGAGCTCTTCGCGTTCAATCACAGATCGCTCTACCGCTGGGGTGGCGAGGCCTGGCAGCTGGCCTCGGCTGCGGTGGACTTGCCCGTTCAGACCCTCGCTGCCTACGACGTCGACGGGGACGGATCGGAGCCTGCCGCGATCTTCGCCGGCGGGCGCTTCACCGTCGCCGGCGGCAAGGCATCGACTCATATCGGTCGATGCTTCTTCCCGACACCAATATTCGCGGACGGCTTCGAAAGCGGAGACTTCTCCGCCTGGTCAACATCCACGGGAGCCGGCCCGATCCCCTCCTCCCACTAGGGGGCATCCTTGGCCAAACCGCGTAGAAACCTGAAGTCCGCGGTCTGGCTGTGGCGAGAGCCTCCGGAGTCGGCGATGGTCGCGAAGCTCCGGTGACAGTCGAGGCAGGACCTGCGCTGGACGAAGGTCTCGAGCGTCACGTCGGCGAGCTCACTCGGGCGCGGAGCGCCGGCTTCCAGGGGCACCGGTGCGGTGCTGGCGCGGACGAATCCGGCTCCGGGCCACCGGGCGCCGATGAGCCGATAGAACTGCCAAACCACATCCGGATTCCACGCGGCACTCCGCCGGGGGGCGGCCGAGATCTCGACGCTTGACGATTGACAATCTGTCTTTCGTATGAGCGAAGTCATCGGCGGTCAGCCTCGGAGAGTGCCGAGAAGT
>JBCDKB010000179.1:0-15129 GCA_038747035.1 Acidobacteriota bacterium | reverse complement strand
GTAGCGGCCCGCGAAATCGAGGCCGTAGCCGATGACGAAGTGGTCTTCGATCTCAAAACCGCAGTAGTCGATGGGCACGTCAGCCTGCCGACGCACCTTCTTATCGAGCAGTGCACAGAGGCGAACGCTCTTGGCTCCGCGGAACTTGAGCAGGTCCAGGATGGTGCGAAGCGTATAGCCGGTGTCGACAATATCTTCGATCAACAGCACGTCGGCGCCGCGGATCGAGCTGTCGATGTCCTTGCGGATTCGCACCTCCCCGGGGACGGTGCTGTCGCCGTAGCTCGAGACCTGAAAGAAGTCGACCGTCACGGGCAGATCCGTCAAACGGCGGAGCAGGTCGACCATGAAGAAGACCGAGCCGCTCAAAACGCCGATGGCGATCAAGCGCTCGGTGTCTTGATAGTCCGCCCGAATCTTCTCCCCGAGCTCGTCGAGGCGCTGATTGATTTGCGATTCTGAGAGCAGAACCTCCGGTGAGGCGTTGCCTTTGGAATCAGACGGTGACGATTCTGTAATCTTCATAGCTTAGAATCTATACTTCGTGGTCGCGGTGCGCCGCGCCGCCCATTGTTCGAAGCCCCACGCCTTGCCCGGTACTGACCTCGAGTCTCCCCCGACGTCTCCGTCGGCTTCCACCTGAGGTCGATCAAGAAAGAGCGACATGTCCGTCGAAGAGCTCAACCGCGTCCACCGCCGCTACATTCGGATCTCGAATCACTTCAAGGCTGGCTGGACTTTTCATCAGTTCATCCAGGGACTGCGCAAAGCGTTCCCAGAGGTCGGGCCGCCGAACTACCCGGCAGATTTCCAGCGTGTCTACAGCGATCTCAAGCAGGTGACGCAGAATCTCTCGGAAACGGCAGCCGAGACGGCCGCGAGGCAGCTCGACGCCGTCGAGCGGGGGCTGGTTCCGCTGGTCCAATCGCTGCTGGCGGCCGACGACGCGATTTCGCCGGGTCTCCTGCGGCAGTTCTTCCAGCGCGTTAAGAATTACGATGACAACATCCTAACCCAGCTGATTAAATTCTTCCTCTACAGCCAAGATGGCCTGCTGTGGAATTTCCACCGGCTCGACAAGGCCGACTACTTGGTCACCAAGCTCTGTACCCAGTACCTCGAGGGACAGGATCTGTGGACCACGCGGGACCAGACATTCCTGCGTGAGACGGGGCAGGGGCTCTGGGCGGCCCTCGACGCTCGACCGACGGCGGAGACCGAGTTGGCGCCGATTACCCAGCGCCTCCAGGAGCTCCGCGGCCAAATCAACGCCACCGAATCGATCGAGGCGCTGCACGGCTCGGCGGTGGTGCAGGCCTATCGGGATTTCAAGCACGGCCTCGGCAATCGATTCTTCGAGCCGCGCGTGCTGCCGGAGATCCTGGCCACCAATCTGGCCCTCAAGAACCATATCTAGCGCCTCTATAAGCGCGACGAGCAGCGCATCGTCGCCGAATACCAGGAGGTTTTTGAGCTGGAGCGGGAGGTCCCCATCGACGTGCAGCTCGGCGAGGAGCTCGAAGAATTCCGCGCCGTCGTCGATCGTTTCGAGAAGCAACTCGAGGGTGACGACCTCAAGCTCCGCGAAGTCGCCCACCTGCGGGAGAAGGTCCGGACCCTAGTGCCGAAGTTGCGTCCCCAGCCGTCCCCCGATGACACGCAAGACGCCGGTCTCTTCGTGTCTCCACCGGAGGTCCGGGAAGCGATCGGGACGCCGCCGCCGGAAGTGCCTCAGATGGCGGAGTACACGTACCTCCAGAAGTTTCACCGCCTCATCGTGGAGGCCCTTGACGACACGAATCCCACCAAGGATCCGCAGAAAGTGGCCCTCGAGCCTGAGGTCTTCACCCTGGCGGTCAGCCCGCGGGAGATCGTGGCCTACCGTCGGCTTTTCGGCGGCGCCACGTGCGATAGTGAGCTCGAAGCGTTCCTGCTCTACGCCGCAGCTCTGAGGGTCAGGGTCGAGCGGGAGGTCGAGGAGATCAAGGGCATCCTCGATGATACGGCGGTGAACCAAGACGCACCGATTTTCGGGTTGGCGCGGCGGACCTGCGAAATCGGAGACCTCTTCATGCGTCGGTTTGAGCACTACCTCGAACGGTGCATCATCTCCGGCGACGGCAAAGACGCGCTCAAGCTCCAGCGTCTGAAGATGCGATTGACCCGGGCCTATTCCGGCCTCTGGCTGATGGTTCACCGCTAGCCCGACACGCTGCGCCCAGATCTCAACTGCGGTTCAAGCCGCACCCGCCCAGGACTCGACGCCGTCAGCGTGTCGTCGTCGGCTGCCAGAAACCGGGGACGACGAGATTCGCCATGCGCTCGGGCGTGGCGACCCCAAGCTCGGCGATCCGCCGGTCCGCATCGGCGAGGCGGTCGCTGGCGACGGCGCTCGGAACCAAGAGGGCCCGCTGCCGCCTCGCCGCTTGGACGTGGAGCGTCATATCCAGGTGGTCGAGGCGAGACTCGGCGCGCTGGAGGGTCGCTGCGGCGCCGTATCGGTCGTCAGAGAAACTTTCCAGACCGCCGCGCACAAGAAGCGCCACGGCGTCGGACCAGGGGGAGGAGATCTTCTCAAGGACCTCCATCGCGCCGGCGGCGGCTCGCCGGAGCTCGAGCGCCCCGTGGCCGTGGGGACGCATGGCGAGGGCCGCCAGCGCGGCCCTCGCGCGCTGGTGCCAGGCTTCGATGCGCAGAAACTCGATGTCGACCAGCCGCGGCTGAACCACAGTAGCCCAGAATTCATCGAGGTGGTGCCACGCGTAGTGCACATCGCCGCGGTAGATCGCCACTTCGACCTCCCCGTAGAGCTGCCAGTAGCTCGGCTGGGAAGAAAAGTCGGGGGCCTTACGCCTTTCCTCGAGGATGCGCACGGCCTCCCTCGGTCGATCCTCCGCCCTCTCCACGAGCCAACCGAATCGGGACTCGAGCGAATGGCGGAGGAAAGGGGCCCGGTTGACGGTCTCGCTTCGCCGGCACTCCCCCAGCAGGTGGGAAATATCTCCGAGTTTGCCGAGCATCGCTAGGCACCGAAGCTGCTGGAAGAGCGCGACGCGGCGCTCCCACCAAGCTTCTGGACACTCCGATTCGAGGATCAGCAGCCCCCTGTCGATGGCCGAAAGGGCCCTCCGCCATTCCCCGAGGAGGAGCCACGCTTCGCCCGCCATCACCTCGGCGAGTCCGCGCATCCGCGGCTCGTCAAGCTGGCGGGCGAGGGTAATGGCGCGATGGCCGAGTTTCTCGACCCGAGCTCGCCGCCGCCAGCCACCGTAGGCTTGATGGGCCGTCTCGAGAGAGAGGGCTCGACACCGACGATTTCGGTCGCCGCTCCGGAGTGAACGCGCGAGGTGTTCCCGCGAGAGCTCTTCGGCACGCCCCGGGGCCACGATGCGCAGGCCGCGGCATAGCGTCCATGCCACGTCGACACTTAACAGCGACTCCGGGTCCCCGGTGGCTCGCCGGCCGGCTAGGCCCAGCCGACGTCGGACGCTGCGCCAAAGACTCCGCAGTCGATCCGCGGGGCCGGCCGGCGGGGTGATCATCGGCCTGAGGCCGGTCCGATCAAGGAGGGGCTCGAGAAGCTCGAGGCCGACCTCGGGGTCGCCATTGACGAGGCTACGGTCGGCGGCGAGTCGGCGAAGGTCGGCGGCGTCCGCAGGCCCCAGCTCGCTCGCCTCGAGATAGACCTTGGACGAGCCGGCGAAGTCGCCGGCGCGGTCGAGGGCCTTCGCCCGCTGGCGAAGCAGGGGGAGCCGTTCTTGGGAGTCGACCTCGGCCATGTCGAGGGCGAGCTGCCAGAGCTCCGCGGATTCCTCGTGGCGGCCCCGACCCTGCGCGCGGATGGCCCCGGCCCGGGCTGCTTGACCGGCTCGGGCCGCGTCGCCGGCGGCCCGCCAGTGGCGAGCGAGCTCTTCCGGGGGAGCGTCGACGGCGTCTAGGACCTGGGCCACCGCCGCGTGGAGCTCGGGCCCGTCGTCGCCGACGAGCTCGAAGACGGTCTCTACAATCAGGCCGTCGGTGACCGCGTAAGTCGACTCTCCGGCGTAGTGGCGGATGAGATCCTCGGCCAAGAGCTGGTCAAGCACGGGCTCGAGTTCACCCGGAGAGATGTCGCAGAGGCGAGTTGCAATCTCCGGACCTACGGGACGGCCGATAAAGGTGAGCCCCCGCAGCAAAACCGCCGCGGCCTTCGAAAGGGTCGCGAGGCGCCGCCCGAGGGCCGCGGCCCGCAGACCCTCCGGCGGCAGCTGGGCGTCGTTGGCGGGGTAGGCATCCAGGGCATCATCGACCAGGCGCACAATCCACGACGGCAAACCTCGGGCGGACTGCGCGATCGCGTCGACGAGGCCTTTTTCCGCGTTGGCGCCGATCAAGCTCTTGGTCATCCACGCGGCATCCCGCGGCGAGAGGGGACCGAGCGTGAGCCGCTCGACCTTCGACGACGCGGTCTTATGGCGGTGGGGCGCCACCAGCTCTTCGAGGGCGGAGGAGCGGGGCGAGCGCGGCTCGAGGCCGATGAGGAGTAGAAGGGGCGGCGGATCCGGCGGCTGTAGGACCTGCCGGAGGACTTCGAGGGACTCGGCGTCGGCTCGCTCGGCGCCGTCGAGGATGAGCACCAGCGGGCGCCGTTCCGCGACTCGATCGAAAAGCTGCCTGAGGGCGGCGATCGAGCGGAGCCGCAAAGCGTCGGCGCGCTCTTCCGTTGACGGGGCGGCCCGGGCGACGCTCTCGAGACGAAGGAAAACCGGGAATTGAAAAGCGAGCTCGCGGGGGCGGGCGGGCAGAATGACCTCGACCTCCCGCGGCGGCAAGCGGCCGAAGTGGTCGATCAAGTTCTCGAGCAGGGCCTGGAGGGCCCCGCCCGGGCGAGTCTGGCGCTGGCAGCCGACGGCCAGGACCAGCGACTCGGTGTGCTGAGCCTCAATCAATCGCTTCGACCGTGCGAGTAGCGCACTCCGGCCTATCCCCGCCGGACCTTCGACCAGCAAGGTGACCGAGGCGCCGCGGCGCGTGCGGAGTGCGGCCCGGTGGATCCGCTTGAGCTCCGTTTCCCGGCCGACAAATGGCCGATCCAGGAGCAGCGGAGAAGCGGCGGGTGGCGGATCAAAGGCCATCGCCAGGTCAAGAAGTCCGGCATGGCCCAAGCCCTCCGAAGGCTCGGCGATGTCGAGCCGTCTCCAGGCCCTCGACGGCGCGTCGACGCCCGCCACGGCTTCAGCGAGCAAAGCCGTGAAGCGTCGCAGGTCCTCTTCGGTCGACGCTGAGCCCCTGAGGGCGTAGTCAAGAAAGACCACCCTGCCGTTCACGACCCGCAGGTTGTTCGACGTCACGTGGCCGTGCGACAAGCCGTAGCGAGCTAGGGTGTCGAGGCCTTCGAGGGTTTCGCCGATCCACTGGGCGGCGCGGGCGTCGTCGCCGTTCTGAATCGCATCTCGGAAGGCCTCGACGAAGGGGGAGCCGCCGACGAACTCACGCAGCCAGAACGGCGTCTCGCCGAGCAGCTGGGCTTCCAGGATCGGGGTCAAATGCTCGTGGAAGATACGCTGGACCCGGGCGACCGGCTCCCGCAGTCGGTACAGAACGACGGGGTCGATGCCGGCCAGGGAGCGGACGAGGACCGGGCGGGCGCGGCGGCGATCAAACGCGCGGAAGCTCACGCCGAAGGCGTCGTCGCGGGTCTTTTCGGGACTCAGACGCTCCAGCCCTTCGAAACGTCCTTCGGGAAGGACCGAGGAAGCAGAATTCGGAGCGGCCCCGTGGGGCGGCGGAGAGGTAGGGTAGGGCCTCGTCACAGCGGATTTGCGGGCTCCAGTCTTATCGACGTCGGGGGGGGCGAGGTCGACGCTTGGCTTCGATGCTTCGAGTACGACGGAGCAGGGCCAGAGTTTAGCTCCGGTCCGACCAAAGGCCCACCGGGCGGGCTCGGGGGCGCGCCGTCAGGGATGGGCAGCGAATCCGGAACGAGCGCCTAGGAGCGGCGGTGGCGGGAATCGGCGCCGTGGGTCGAGCGCCGTTCGGTCGAGAGCTCGCGGTGCGGAGCGTAGAGGGCGGTCGCGTGGGCCAAGCCCAGGGCCGCAAGCCCGGCCGCCACGGCGACGGCGGCGAGCCCGGTGGTGGCGTACCAAGAGGTGAAGTCGAGGGTCACCGGGAACGAACTCAGGATGCCCGAAACGAAGACGCCGGTGGCGAACGTGACGAGCCCAAAGCGGACGAGGGCCACGGCCTCCGTACAGGCCACGAGCAGGCCAACCATCAGCCACGAGAGGGGGGAACCGACGCCATTATGGGCATAGAGCACGGTCACGAGCGCCACATAGGCGAGAATTGCGAACTCTGGACGGCGGAAAAGAAGGCGGGCCAGCAGCAAGAGCAGGAGTGAGAAAACGGCGTCGAAGACCGAGCCCATGAGCTGCTCTCCGAAACCGGCGATGGCCTTTGGCGTCCCGAGGGCGTTTTCGAACGGGCCTGCGCTGATCGCCGGCGGCGTCCACGAGAGGCCGAGCCAGCCCGGAAGCAACGAGTCGAGCTGGTGGAAAAGGGTCCACAGGGCACCGAAGATGACGCCGTAGAGCAGGCTACGCCCGACCATCGGATCCGTGACCCGCCCCGCGAGCAAACGGGTCCAGGCGATCAGCGTATGGGGCCACAGGCGTCGGGCATAGGGCTCGAGGGCGAGGTAGAAGAGCCAGACCATCGACGCCTCCACCAGAGCCTTACCGAAGGCCTGGCGAATCATCGCCGATTCGGCCGTGATGTCGGCGAGGTGGGGCCCCCGGGCGACCCACAGTCCGACGGTCGTCAGGAAGAAAAACCCGGCGAGGCGTCGAGCGCTCCGCTGGTCGCCGCGCCCCCGGCGGACATTGCGGCGCATCAGCGGAATGGCCGCCACAACGGAGAGGAGGAGCAAAACCTCCCACCAGTCGTCCAGGTTGTCAATCAGGCTGAGGGGCCAGAATGTGGTCGGGGCTTCATAGGAATCATAGACCTCCGAAGCCGGGATCAAGCGGAAATAGGTCAGGCGGCCGGCGTAGGACGCGAGGCGAACGTCCAGCTCGAGGCCGGGATTCGCCGCGCTCGTGCCGCGGTAAGCGAGTCGCTGGTCGGCGAAGAACCGGGGGGAGAAGTCCGGCTCGATGGCGGTCAGCCGATCTGGATTCAACCCGGCACTCCGCAGGGCCCCGTTAAAGAGAGCCTCGATATCCTCATCGCTCGGAGGCGTGTCGTCGAGACCGGGCTGCTTCAGGGGCCGGACGCTCAAATCGTCCAAGGTGCCCCGGGGGTGGAGGAGGACCATCGACATGCCGGACTCGATCAGCGGCGGGTCGTACGGATAGACGTGACCTCCCCAATAGGTGATGTTCTGTAGACCGGAAGGCTCCATCGGAATGGGGCTTTGCCGGTACCAGAAGAGGATCGATGAGGCGCCCGGCGCCGAAGGGTCCGTGAGCTCGCCGCCGGCGGAAATCTCCTGGAGCGGCAGGTGGTTTTCCAAGAATCCCCACGCTTCATCGACGGGGGGCTCCGTCCAGCCGAAGGCCCGAAGCTTCTCCCGGGCCTTCTCCGCCAGCACCTCAGGCGGCAGCGTCAAGCCGGCGGTGTCGAGACGGCTCGAAGCGTCGGACAAGGCCATGACCAGCGCCAGCAGAATAGCGGCGAGGCCCCCGAGCCAGGCGGCGGTCCGGGTCTCGATTCGGCTCCGCCCGCCCGCTTCGGCGACCATTTCCGGAGACGGCGTTTCGCCGATCGAAACCGCCAGCGTGAGGGGGTCTCCGCCGGGCAAGGCCGCGGCGACGGCGAGGGCGCTCGATGGGCGGTCAGCCGGGTTCTTTTCGAGACACTTGAGGATGATCCGTTCGAGAATCGGCTCGATATCGACGACGTGGGACGACGGCGGCGCCGGCGCATCCTCGAGGTGGGCCCGGGCGAAAGCCAGCCGCCCCGAGCCGTCGAAGGGAAAGATGCCCGTCGTGAGCTCGTAGAGCACCAAGCCGAGGGAGTAAAGATCGGTGCGGGCGGTCACGTCTTCGCCGCTGAACTGCTCCGGCGCCATATAGGCCGGGGTCCCCGCGAGCGGGCCCACGGTATCTTCGCTTTCGCGGCTCGCGATGCCAAAGTCCGTGATGCGAACTTCGCCGCGGCCGTCGATCATGATGTTGGCGGGCTTGAGGTCACGGTGCAGCACACCCTTGGCGTGGGCCGCCGCGAGTCCGGAGAAAAGCTGTCGGGCGATGAAGACCGTCCGGTCCCTCGGGATCCGCCCGATGCGATTGAGCAGCGAAGCGAGGTCCTCGCCGTCCACGTACTCCATGCTGATGAATGGCTTACCGTCGACCTCGCTCACGTCGAAGACGCGGCAGACATTCGGATGCGTCACCTGGCGCGCCAGGCGGACCTCGTCCAGCCATCGATCGTTGGGGGATGGCTTGAGGAACTTGAGGGCCACCGTCTCCTGGAGAATCAGGTCATCGGCCCGGTAGACCTCACCCATCCCGCCGCCGCCGAGCCGCGCGACGATGCGATAGCGCGACGCCACCAGGGTCCCTGGGGTGAGGGTGGTTTCGAGATCGGCGCTTGAACCGACGACCGAACGGCCCGGAGAAATACGTGGCATTCCGGGCGAAGACCGCGTGGTCACGGACGGCTGGCTACCGGATAGCTGGCTCAACCAGCCGTCGGAATCGCCGTCGCTGCCGTCGTGGTGATCCAGGAGGGAGTCCACTTCGGCCCGGAGCTCCGCATTGCCACCGCAGGCGCTTTTGAGGAAGGCTTCGCGCTCTTCGCCCTCAAGCCGGTACGCCTCAAGGAAGATGTCTTTGGACTTGCCGTGGAGCTTTGAGTCCGATCGCTGCCGCTTACTCGCCATCCGGTCCGGGACTTAGCTCGAAAGGCGGCGTTTCAGCCATGCGCGGGCGTGGGTCCAGTCCCCCTCGGCCGTGCGCTTGGAAACACCCAACTCGTGGGCAATTTCGAGCATAGAAAGACCGGTGAAGAAGCGGAGCTTCACCAGCTCGGCTTGCCTCGGATCGAGGTCTTCAAGATCCTCGATGGCTTCGTGCACGGCGTAAGCGTCGAGCTCGTCCCCGCCGAGCGGGGCGACTTCCGGCGCCAGCGTAATGCGCAGCCAGCCGCCGCCGCGCTTCGCGCGCTTGCGGTGGCGACCGTAGTCGATCAGGAGCCGATGCATGATCTTGGCGCCGACGGCGAAGAAATGCGTCCGCCCCTGCCAGTTCACACGCTCCTGATCCACGAGCCGCAGATAGGCTTCGTTGACCAAAGCCGTCGGCTGGAGGGTGTGTCCACGGGCTTCGCGCTTGAGGTAGCTCCGAGCCAGGTTATGCAATTCGTCATAGACGAGAGGCATCAGGTCGTCTGCACCTGCGCTTTGACCCCCGGCCGGCTGCTCGAGCAGCTCGGTGACACGATCGCGTGGGGAAAGAGGCATTCATTCCAGTTTATCGCCGCGGACGCCGGATGTCCTGTGTCCCTTCGTCTTACCTGCGTCATTTATTTGAAATTTCCGAGGCTTGGATTGCCGACCCGCGGAGCCTCCGTGGTTCTTTACCTCTCAACTCAGGCCATGAGGTCGGCTGACTTTGGCGAATACCGAGGCGGCGTCCGCGACCGAGCGACGACGAGGCCAGGGCCCGGGCCGAGAAAGCGTGGGTGATATCGCTGTTTCAGTGAGTATTTACCTGGACACCCTCGCAAATTCTCATGAGATCCTCACGGAATTCGAAGGCTCGAACAGCTAAAGAGAGGTTTTACCCTCTCTCCGGCTTGCGTGCGAGGGAATAACCCTCTATAGTCACTTTGCGCGGAAGGTGGCGCCTCCTTGCAAGGAAGAGCCTTTCTTCGCTCTTTGTTGAATCTATCGGGAACTGTTCACGGGCCTCGGCCCATCGAATGGCCCTAGGGCCTACGGGAAGACTGCCCAGCTCCACCTCGGGACTCGCGGGAGCTGGTGACGGGAGCTCACTATGACTTTCGGGACGCATCGGGCGTCGGCCAATGGCCGGCGCCTCATGGGAATCGCTTTGCTCTTTTTCTGCTGGCTTGGCCTGACGAGGTCGGCCGATGGCCAAGACCTCGGCTCGGCTGAGCTGCATATCGCTGGAACTCAACTCGAGATCAGCCCCGCCGCGCAAACGGTGCCGTTTGATACGCCCACGCTGGTGACGACCCGTCTCTCCGGCTACGACACGACCCTCGGCACCTTGCCGCCGGGTCTTTCCGTGGTCGGCGATCTTGTCGGGCCCGAGATCAACGGCGGCCTCCGCCTCGAGACGTCACCGGGCGAGCCTTTCCGAATTCCACGCCTGCGGTTGAAGGGGGATTACACCCTCAAGGACATTCGTCTTGAGCAGGATGGGGAGCTGCTGGCCTACGGAGAGCCCCGGGAGGCGACGGTCTCAGTCACCCGCATCCTGATCACCTCGGTGAGCGCCACCGCGATGACCGAGGAAGAGATGCGGAGCTACGGACTGGTCATCGGCGACGGCAACTACCAGGCCTTCAACTTGAGCTTCGCGCTCGGCCTGCTCGACCGTCCGATCCAGGAATTTGTCGTGCCCGTGGTCTACGAGCTCTACGGTCACGGCTTGGCGGACGGCACTGCCGCTCCGAGGCTGACGATCCCGACCGCGGGGCAGAGCGGCACCGTCACGTCCAGATTCCAGCCGCCGTCGCTCACGCCCTTCCGTATCGACCTTTTGCCGAACGACCGCGCGGCGGTCGAAGTGCCCCGTGGCGGCTGCGACATCAAGCAGGACCCTTGCCGAGTCGCCAACCCCCAGCCGCCGCCGATGGTCGGCGTTGTGCTCTTTCCTTCAGACGTCAGCCTGCTTCACCAATTCTTCTCGGTGGTCTTGAGTGTCCAGAACGGAGCGCCGGATGGAGATCCCTTGCAGGTCCGGGACCTCACGGCCAAAGCGAGAATCCCGTCGGGGCTGCGGGCGGCGGAGACCGATCCGCCGACGCCCCTCGGCGTGCCGGTGCCGGTGCGGGCCCCGGGTCCGGACGGCGAGGTCGGCACCGCGGACGACCTGAATCTGCTGGTCGCCCAGGCTACCGGTGAAGCGGAATTCCTCGTCGAGGGCCTGCAAGAAGGCACCCATATCGTGGAATTCGATCTGCAGGGCGTGCTCGAAGGCATGCCGGGCGGCCCTCGACCCATCGCCGGCCACGCCAAAGGGGCGGTGGTTGTTCGCGACCCGTCCCTCGGCGTCAACGTGACGCATCCGGAGACGGTGCGGGCCGGTGAGGCCTACACCCTCGGGGTAACCCTCAGCAATCTGGGCAATGCCCCGGTCAACGGGGCGTCCTTCAACCTGCCGGCGTCCGGCCTCGCCGGCGTCGAGCTGGCCCCGGGCCAAGGGTCGAGCGAGCAAGTGCCGAGCCTGCTACCGGGCGAGTCGGCGCTGGTGGAATTCGAGATGGTGCCGCTCATCAACGGCCGCGTCATCGCCGGGACAGCGAGGTCGGGCAGCGCGCTGACGCCGACCTTCGACTTCGAAGTCGGCATCCGCAACGGCGTCGCGCTGTCGCCGAATAGCCTGGTGATGCCGTCGATCGTCGAGGAGCTACCGGCGCATCTTTATCGAGAGCTCATCAGCCTGGTCGGCCTCGGCCATTCACTGGCCACGGCGCCGCCCGGTGGCAATCCGAACGCCCCCCGGGTCGGGCGCGGCACCGTGCATCGGCGGGTCTACCGCATGGTCGAAGCGTCTCGGGTGCTCGCGCTCGGGGAATCCGACTTCGATGCGATTTCCGTGCTCGCCGCTGAATGGCTCGGCGCCCGCAGCCAGGATTGGGAATGGGACACGATGCGCCGGAGCACGGATCGCGGCCTGACGACGACGCTCGCCTTCGCCGATGTGCTCGAGGCTGGCTCGGCGTCGACGCTCGACGCATTCGAACGTTTTGCGGCTCATCAAACCCACTTTGGACTGCAGCTGGCCGCCGCCTACGGGCCCGGGACAACCCTTGAAATCGAAAGCTTGACCTCCGGCAAGCGCATGGCGCACCACGCGCCTTCCGGCCCTATCCGCGATCTCCCGTTCGCCGACACCTTCACCCTCGCCGACGGTGACTTGGCGTGCTTGACCCAGCCTGAGGAGGCCGGCTACCGAGCTCTGGTTCGCCGCGACAGTGCCGGCACCTTCGGACTGCGCATTAGCTGGCCGGCGCCGGCCGGCGGTCCGGGTGCGATGCGCAGCCTTGAATGGAGCGGCGTCAGCCTCGGGGCCGAAGGGCTCGCCTGGGTCAATTTCGACTCGGTTTCTGAGGCCGCGGTGCTGGAGATCGATGACAACGGCGACGGTTTTGCGGACAGGACCGAACTGCCCAGCCTCGGCGTGCTCGATGCGCGGCCATTCGAAGTGGTGGCGGCGGTGCAGAATGCCGAGCTCGACCCCACGGGCCACGTCGTGGACGTGCTTTTTTCCACCGAGGTCGACCTCAACTCCCTCGGCGAGGCGGATCGCTTCGAGATCGAAGGCAAGTATTCGAACGGCGGACTCACCCTCAGCGAGCGGGCCCTCCAGCACGGCGGCAGCGCGGGCCTTCAGGACGTGGGACTCAATAGTCCGCGCCTGGTGAGGGTCATCTTCAACAACCCGCTGAGCGCCATCCTGCCGGACCCGCTGATGACCGTCAGCGGCGTCGTGGACGGACTCGGGCGCGAGATCTCGCCCCAGAACGTCATCGTCGAGCTGCGGGCGACGGACCAGGCGATCCAGGTCCACGGCCAGGTGATCGACCCGTATGGTCAACCCCTGCCCTTCGCCGATGTCTTCCTCGAGCAATGGGATCTCGCCGGTTTGGGCGACGAACTCCGGTGCATCAAGCATCGCAACGCGGCGGTGCGGGCAGATGCCGAAGGTTTCTATCGATTCGACTATGTGCGTCAAACCGCGTGCTCTGATCGCTACACCCTGGTGGCCGAGTCTCCTCACGGCCCGCATAAGGGGCAAATCGGCGGCAAAGTGCGCTTCGTGGGAGCGGATGAGGAGGTCAATATCGTCATGGTGGGGCGCGGCGTGATCAGCGGCCGCGTCACCTACGATGACGGCACGGTGCCGACGGGACTTCAGGTCTTCGCCCACAACCCGGTCTTCGAGTCGGGCCGCCGGGCGTGGGTCGGGAGTGATGGCAGTTATCGCATGGCCGAGGTCACCGTCGGCACCGTGACTCTTTGGGCCCAGGATGACCAAGGAAACCGAGTCTTCCAAACCCTCGAGGTTCCGGTCGCCGGCGCCGAGGTGAGCCGTGATCTGGTCATGCTGAAGCGGCCGGACCAGGCGATTTCCCGGCTCTCCGGTACCGTGATCGATTTCCACTCCGGCGAACCGGAATTCAATGCCTATGTGGCGCTCTATGTCGGCGGAGCGCGCATCAACGTCACGCGAACCGCGGAAGACGGCAGCTTCGATTTCGGCGTCGTCCCCGCGGGCACCGCCGAGGTGGAGGCCTTTGACGGCGCCACGGGTCGCCGGGGTGTGCAGGTGACTTTCCAGCTCGCCCCCGACGAAGACCGGAGCTTGGCCCTGTCCCTCCGTGACGATAGGGGCACGGTCGAAGGTTATGTCCGGCGCCAGCTCGAAGACGGGACCGTGGTGCCCATTCCGGACGCGGTGGTTTGGGCCCAGGGCACACCGTTCAACACCACCACCGACGCCACCGGTCGATACGTGCTCGACGAAGTCTTTCCCGGCAATCGCAGGGTCCTGGCGGCGGACCTCGTCGCCAACGAGCGCACCCAGACCTCAGTCACCGTCGCGGACGGCCAGATCCAGCAGGCGGACCTTCTTTTTGTCGACGAGCTGGATATCCAGGGCGGACTGAGCGGCCAGGTGCTCGATGAAGACGGCCAGCCGGTCTCCGGCGCCACCCTGCACCTCGCCGGCGGCTACTGGTCGAGTCGCTGGGCCCATACCGCCAACACGGACGCCTCGGGCTTTTACCACTTCCCCGACCTCGAGCCCGGGGTCTACGGCATCCACGCTTACCGAGGCTCGAGCGGCGCGCTGGAGTTCGGGGAGATTCGTTTCCCTGGAGACGTGGATAACGTCACGATTCGATTCAAACGGGGTGTGATCCGAGGTCGCACGGTGGTCCGCGAATCGGACGGGTCTTTGCAGGGCGTGCTCTCCCAGATTACCTACCGGACCACGAACGTTCACTCGCAGTGGGGACTGGTCGTGGTCGACGACGATTTCTCCTATACCGAGACCGACGGCGATGGCTATTTCGAGATCGAAGCGCTCCACGGACCCTACGAGCTTTTCTTCTACAACCCGTTCCACGAGACGGGCTACCGCAAAGTGAGCGGCTTCCTCGGCCCGATTGACCCGGACCATCAGGTGGAATTCAAGCAGAACGGCTCCATCTCGGGCACCGTCTATCTCGAAGACGGCGTGACCCCGGCCGCCGGGGCCGATGTAGCGCTGCGCGGAGGCGGCTTTAGCGACTACGACCTGACGACGGACGCCGACGGACGCTTCACGTTTGACTTCGTGCCGCCGGGTCGATACCACGTCACGGCGACGCTCAACCAAGGGGTGATCTACAGAACCGAACGCGTCTATGCCCAGATGCGGCGCCACGGCGCGGAGATGGATATCGACGTGGTGCTCCAGCGGCAGGGCCGCGTCGAAGGCACGGTGCTCGACGCCGGCGGCATCGCCGTCCACTGGGCGGTGGACGAGCTTAGGGATCGGGGATTCCCGTTCCGGCGACTGGTTCGAAACGCCGACGACAATGGCCAGTACGCCTTCGACAATATCTTTGAAGGCGAGCTCACCCTGCGCGCCAAGGCGCCGGACCTCGGCGGCTTGAGCGGCCACGTTTATGCCGACCTGTTCGAAGAAGACGATGTCGTAGACACACAGATCACGCTCGAGGGGGCGGCGGACATACGCGGCCGAGTCTTCAATCCAGAGAACGGCGAGCCGGTGCCGAACGCCCGCGTGAGCGTCTTCGGCAACGGCCACCTCGGCGCCTTCGTCGACTCCACCCAAACCGATAGCGACGGCTATTACGAGATCCGCGGACTGAAACTGCGGGACTACGGCCTGCGGGTCTTCGATCCGGCGACGGGAAGACGCGGGCGCAGCCCGGGGAGCGGCCGCG
>JBCDKB010000178.1:0-15138 GCA_038747035.1 Acidobacteriota bacterium | reverse complement strand
GGCGCGGCCCGCCCGCCCCGTAGCGGGGGTTGCGCGTTCTCCCCCCCCCCCGCCGCACCGGCCTCGCCCCACCCCCCCCCCCCCGCCCTTTTCCCGTAAAACCGGGGCGTCGCCCCCTCCGCCGCGGGCCCTCGACCGCGCGGCGCCGCCCGCCAGCACTTCGAGCCCCGTCGGACCCCGACGCAGGCAGACCTCCGACTCGGCGTCGTCCACCCACTCGACGACGGTGGTGCGCAAATTCCAGCCGCCGCGCACCTCGTGCGACAGGCGATCGAGCAGGAGCAGGGCGCCGAACGACAGGAAGAGCCATACGAGTCCCAGCTGCGTCAGCGCGCGCCGGAAGGAGGCGCTGCGCAAAACGTCGCGGAAGTCGCCGGCCGCCACGTCGCTAGAACGACCGCGTCAAGCCGCCGTCGACGCGCAGGCTTTGGCCGGTGATGTAGCTCGAACCCGGTTCGAGCAGGAAAGCGACCGCCGCGGCGATCTCCTCGACGGTCGCCGGGCGACCGAGGGGGATCTGCGCCCGCGTCGCCTCGTCGACGTCGTAGGTCTCGACGAATCCGGGCAAGACGGCGTTCAAGCGCACGCCGACGGCGCCGAAACGGTCGGCGAAGAGTTTCACGAAGGCGCCGAGGGCAGAACGGAGCGCCGAAGAGACTGGGAACTTCAGCGACGGCTCGACGGCGCCGAAGGTCGAGATGGCGACGATCGATCCGCCCCCCTGTTGCTCCATGGTCGGCGTCACCAGGCGAGCGATGCGCACCACGTTCAAGAAGACCAAGTCGAGCCCCGCGTGCCAGGCCGCGTCGTCGACCTCGAGCAGGTCGCCCTTCGGCGGGTGGCCCGTATTGCACACCGCCGCGTCGATGCGGCCGTAGCGATCAAGCGCCAGATCGACAAGCGACTGGAGGTCGTCGGGTCGGTCGACCGACCCTTGGACGGCCACGCCGCCGAGCTCCTCGGCGAGCTCGAGCACCCGCTCGGAACGGCTGAGCAAAGCGAGGCGATAGCCGTCGGCGTGGAGTCGTCGGGCGACGCCGGCGCCCATGCCTTGGCTGGCGGCGGTGATGAGGGCCACTTTGGAAGTGCTCATGGTCTTGAATTCGATCGCGGAAGCCTACCAATCGCTCACGCTCTAACTCGACAGCGCAGAGTAGGTGGCTTCGAAGAGATCGTCCCCGGGTCGGCGCTCTAAGCGAGAATTGGCGGCGAGACCTTCGAGCAGGTGGAAGACCGTTTCTATATCGTCGCTGCCCGCGGCGGCGGCGATCTGCTCGGCGGTGCCGGCGTTCTTACGGACCGCGTCGACCACCCGCGCCTGCAGGTCGAGGGCGGCCGCGGCGGCGCGCTTGCCCGCCTCGACGCCGGGCTGGTGGTAGGCGTTGACGTTCACCAAGCTGGCGTAGAAACCGACGGCCCGCTCGTAGAGTGCGATCAGCACCCCGAGGCGGTGGGCGTCGAGCCGATCGATGCTCAGGGTGATTGACTGACGCCCGCCCTCCGCCAGCGCTTCGCGGGTGCCGAGCCGGAAGCCCCGCAGATAGTCCCCCGCGGTCACACCGGATTCCACTTCGAGCGCGCCGGCGTCACCGCCGCCGTCGCGCTCGACGGCGATGAAGGTGGCGAAAAAGTTATCGACCCCTTCCCGCAGCTGCTGGACATAGGCGTGCTGGTCGGTCGAACCCTTATTGCCGTAAACCGCGATGCCTTGGGACACGGGCTGGCCGGCGAGGTCGCGATTCTTGCCCAAAGACTCCATCACCAGCTGCTGGAGGTAGCGCGAGAAGAGCAGCAGGCGATCCTTATAGGGCAGGATGACCATGTCCTTTTCGCCGCGGCCGCCGGTGCCGTGGTGCCAGAGCAGGGCCAGCTGGAGCGCTGGGTTCGCCTCCGGCTTGCGCTCGCGGGTGGCGGAATCGCACTCGCGGGCGCCGAGCAGCAAAGCGTCGACGTCGAGGCCCTGGAGCGCGGCGGGCAGCAGGCCGACGGCGCTCATCACGCTCGTACGACCGCCGACCCAATCCCACATCGGAAAGCGGGCGAGGAAGCCCTGCTCGACCGCGAAACGATCGAGTGTGGAGTCGACGCCGGTGATCGCCACCGCCTGGCCCGCGAAGTCGAGGCCGCGGGCTTCGAAGGCCGCTTTGGCCACCAGCATGCCGTTACGGGTCTCGGGCGTGCCGCCGGACTTCGAAATGACCACCGCCAGCGTCGAGGCGAGGCGGTCGCCGAGGCGGCGCAGCAGGCGGTCCATGCCGTCCGGGTCGGTATTGTCGAAGAAGTGGGGCCGGAGCCGGTCCGTCTCCGGATCGCCGAGGGCGTCGGCGACCAGCTGCGGTCCGAGGGCCGAGCCGCCGATGCCGATCACCAGCACGTCGGTGAAGCGCGCCGCATCCGCCGGGGCGACGTCCCCCGAATGCACGCGGCCGGCGAACTCGAGCACCGCCTCGCGGGTTTCCTCGATCTCGAGGCTGACCGACAGCTCGGGGGCGAGCTCGGGCGCCCGCAGCCAATAGTGGCCGACCTGCCGGCCTTCGTCGGGATTGGCGACGGCGCCCGCTTCGAGCGCCTCCATGGCGTCGAGCACGGGGCCGATCACGTCGCGGTGGCGGTCGAGGTAGTCCTCAGGTACGTCCATGCGCGACGGATCGAGGCGAAGGCCGATTTCATCGCAAACGCAAAGCAGGCGGCGGTAGCGTCGCCACGGATCTCGCGGAGTCATCGGGCGGTCTCCCTCGGTGCGGGCGGTTTCGAGACGGGTGGAAAATCGTTCTGCCGGCAGTCTATTCGAGAAGACGAGTCTCGAAATCACTGAGCTGTAGGGAAAGCAGAAAGTCCTGCCGCGGAGCCACCAGGGCGCGGTGTTCGCCCGGCGTCTGGTAGCTCACAAAAACCACCGTCGACCGGGCCCCCAGGGCGTAGCGCATCTCCTGGTCCGGCACGGCCTGGGCCGGCACCCACTCCCAGCGCCAGGTCTGGAACGCGTCCGTGGCCGGCGGGTTGTCCCGCAGGAATTGAGCCCGGCCGGTAAACCACTCTTCGGCCGAGAGCTGGCTCACCTGGTCGAGGATCTTGGCGTCGTAGACCACCAGCACCTCGACCGCCACGGGCATGTCCTGATTCAGTTTCGGAACCGTCGACACGCGCATGGTCAAGAGACCGCCGAAAAGGGCACCCGGCTGCTTCACATAAAGACATCCACCGAGCATCGCCGCGGCGGTCAGGAGCGCCATCCACCGAATCCCGACGGCCCGCCCGACGGCCCACGGGTCAAGCGCCCGGACGCGGTCGAGCGCCGGAGACTCGGGGTGGTTGGAGGATCGATGGGAGGGCATTCCGAAAATCAAAGGCGGCCGATGTCATTCACCAGAAACGTCCTGGACTTGTTTTTCTGAGGGGATCTTCTGCTAAGTCCCGCCTGGTCTTGTACGTATGCCTGGACTATACTGCTGTGGTTTCCCGGATTCCATAACTCTACCTTGTCGATGATTTAGGCGCAGCATAAACGCGTTCTCTGAGGTCAAAACCGACCGCCAAGACCGCGGCGCACCCCCGGGGCGCCGCGACGCCCCCGATGCCGAGCCCCCGAAGAGCGTCGAAGTCCCCTAGCCAACCGGCGCCGCTGGTCGGACAATTCGCCGCGTTCTATCGACAGCTCCAGGGCCTCGCGGACCGACTCCGCCGCGGCTCCGCCGACGCCGATGACGCGCGCTCCCAGCTCGTGCGTTTTTTCGAAGATCAGGAAAACGCCTCCCGGTCCTTCGGCGCCGGCTACCTCCAGGACATCGCGGCCCCGGCGCGCCGCGCCATGGCGACGCTCGCCGACCAGTGGCTCGGCCACGACCTCGACTGGGCCGGAAAGACCGCGTGGGCCGCGGCCCCGCTCGCCACCCGCCTCTTCGCCCCGTCGACGGAGGCGGAGGTGGTCGCCAAGGTCCGGCATGACCTGGACCACCTGCTGGCCGTCTCCTCGCCGTCGGCGGCGCAGCGCTCGCTCGCCCGGGTCTACCTCGAAGCGATCTCCTTCGGCCTCTCGCGACCGTTCGCCCACAGCGACGTCGCCGACCTGAAGAAGCGTCTCTTCACTTTTCTCTACCCGCACGCCCCGGCCGACGGCCAGGACGCCCTGCTTTTCCCCGAGGCCTACGCCCACACCGCCACCGGCGGCGAGCGCACGCTGCTGCCGACGCCCGCGCCCTGGTGGCGCGTTCTGGCGGTGGCGGGCGTGCTGCTGCTCTTGATCTCGTGGCCGGTGTGGCGCGACGCGACGGAGCTGCTGCGCACGGCCCTCGACTCCGTCCCCCAAGCGGTGCCGACGGCGGCCGTCGAGCCCCGAGGGGTGGATCGACCGTGATCGAGTGGGCGACGCTCTCCCCGTTCGTGCCGCTCCTGATCGTGGTGCTCGCCGGCGCGATCGCGGCCCTGTCGGCGGCGGCCCTGCTCATCGCCCGACGCAGCGTCGAACCCGCGGGCGATAGCCTCGGCGCCGCCGAAGGTCTTGAAGTCGTCTATTTGGGCAGCTGCCGAGGCAGCCACGCCGACGGCATCCAGAAGGCCCTCGCCGAGGGCGAACGGGAGATGCGACGCTCCAACCTCCGGAGCGCGCCGTGGTTCTTGATGCTTGGCGAGAGCGCCTCCGGCAAGTCGACGCTGCTCGCCGAAAGCGGCTTGCCCCACCCCTACGGCGGCGGTGCGAGCCAGAGCCCGCTCGACCTGTGGCTTTTCAGCGATACCGTCGTGCTCGACCCGAAGGGCGAGCTCATCCTGCGTCGGGACGGCCACTCCCACGACGAACAGGGTTGGCGGTGCCTGCTGCGCCAGATCCGAAACGCTCGGCCGCGTCGGCCGCTCGACGGCGTTCTCTTGACCATCCCCGCCGACCGTCTGCGGGTCGACGACGTGGAGAAGGACAAGGCGGCTCTCCAGGCTGACGCCTCGCTGCGGGCCAACGCCCTTTTCGAGCGCCTCGCCGAGCTCCAGCAGATCCTGGGCATGCGCTTGCCCGTGGACGTGGTGATCACCCAGTCCGACAAGATCCCCGGCTGGCGCCCGTGGGCGCGGGCCTTGACGCCCCAGCAGGGGCAGCAGATCTTCGGCTGGTCCAGCCCCTATGCGCCGCAGGCGCCCTTCCAGGCGAGCTGGACGGGGGAAGCGTTTGCGTCGATCGAGGGGCGCCTCGCCCAAATCCAGGCGGGGATGCTCGCCGACGCGAATTCGGACCCGGGGCCAGGCGCCGGCGATTCGGCGAATCTGCTCGACTTTCCGACCGAGCTGGCGGCCCTCGAGCCGGCGACGCGCATCTACCTCAATCACCTTTTCTCGCAAAGCGCCTTCGTCGAAGGCTTTCTCATGCGCGGCCTCTACTTCACCGGCGGCGACTTCGACGCCTCGACCCTCGGCCACCCCGACGTGGTCGGCTTGTGTCCGGCGCCCCAGGCCCCGCCGCCGGCCCGCGGCCCCGCGCCCAGTCGCCTGCTCTTCGCCCGCGACCTGCTGCAGGCCAAGGCCTTCCCCGAGAACGCCCTGGGGCAGTTCACCGAAGAGGCCAGCCGGAGCGCCCGGGTGAGCACCCGCGTCGCCCAGATCGCCGCCTTCGTACTGCCGGTGCTGGTCCTCGGCGGCATGCTGCTCGACCACCATCGCCTGGCCGACGATTCGGCGACGCTGGCCCCGCCGGTCCATCGCATCGCCGACGGACTCGAAGGCTCGGCGACCGGTCCGGCCAACGTTCAGCAGGCCGGCGACCGCGTCGACGACCTCAAGACCATCGACCACTACATCTTGCGCGGGCTCTTCTTGCCCCCGTCCTGGTGGAGCCCGCAGCACCGGAACGTGCGCCGCACCTTCGACGGGTCCTACGACAGCCTGATCTTTCCGACGCTCCGCAGCCAGCTCCAGCACTGGCAGCGCGAGCTGTCGACGCCCTGGCCGCCGCCGCCCCCCGGCCCGCGCATCACCACCGTCGAAGAGACCCCCGAATTTGAGCAGCTCCAGGCCTTCGCCGACCAGCTCCAGCGCTACGACGAAGACATCTGGCTCTACGACTGCCTCGCCGCCCACTGCGTGTCGGGCTCCGGCGCGCTTTCATCCTTCGATCGACTATCCAAGGACCTGCTCGACGTGCCCTTGGAGCTGCCGAGCTCGGCCGCCCGGCGCTTCCACGCCCGCCGACTCGAGGGGGTCCAGGCGACGCCGTTCAATACGGATCCGAACGGCCGCGCCGCGATCAACGCCCAGGCGCAGCGACTGTCCGAGCGGCTCAATCAACGTCTATTCGTCAACAACCCGGTGCTCCAGGACCTGCGCGACCTCAATGATGAGATCGAACGCCTGGAGCTCGACCCGAACGCCACCGCCGCCGACTACCGCCTGCTCGACGAGCGCATCCTCAGCCTCGAACAGGAGCTCCAGCGTCCGGAAATCGCGTGGATGGGCCAAGACGCCCTCACCCCCGGGCCGGTGGTGCGGGCCACCTACGCCGAGCTCGCCGCGTCACCGTCGGTGGGCCCCGACTCGGTCGCCGACATGGCGAGGAGCGCCGAGCAGGATTTTGCCGAGATGCGGCGGACGATGGCGACCCTGTCCAACCCGTCGACGGGGCCGATCCTGGCCGAGAACGCCGACGGCTCCGCCACGCTCGAGCTCTCCCAAGGCGTGCAGGACTTAGACGCGGCGGTCGAGAAGCTGCTCGACGAAACGTTCATGGCCGAAGAGCCCCAAAAAGCGCTCACCGTCCCCGACGACCTCCAGCGCCTCTTCTGGAACCAAAACGGTCTGAAGAAGACCACCGACCTCGTCACGTCGTACCAAAGCTTCCTCGACGGCGGCGTCTCCCCCTTCCCCGATGATCTCCAGGGCACGACGCAGGAAGTGGCCCTCGGAACCCTCGAAGAACACATGCTCGACGCGCTGGCGTCGGCCCAAAGCTTCCGCCCCGCGCCGTCGCAGGTCAGCGCCCAGACCCTCGAACGCGGCCTGGCGATGCAGGTGCGCAACTACACCGCATCCGGGGCGACCTTGGCCCAGATCCTGGACGACTTCCAGTCCCTCCAGCTCTACGACGCCTACGACCAGCTGACCACGGTGCTGAGCGTCGAGCAGACCCACCTGCTCGAAGACCTCGACGCGCTGCTCGACCTCGAGCCGCTCTTCCAGCCCGTCGACTCCACCTTCAGCTGGTGGCACGGCGTGCAGCCGCCGGCGCCGCCGACCTTCGGCGTGACGTCGCCGGCGGTGTGCCCCGAGCCCGAGGCCGGCTGGTGCAGCGGCGCCACAGACGCCGACGGCCCGCCGGGGTGCTCCGCCGACGCCGCCACCGTCGGCCAGCTCACGTCCTGGATCGGCGACGAGACCGCCACCGCCAGCGCCTTGGTGACGAACTACGCCGAGCCGATCCTCGGGTCGCCGACCGCCGTCCACCTGCTCTCTTCGAAGACGCTCAATCAGCTCACCGACCGCTGGCAGCGCTTCACCACCGACGTGGACCAATTCGAGAAAAAGCAGCCCGGCAACGCCATTCAGACCTTGAGCCAATTCATCACCGATACGATGATGCAGCTCTCCCTCGGCACCTGCCCGAGCCTGCTGCCGCCGTCGCTCCGCGCCGCCGCGAGCCCCCAGGTCGACTACTTCCGCAACCGCCAGGCCGAGCTGGTGCGCGGACTCGGAACGCGCTGCGACTCGCTCGCGGCTGAGACCGCCCTCCCCGACTACCGCGCCTACGCCTATACCTTCAACGATCGCCTGGCCGGGCGCTATCCGTTCGTCGTCCCCGACCCGGCGACGCCGATTACCGCCGAGGCGACGCCGGCGGCGCTCCGGGAGTTCTTCACCGCCTTTGACCGCAGCGCCTGCCTCATGGACGCGGTGGAGCCGGGCGCCCCCGTTTTCAGCGGCGACGAGGTCGGCGTCCGCACCTTCGTGCGCTCCATGCAGGAGGTGCGCGCTTTCCTCGCGCCGTTCCTCGACCAGCCCACCAAGTACCCGGTGCCCACCTACGGCTACCGCGTGGAATTCCGGGTCAACCGCAACCGCGAGATCGGCGCCGAGCAGATCATCGACTGGCGCCTCCAGGTCGGCGACGAGACCCAGCTGCTGGGCCTGCGCACCCAGCCACCGCCCCCACCCCCGCCGACGAGCCCCGGCAGCACCGCCGGCGCCGCGCCGACCTCCGCGTCGACGACGGCGCTCGGCGGCGAGTGGATCTTCGGCGAAGCTTCGACGCTCTCCCTGCGCTGGGCCCAGGAGTCTCCGGCGATCCCCACCGCCCCTCCGACCAGCGACCGCGCCCGCCTCGACGGCCGGTCGGTGATCTGGGGCTACGAGAACCTGTGGTCGCTGCTCGCCCTGGTGCGCGACTATCCGGCGTCGGCGACGGATATTCCAGGGACCGAAGATCCCCAGCCGGAAACGCTGAAGCTCGTCGTCGGCACGTCGAGCGCGTCGAGCGCGGGCCAAGCCTCCGGCGCGGCGCGGGACGCGACGGTCTTCGTCCGCGTCACTTTCCTGACCCCCGATTTCTCCGCCGAGCTCGACCTTCCGCCCTTCCCGCCGTCTGCGCCCCGCCTCACCCAGCCCGGCTTCGACGCCAAGGTCGACGGTCTTGAGGTCCAGCTCACCGACCAGACCCGAGGCGACGTCGACAGCTGGCTTTGGACCTTCGGCGACGGCGACTCCACCGATCTGCAAGATCCGAGTCATACCTACGGCGCCGCCGGTACCTACACGATCACCCTCGCCGTGACCACCGACGGCGTCACCGAGCGCACCCGCCAGGACGTGCCGGTGGGCGAAGGGGAGGTGCCGAAGGCGAGCTTCACCGCCGCGGACAACGGCCTCGAGATCACCTTCACCGACACGTCCACCGGCTCGCCGACTTCATGGACGTGGTCCTTCGGCGACGGCGATGGCTCCTCGGACCAGCATCCCACGCACCGCTACGCCAAGGCCGGTTCCTACGAGGTGACCCTCGACGTGTCGAATAAGGCGGGGCGCGACACCGTCAAAGAGAGCGTGGAAGCCCGCGACCTGCCGCCGGAGGATCGCCCCGAGGCCCGATTCCTCGCCATGCCCGAAGGCGGCAATTTCGTCCGCTTCGTGGATGAGTCCAAGGGCGAGATCGAGAGCCGGACCTGGTATTTCGGCGACGGCAAGACGTCGACCGACAAAAACCCGGGCCACCTCTACGAAAGCGCCGGCGACTACGAGGTGCGACTCATCGTGCGCGGGCCGGGTGGCGAGGCCGAGACGGTGGGTCGGGTCACCGTCCGCTAACCGGCGGCGTCTTCTACGACTCCTCGCGCAAAGCGGCCAAGGGCTCGACGCGCATCGCCCGAATCGCCGGGACGAGGCACGCCAGCACCCCCGTGGCCAGCAGAGCGACCGGCGCGACGAGAAAGACCGAAAGGTCCCAGGGCTCGACGGCGAAAAGCAGGGCGTTCAGCGACCGAGCCAGCAAGAATCCGACGCCGACGCCGGCCGCCACACCCGCGAGAAGCGTGCGGAGCCCCTGGCCCAGGACCATCCGCAGCACCTCTACGGCGCGCGATCCGAGGGCGATTCGGATTCCAATCTCGCGGGTTCTCCCCTCGACCGCCAAGCTCAGGGTGCTGTAGAGGCCGATCATCGCCAGGCAGAGGCCGGCGATTCCGAAGCCCACGAAAAGTCGACTGGAGAGGCGATAGTCCCAGTAGATCGAGGCCAGCGTGTCCCCGTAGGATTCGATGGAAAAAGTCACGAGATCCGAATCGAGCTCGGCGACCTGACGCTTGATGTCCGCGGCCAGGAGTCCCGCCGGTCTCTCCGAACGAAGGGCAAGGGTCAGCCAGCGCCGGGGACGCTGGGCCAGCGGCAGGTAGACGATGCCGTCGTCGGCGTCTCCGGCGGGTGCTTCTAAGGCGGGCAAGAATCCCCGGGGTCTCCGGGGGAGGGTATTCTTGAACGTATCCGTCACCGTTCCGACGATCGTGACGTTCGGCAAGTCCGAGCCCGGGAATCCGAGGGTCCTTCCCAAAGGCTCCACGCCTCCGAGGTGGGCTTCGACGAAGGACTGGCTCACCACCGCCACCGGGCCGGTCGTGCCATCGTCCGTGGGCTGAAATCCGCGGCCGCTCAGGACCTCGACGCCGAATGTTTCAAAGAAGCCCGGGCTGGCCACCACCGTCGCGCTGTGGCGCCCGGCTCCGTTTGCGGACGGTACCCCTTCGATTTCGATCTCGACCTGCGGCGTCCCGCCGACGGGGATAGATGAGGTGAAAGTCACGTCCTGGATCCCAGGCACGGTCTCCAGCCTTTGCTGCAGTCGCGAATAGAAGCCACGCCAGCTATCGGCATCGGGGTAGTCACTGGCGGGCAGGGAGATGCGGGCGGTAATGAGGTCGTCCGTCGAAAAGCCGAGGTCAGTGCTCTCCAGCTGAAGAAGGCTCTTCACCAGCAGACCAGTGCCGATCAGGAGAACGCACGAGAGCGCCACCTGGAGGCTCACCAGCCACGCGCGCCAGCGGTGTGCTGCGGATTCGAGACCTCCCCGGTCGCCGTTGCGAATATTCTGGATAGGGTGCACGCGGGCCGTCAGGATCGCGGGCAGGAGGCTTGAGAGGAGGGCGCAGAGCACCGTCAGAGAAACGCAGAAAAGAACCACCGAGCCATCGAGTCGCACATCCACCCAAAAGGACTTCAGAACCGGCTTGATGATCCCGTGGACTCGGCTAGACACCGCGGCGGCGGCGGCGATGCCGAGCAGCCCGCCCAGCCCGCACAGCACCAGCACTTCACTGAAGAGCTGCCGGGCTATGGCGAGGGGCCGGGCTCCTAAAGCTCGACGAATGCCGATGGCTCGCCGGCGGTCGGCGGTGCGGTTCACCATCAGGTTCGTCACGTTGGCGCAGGCGATGAGGAAGACGCCGCAGACGGCCAGGAGCATGCGCATGAGGTAGGAGCGCATGTCGGGGTCCGAATAGGCCTCGACATAAGGGCGAGCCAAGAATCCGAAACCTCCGTCGCTCTCAGGCAGCGTCCGCGCCAGGCCGGCGGCGAGTCCACCGAGCTCAAGCTGGGCAACTTCCAATCCAACGCCGTCCGCGAGTCGGCCGAAGACTTGAAGGGAAGGCCGATCCCAATCGAGATTCGCCGAGCCTCCCCGGCGCATGGGGAACCAGAAATCCTGATGGACGGGGAATAGGAAACCTTCCGGCATCACGCCGACCACGGAGGTGGGCTGTCCGTTGAGGCGAATCTCCCGGCCGAGGATTCTCGGATCGCCGGCGTACCGGTCCCGCCACACCCGATGGCTGATCAAGGCCTGTGGCTGTTCTGCGACGGACGACTCGCCGCCATAGAAGCCGCCCCCGAGGATCGGCTGCACGCCGAGCGTCGCCAAGAAATTCTCGGTGATCACCGCTCCGTTGTGGTGGCTGGCGACGGCCTCCGAGCCGCTCGCCACCACGCTGGTGCCGGACCAGGCGACGACATCCTCGAAGCTGGAGGCTCCATGGCTGAGCAGCTCGAACTCTCGCCTCGAAAGGGCGAGTCTCGTCCGCCCCATCTCCCCGCTCTTGCCACTGATCTGCAACAGCGTGCCGCTATCGTCGAACGGCAGGGGCCGCAAGAAAAGTCCGTAGACGAGGGAGAACATCACGGCCGGCAGACCTACTCCCAGGGCGACGGCGAGCGCGACGAGAAAGCTCTCTCCGGGTCTCCGGGCGACACTTCGGATGGCGTCACGCATTCGAGCCGACCTTCTGCACAGGATTCTTCAAGCGGCCCGCGTGAACCGGAGGCTCAGAGCTTGCCGCGCAGAAACGAGCACCGTTCAAGGAGGGCGCATCCATCGTATCTAGCAATCTACCCCAGGTTCCCTTTCGGATCGCCGTGACTTCTTCACCGCTTCTTCGTACTGTGACGGAGTCAGGGACAACACCCTGTTGTATGCGGCACCGCCCTTGCCCGGGCGGCGATCTCTCGCCGCGCAGCCATCTCGCACGCTTATTGCCTTCGGGAGTCCTCCGATGTCTTTGAATCTAAGAAGTCCCGTCCGTCGACTCTTGCCGCTCACCGCCTGGACCTGCGCACTCGGCTTGAGCCTGTCCGCGGCCGTCTTGGCCCAAGGCCCTTTTGACAGCTGGCGGCAGGTGGGTCCGGAGGGCGGTTCGTTGAATGCCCTCACTGTCGACCCGCTCGATCCGAATCGCTGGCTCGGTCTCTCGGGGCGGGCCTTGCTGGAAAAGCAAGGGGACGGGCCTTGGCAGGTGATCGGCGAGCTGCCCTCGGGTACCGGCTCCCGACTCGTCGCCGACGGACCGACGCTCTTCGCCGCTTCGTCCGGCAACCAGGCCGCCGCCACTTTCTTCCTCTATCGCTCGGAGGACGGCGGCGCCACGTGGCAAGACCTGGAATTTCCGAATGGCGTGATGATCAACGTCACCGGCATCGCGAGTGCGCCGTCGGGCATGCTCTTCGCCACCAGCGACGGCCTATGGCGTTGGCGGCGGGATGCGGGGTGGGACCAGCTGCTGCCAGACCCTCTGCTCGACTTCGATATCGCCCCCGACGGTTCCCTCGCCATCGCGCTCGTGTCCGCGCCGCTCAGCACGGAGCGACGCGTCCTATCGAGCGTCGACGGCGGCCTGACCTGGAGAGAAGAAGGCGGGCTGGCGCCGCGGCGGGTGGAGTCGGTCGCCGTGGACACGCCGTTTCTCTACGCCATCGGCGCCAATGCCGATGAGACGCGCTTCGCCGCCAGTCGCCTGAGCGGCCCTGGACTGTGGATCATCGTGCCGGCCCAAGGCCTGCCGGCCCGCTCCTTCACGACCTCCCTCGAAGCCTGGCCGTACCAAAGTTCCACCGTGCTCTTCAGCGTCCGCCCCCCGGAGACCCACCGCAGCGACGACCTCGGTCGCACGTGGCGGGCGCTCGACTTCGGCGTCGGCGCCGTCTCGCTCCAAAGCTACGACGTGCAGCCCGGCGCCGACGGGGAGCTGCTGGCCAACGGTCGCACCGGCGCCTTCAGCAGCACCGACGGCGGCGTCACCTGGGATGCGCAGAACCGGGGTCTTTTCCGCTACTTCGTCGACCAGCTCGCCGTCGACCCGGAGCGCTCCGACGAGCTCTACCTCAGGACCTCGTCAAGCCTCGAGACTTTCCGAACCGACGACGGCGGCGCCACCTGGAGCCGCCTGCCGCTCGGGCCCGCGGAGGGCGACCTGGTCATTCTCCCGACGCAGCCGCGCACGGTGCTAGTCGGCGCCGACGACGGCTGGTTCCGGAGCGGCGACGGCGGCGAGAGCTTTTCGCTGATCCAAGAACAAGACAGCGGCGAGCAGCGCGCGGTGAGCTTCTCCGTCGACCCGACGGAGCCGCGCCGGGTGGTCGCCGCCGGCTTTGACAGCAGCCCGCTCGCCGCGCCCACCGCCGCCCACTGGTGGTCGAACGACGCCGGCGCCACCTGGAGTCGCGGCGTCGCGGCGCCGGATGTCCGGGACTTCACGGCAGTCATCCACGACCCCTTCAACCCCGAGCGGGTCTACCTCGGCGGCGACGGCGGCGTTTACCTCGGCACGGCCGGCGGCGCCCAGCTGAGCCCGCTACCCGGCGCGGGGGATTTCGTGCGCGCCCTGGTCGCCGACCGTTTCGTCGAGGGTCGACTCCTGGCGCTGGGCACCACCGACCTCTTCCGCAGCGACGACGCCGGCGCCACGTGGACTTCAGTGTCCGACGACCCGCCCTTCGATGCATTCTCCGACCTGCGCTCGGACCGCCGCGTGCGCGATCGCTACTGGGCGGAAAGCGGCGCCGGCCTGTGGCGCTCCGACGACGCCGGACTGAGCTGGCAGCTCGCCACCCCGGAGTTCCCGGATCTCGTCAACTCCTTCGATTTCGATCCCCAATTCCCGCGCACGGTTTACGCCGGCGCGTGGCGCAACGGCCTGCTGCGGCTGATCCTCGACGACAACCTCGGCTGCGGCCACCCGCAGCTGCTCTGCCTCGGCGGCGAACGCTTTGTGCTCGAGAGCCGCTGGCGCGACTTCGAAGGCCGGGAAGGCGTCGGCCAAAAAGGCGACCTCACCGCCGACACGGGCTACTTCTGGTTCTTCGACCCGGCGAACGTCGAGCTGGTGACCAAAGTCCTCGACGGCACCGGCTTCAATGGCAACTACTGGGTCTTTTACGGCTCGCTGTCAAACGTCGAATTTAGCCTCAAGGTCACCGACACCTAGAGCCAGCAGGTGGTGACCTACCGGAACACGTCGGGCAACTTCGCCAGCGTCGGCGATACGGCGGCGCTGCCGGAGCTCGCCGTCGACGCGAGCCCTGGCATTAACCCGAGCGCCGGCTCCTTCTTAAGCGTGCCGGTCAGCGAATCGGCGACGGCCGCGGATCTTAAAATCGAGGGCTGCGAAAACCTCACCGACGCCCTTTGCATCGGGGATCGCTTCCGGCTTTCCGTCACGTGGCGCGACTTCGAGGACCGCACCGGCGTCGGCACCCCGAGGGACCTCACGGAAGACACCGCCTACTTCACGTTCTTCAGCCCGAGCAATATCGAGCTGATGGTAAAAGTCCTCGACGGCACCGGCTTCAACGGCCGCTATTGGGTGTTCTTCGCGGCGCTTTCGAACGTGGAATTCACCCTCACGGTCGAAGACCTCGAAACCGTCGCGGTGCGAAACTACCGCAACCCGCGGGGCAGCTTCGCCAGCGTCGGCGACACGGCGGCCTTCTAGCGCCGATCCTCAGCACTCGATGACGTTGATCGCCAGGCCGCCGCGGGAAGTCTCTTTGTACTTGGTCATCATGTCGCGGCCGGTCTGACGCATCGTGCGGATCACCTTGTCGAGGGTCACCTTATGGTCGCCGGCGCCGCGCTTTGCCAGGCGGGCGGCGAGGATTGCCTTGGTGGCGCCGACGGCGTTGCGCTCGATGCACGGGATCTGGACCAAGCCGCCCACCGGATCGCAGGTCAGGCCGAGGTTGTGCTCCATGGCGATCTCGGCGGCGTTTTCCACCTGCTCGACGCTCAGGCCCGCGACCTCCGCCAGACCGCCCGCCGCCATAGAGCACGCGACGCCGACTTCACCCTGGCAGCCGACTTCGGCGCCGGAGATCGACGCCCCCTTCTTAAACAGGATGGCGATGGCGCCG
>JBCDKB010000177.1:0-15306 GCA_038747035.1 Acidobacteriota bacterium | reverse complement strand
CAGCTGGATTCCGGAGTTCATGGATCGATCCCTCCGGCGTAGGGGCCGGGCTTGTCCCGGCCCGCATCAGGGCGTGGGTGATCCGGCTTGGGGGTAGAGGCGACTGGCGATAGAGAGCTTGCGGTCAGGCCTGAAGAAGCTCGGCTTCGCCTCGCTGAGGCGGGGACAAGCCCCGCCACGACTCCGGAGAAGTGAAGTTCAGGCTGTTCTAGGCGCTGGGCTCTAAGGCGACATGGCTTGGACTGTGCAGCTGGATTCCGGAGTTCATGGATCGATCCCTCCGGCGTAGGGGCCGGGCTTGTCCCGGCCCGCATCAGGGCGTCGGTGCTCCAGAGTCTCTCAGGGCTGACTGGCGATACGGGGCGCAGGCCTCAGCCAGCATCTCGGACTGCGTGGTCTTCCGGGGCGTTGCGCAGCGATCGCCACGCGGAACCTTCGGGGGCCAGCAGCGGCAGGCCGACCAGGGTGACCGGGATGTTCTGCGTCGCGTGGGCGAGCAGCGCAAAGGCCAGGGCCGGCGCCGCCTCGACGCCGTAGAGGGCCAGGGCCGCGACGGAGGCGTAGTGCACCGTGCCGACCTGCCCGGGAGCCGCCGGCAGCATGACGGCGAAGCCGACGAAGGTGGTCACCACCAGGCCGGGGACGACGGCGGCGGTGCCGTGGAAGAGATCGCAGGCGATCAAGATCAGCACCGGCGGCGCCACGTTGGTGACGTGGATCACCAGCGAGCCGAGGAAGAGGCCGAGCAGGTGCGGACGCGGCGACGCCGCTTCGAAACCGTCGAGGAAAGCAGCGGCGAGGGCGTCGAGGCGCCCGCCCCACTCGCCAGGCAGTCGGCGGGTGACGAGGCCGAGCAGCGCTTCGAAGCGCGCCCGCTTGCGGAGCGCCAGGCCCATGACGGCGAGGGCGGTCATGGCGATGCCGCAGGTCAGCGCGCCGAGCTGCCAGAGCCACGGCGGCAGGGGCGCCACTAGGAGGGCGGCGATCAGCAGGATCTGCGTCGCGGCGACGTCGACCACGCGCTCGACGACGATGGTGGCGAAGGCGCTCGACGCCTTCAAGCCGTCCCGGCGCAGCAGACCGGCGCGGGCGAAGTCGCCGGCGCGGGCCGGCAAGACGTTGTCGAGCGCCGTGCCGAGGGTGGTGACGACGGTGAGTCGCCGCCATGAGACCGGCGCCAGCGGGGCCACCAGCAGGCGCCAGCGCCAGGCTCGGGCCGGCATGCGCAGCAGCGAGCACAGGCAGGCGGCGAAGACGAGGGAGAGCCCGACCGGGTCGTCGAACCCGGGCAGGACGTCGAGGATTTGGCGCCAGTCGACGCCGCGGGCCGCGAGCCAGAAGAAGAAGCCGCTGATCGCGAGGCCGAGGACCCAGGCGACGGCGGTCGAGCCGCGGCGATTCGGAGGGGGCGTGTCCATGGTGCGCGTTCGAGTGCTCACTGTCCGTGGGCGCCGAGTACCGCCTCGGCGATGGCGTCAGCGGTGATGCCGAAATGGTCAAGCAGCTGGGCCTGGCTGCCGTAGCGCTCGGCGAAAACGTCCGGAATACCGACGCGACGGAGCCGGCACGGAGCGCCGGATTCGGCGAGGACCTCGGCGACGGCGCCGCCGAGCCCGCCGATCACCGAATGCTCTTCGACCGTGATCGCCAGCTTCACCCGCGACGCCGCCTCTAGCACGGCGTCTTCGTCGAGGGGCTTAACCGTCGGCAGGTGCAGCACTTCGCACGGCAGCCCGCGCTCCGCGAGCCGGTCGGCGGCGTCGAGCACGCGGCCGAGGGTGATGCCGGTGCTCATCAGGAGCGCCGCGTCGCCCCGGCGGAGGGTGAGTCCGCGGCCGATCTCGAAGGGGACCTCCGGGTCGCTGACGATCGGGTCGTGTCCTTTGCCGAGGCGGATGTAAAGCGGTCCGGGGTGGTCGAGGGTCAGCGGCATCAGGCGCGTCATCTCGTCGGCGTCGGCGGGCGCGACGATCGTCATATTCGGCACCGCCCGCAGGATCGCCAGGTCTTCAATCGCCTGGTGGGTCGGCCCGAGGGGTGCGTAGACGAAGCCGCCGCCGTTGGCGATGAGGCGAATCGGCGCCCGGTGCAGGCACGCATCGATCACCAGCTGGTCGAAGCAGCGCCGGGTCAGGAAGGTGGCGATGGTGTTGACGTAGGGGATGAAGCCTTCAAGGGCAAGGCCCGCCGCCATGCCGATGAGATTCGCCTCGGCGACGCCTTCCATAAAGAAGCGCTCCGGCATTTCTGCCTTCATGGCGTCGAGGGTGCCGGGGCCGAGGTCGGAGCCGAGGAACACCACCCGCGGATCGCGGCGGGCGAGCTCGTGCACGGCGTTGAGGGCGGTTTTGCGCATCGTCTTGGGGCGTGGGCCGGTGACCCAGATCAGGCGAGCGCCTCGAGCAGCTCGCGCACGGTGTCCGCCGATAGCCGACTCTTGTGGTGCCAGGTCGGCTCCAGCTCGCACCGGGCGATGCCTTTGCCCTTCACCGTGCGGCAGATCAGCGCCGTCGGCCGGTCGGACTCGGGTCTCGCTTGGAGGGCCCGGCGAAGGGCCGCGACGTCGTGGCCGTCGAGCTCGACGGTGTGGAATCCGAAAGCCCGCCACTTCTCGGCCATCGGCTCCAGATCCAGGACCTCGCGGGTCGGCCCGTAGGACTGGAGCTGGTTCGCGTCCACGAGCACGGTCAGGCTCTCGAGGCGGTGCTTCGCCGCCGCCATCGCGGCCTCCCAGACCGATCCTTCTTGGGACTCGCCGTCGCCGAGCACCACGTAAGTGCGCCAGTCCTCGCCGCGCAGCCTCGCCGCCAGCGCGAACCCGACGCCGATCGACAAACCGTGGCCCAGGCTGCCGGTGGAGGCTTCGACCCCGGGCACCACGACTTCCGGGTGACCGCCGAGCAGGCCATCGAAGTGGCAGAAACGCCCGAGCTCCCGGTCCGGAAAGAAGCCCTTCTCGGCGAGCAGCACGTAGAGGGCGAGGCAGCCGTGGCCTTTGCTCAAGATGAAGCGATCGCGTCCGGGCCATTCCGGCTCCTCGGCGCGGAAACGGAGCACGTCGTCGTAGACCACCCGCAGTATTTCCACGAGGGAAAACGCCGCGCCGAGGTGGCCGCGGCCGCCGGCGTCGAGGGTCTCGACGATGCGGCGACGGAGGTCGAGGGAGCGCCGGTCGAGGGGCGGGCTCTGTAACTCGACGGGGGGCGAGCCGGAGGTCGGCGAGCTAGACGGGGGAGGGTTCATCGCGGAGGCGGCGGAGGAGCGCACGGGCGCGCTGGAGCTGGCGCGGTCGGGGATCGCCGTGGTCGTCCGAGTCGGCGCCGGCGAGGCGCCGCCGTTCACGGGCGTGGGGGAGGAATTCGTTGAGCAGGATCAGGCACCACTTGATGCCGAAGAGAGGATAGCCCGCCCGCAGCCGGTGGGGAAGGGTGGTGTCACCGCGGAGCGCCGCGAGCCGTCGCCGGACGATCTCGAAGCGTCCCGCGGGCGGGATGAGGGCCCGCGGATGGAGGAGCAGATCGCAGAGGGTCTTGGCCGGGTCGTCCCAGCCGAAATACTCGAAGTCGACGAAGTAGAACCTCCGCGTCCCGCCGTCCAGGTCGAGGCGAGCGTTGTGGAATCCGAGGTCGGAGGGACTGAGTCGGCGGTGATCCTCCGGCAGCGCATCGGCCGGGCCCACGCCCGCCCGGCCGAGCGCTTGGCGGGCTCGTCGAACGCCCTCGACGAGCTGCGGCTCGAGCTCCCGTTCGAGATAGGCGAGGGCGCTTTGGTCGGCCCCGTCGACTCCGCCATCCACGGCGGCGCGCAGCGGCGGCAGGCGGGCGCGGATGTCGGCCTCGAGCTCGTCGAGACTGAAGCTCGCTTCGGACGCCGGTGGAAGATCGAGGGCCGAAGGCGCGTGCCCCGCCCGATCCAGGGCGCCCAGGAACTCGAGCAGCGCGTCGACGGCGGAGTCGTCCACGTCCGCGGCTTCCACGGCGCGCCCCGGCACCTCGGACAAGACGGCCCATCGCCCCACCGGATCGGCGGCGAGGAGCTCCGGGACGTTCGGCGGTCCGTGGTCCGCCAGGAAGCGCAGGGCGTGGATTTCGACGTCCAGGGGATCCAGGCGCGGCGGCCGGCGGCGGGCGTAGCGCTTGGCGACCACGGTTCGACCGCCTTCGGGGCGGGCCCCCCGGTCGTCTGAAAGACCTAGGACCAGGACCCGGCTGTTGCGCCCGCCGGAAAGCACTTCGGCGCTTTGGATGCTTTGTCCGAGCAGGGCTTCGAGCTCCGCCGCTTCCTCGACACCGAGGGCCGCCGGGCGGCTCATTCAGCGTCGCCGGTCGCGGCCGTGGGGTCGCCGCCGTCGGAAACCCCGGTCGCCGCCGGCTCGATCGGGCGGGCGCCGAGCTCGGAAACGAGCAGCGGCGCGCGGCCCACACCGTAGAGGGCGTCGACCAGCGCCAGGGTGGTGGGGCCGGGCTCGGCGGTCAGCGTGAATCGCCAGCTGAAGGCCCCGTCCTGCGGCGTCAGGATCGGGTCGCCGGTCGCCACGTCGCGCGGCGGGCCGCCGGCGTCGTCGGGGAGGACTCGGAAGATGCGCATTTCCTTGACGCCCGCGGCGGCGTAGGCTTCGACGTTGACCTCGAAGGGCCGCGCTTCGTCCGTGAGGTTGTAGACGATGATCTCCGCCCGGTCGGTGACCGTGCGCCAGGTCGAGGTGAAGTCGGGCTTGATCAGCCCCCACCCCTCGCCGAAAAGCACGAGTCCGGGCTCGCCGGCGGAGCGGGCGCGGGCGACGAGGTCTTCGGGGCGGTTGTAGGAGATGCGGATGATCGACCGACTGTCTTCGACGGCGGCGGAGAAGAAATCGAGGGAGCCGCCGATCAGCCACCGGCGCAGGCGCAGGGCGGGCTCGTTGCGCAGCTCGATCTGGTGGGCGAAGTAGCTCTCCGGGAATTCCCAGGGCCCGACGTCGGGGTGGTCGTAATAGTTGCGACCCTGCTGGACGAGCACGACGTCGGGGAAGCGGCGCAGCACGTCTTCGGTGTTTTCGCGCCAGCCGTTTGAACGCCACTGCCCGATGCCGATATCGGGCACGGTAAAGGTGGCGAGCGCGGACTTCGGCGGGTGGGGGCGCATTTCAAAGCGTACGACGTTCATGCCGTTGACCACCGCCGGGGTACCGGGGGGGAAGCTGTCGTCGAGCGTCGTGGCGAGGCGGCTGAACTCCACCGGATTGCCCCGCAGGTCGACGACGGCTTTGGCCGGCCCCAGCATGGCGAGGGCGGGCGCCGCGAGGATCAGCATCGCGAGCACCGACACCCCAAGTCCGTCCCCCGGGCCGGACCCCGGCGTCCGTCGCTCCACGACCTCGGCGAGAAGATGGGCGCCGAGGGCCGAGAGCACGATCAGCACCGGCCACAGCGGCGTGTAGTAGCGAACCGCGAAGAAGCCCGTCGACTGGGCCGCCGACAGGGCCACGAAGAGCGCCGCCGCCGCCCCGGCAGTGGGACGCACGAGGGCCCCGAAGCGCGGGTGGCGCCAGCCGAGCGCGATCGCCGCCGTCGGCAGGCCGAGGGTCAAGACGCTCCGCCAGCCGCCGCCCCAGGTCATGACGAAGGGGATGCGCCACATGGCGGAGAAGCGGGTGAGCGGATTGGTGGCTTCGTTCCACACCGCGTCGTAGGTCTGGGTCAGCAGGCCGACGAGGAATTGATAGGCCCAGGGCACGATGAGCAGACCCCAGACGAAGATCGCCAGCCCGAGGGCCCGGGGCCAAGGTTTCGACATCGTCGATCCGTCCGGCGCGCCCGCGTCTGTTCCCCTCCGCAGCAGGTCCGGCCGGTGCCGACGCAGCCAGGCGACGGCGAGCATCGTCCACAGCGTCGCCCCGGCGATCCACGTCGACATGTGGGCGTAGCCGGCGAGCACCAGCCCGACGCCGGTTGCGGCGAGGGCAGCGCGCCCGGCGGGCGCGACGTCCGTGCCATCCCGGAGGGTGCGGAGCCAGGCCAAGGCGCCGGCGCCTGCGACGCCGAGGAAAAGCATCGGATAAACATAGATGTGGGCCGTCCGCGACCAGTAGAGATGGTACGGATTCACCGCCACGAAAAGCGCGGTCAAAGCCCCGAGACGCAGCGCCGCGGATCGACGCTCGCCGGCGAGCTGGGCCAGAAAGAAACCGAGAAGGCCAAAAGCCAGCGGCGTCCCGACGCCGGCGAGGGCGAAAGGTGCGCGGACGGAGCCGGCGGTGCTCTCGAGACCGAGCGTATTGACAACGAAGGCGCCGACTACCCTCGGTAGCGGCATCTGACGGTCGTGGCCGAAGGTTCGGAGGTGGCTGAAGAGCCACGGCAGCGGCCGGGCGCCGTCGTTCAGGTCGAGGTAGTAGGTGACTTCGTCGCCCCGGAAATCGACCTCCGCCAGTCCATGGAACCGCAGACCGGCGGCGAGCACCACGATCACGACGGCGAGTCCGAGGGCCGCAGCACGCGCCATTTTCTGGCCATTTAGACCGGCGGATCTCTCCGTCGACGGCGCTGCGGTCGAGGCAAGGTCGGGGGACGCCGGGGCGCCGGTGGAAGCGGATGGGGACACGGTGCGCCAAGCGTATCTGAGGAACCCCCGCGGCGGCTTAAGCGCTTAGAATACGCGACAATGAGCGTTCCCTATTCCTACCTGAAGCGCCAATTCGCCGACCCCGACGAGCTGCTCGAAGCCTTGCGGCCGCTGGTCCAGGCCGGCGAGTTCACCCTCGGCCCGCGGGTCGAGCGATTTGAAGGTGAAATCGCCGAGCTCCACCGTCGACCGTCGGGCGATGTGCCCCACGCCGTCGGCGTCGGCTCCGGCACCGACGCCCTCGCCTTGCCCCTGCTGGCCCTCGGCATCGGGCCGGGCGACGAGGTGATCACCTCACCGACGACTTTCCTCGCCACCGCCGGCGCCATCCACAAGGTTGGCGCGACGCCGGTCTTCGTCGACATCGACGATCGATACCTGCTCGACCTCGACCGGGTCGAGTCGGCCATCACCGAGCGCACGCGGGCGATCGTGCCGGTGCACTACACCGGCGATATGGTCGATATGTCGGCGCTCCGCGCGATCGCGGATCGACACGATCTGCGCCTGGTGGAAGACGCCTGCCAGGCGGTGCTCGCCCGCTTCGACGGCGAGCCGCCGGGGGCGTTGAGCGACGCGGCGGCGCTGAGCTTGCATCCGCTCAAGAACCTCCACGTCTGGGGCGACGGCGGTGTCGTCTTGACCCATGACCGCGAGGTCGACCGCCAGGTGCGGCTGCTGCGCAACCACGGCCTGATCAACCGCGACGAAGCGGTGATTTTCGGCCACAACAGCCGCCTGCATACCCTCCAGGCCGCCGTCGGCAGCCTGCTCATCGCCGAGGCGGACGCCGATTTGGAGGCGCGCATCGCCCTCGCCCGGCACTACGACGAAGCCTTCGCGGACCTCGCCCCCGCCGTGCGCATTCCGCCCCGGGATCCGCGGGCCCGCCACGTTTACCACCTCTACGTGCTCCAGGTGGAGCGCCGCGACGAGGTGCTCGCATCGCTCCGAAGTCGCGGCGTCGCCGCCAAGATCCACTACCCGATCCCGGTCCACCTCCAAGCGGCCGCCCGCCACCTCGGTCATCGCCGGGGCGACTTCCCCCGCGCCGAGGCCTACGCCGACCGCGCCTTGACCCTGCCGCTCAATCCTTACCTGGAGCCGTCGGAGATCGAGGCCGTGGTCGACGGTCTGCGCGCCGCCGCCCGTGAGGTCGCGCGGGTCGCCGTATGACCGCTCGGCCTTCGATAAGCAAGCGGCTCGAGATCGACGATCTCGCCGCCGCGGTCGCCGCGCAGCGCGCCGCGGGGCGCATCGTCGTGCACTGCCACGGCGTCTTCGACCTGCTCCACATCGGTCACCTGCGCTACCTGAAGGGCGCCAAGGCGCTGGGGGACGTGCTGGTGGTGACGCTGACCCCGGATCGATTCGTCGATAAGGGGCCGTTCCGCCCGGCCTTTGACGAAGACCTGCGCCTCGAGGCGATGGCGGCCCTGGAGGCCGTCGACTACGTCGCCCTCAACCGCTGGCCGACGGCGGAGGAGACGCTGCGGCTCGTGCGGCCGGATGTCTACGCCAAGGGCGCTGAGTTTCAGGCCGCGGGCGCCGACCCGACGGGCAAGATGGAGCTCGAGCGCGCGGTGGCGGCGGAGGTCGGCTGCGAGGTGGCATTCATCGACGACGTGGTCTACAGCTCGAGCCAGCTGATCAATCGCCACCTGCCGATCTACCCCGAGGCGGTCACCCGCTACCTCGACGCCCAGCGCGCCGAGGTTCCGCTAGAGAACGTGCTCGAGCTGCTCGACGGCCTCAAAGACCTGCGGGTCCTGGTGGTCGGCGACGTCATCCTCGACGAGTACGTCTACGTCGAGACCCTCGGCAAGGCGTCGAAGGACCCGGCGCTGGCGGTGCGGCACCTCTCCGAAGAGCGCTTCGCCGGCGGCGCCGCGGCGGTGGCCAACCACCTCGCGGCCTTCGGCGCCCGGGTGGACCTGATCAGTGTCGTCGGCGACGACGCGAACGGCCACTCAGGCGACGGCGCCGACTTCCTCCGCGATCACCTCGCCGCCTCGGTGACCGCACACTTCGTCCGGCGCCGGGGCGCGTCGACCGTGCGCAAGCGGCGCTTCGTCGACGCCTACGCCTCCAACAAGCTGCTGAGCGTCTACACGATGGAAACCGCACCCGCCGGCGAGGAGGTCGTCGCCGAGCTCCGGGGCGCGGTCGACGGCGTGGCCACCTCGGTCGACCTCGTGGTCTGCGCGGATTACGGCCACGGCGCGGTGCCGACGACCCTCGTCAGCCACCTCGCATCGCTCGACGCTTTCCTGGCGGTGAATACCCAAGCCAACGCCGGTAATCGCGGTTTCCACACCGTCACCCGCTACCCGCGGGCTGACCTCGTCTGTCTCGCCGAGCATGAAATCCGGCTCGAGACCCGCGACTCGGAAGGCGCGTTGCGGCCCATGATGTCCGAGCTCGCCGAAGCCCTCGGCACATCCCTATTCATCGTCACCCGCGGCAAGCGCGGTTCCCTCGCCCTCGGCGGCGGCGATTTCCACGAAGCGCCGGCCCTGGCGTCGAAGATCGTCGACCGGGTCGGCGCCGGCGACGCCTTCTTCGCCCTCGCCGCCCTCGCCGCCCGCGCCGGCGCCTCGCCCGCCTTGGTGTCGATGCTCGGCAACGCCGCCGGCGCCCAGGGGGTCGAGATCGTCGGCAACCGACGCTCGATCGACGCCGCCCGCCTGCGCAAGCAGCTGACGGCGATGCTCAAATAGAAGCCCGCTCCCCGAGGATTTCCATGCAGCCTTCCCGAATCCTGGTCACCGGCGGCGCCGGCTACGTCGGCAGCGCATTGGTTCCGCGCCTGCTCGAGCTCGGCCACGCCGTCCGCGTGCTGGACCTCTTTTGGTACGGCCGAGACGTTTTCCCCGAGGTCCACGACCATCCGAAGCTCGAGCTGATCGAAGGCGATATCCGCGACCCGGACGCCGTCGCTCGGGCGGTCGGCGCCGGTGCACGGGACCCCGTGTCCGCCGTCATCCACCTGGCGTGCATCTCGAATGACCCGAGCTTCGAGCTCGACCCCGCCCTCGGCAAGGGCATCAACCTCGACGCCTTCCCCGGCCTGGTCGAGGCGTCGCTGCGGGCCGGCGTCGAGCGTTTTATCTACGCCAGCTCGTCGAGCATCTACGGCGTCAAGGAGCAGCTGCGGGTCGACGAAGACGCCGTCCCCGAGCCGCTGACGGACTACTCCCGCTTCAAGCTCGAGTGCGAGCGTCTGCTGCTCGACGCCACCCGCGATGCATCGATGGTGCCGGTGATCGTACGGCCCGCCACGGTCTGCGGCTACGCCCCCCGACTGCGCCTCGACCTCACGGTCAATATCCTCACCGCCCACGCCCTCGAGCGCGGCCTCATTCGCGTCTTCGGCGGCCGTCAGCTGCGCCCGAACCTGCACATCGCCGACATGGTCGCGGCGTATGAGCTTTTTCTCCGGGCGCCGGCGGTTCAGATCCGCGGCGAAGCGTGGAACGTCGGCTACCAGAACCACGCCGTCGGCGTCATCGCCGAAAAGGTCCGCGACACCCTCGGCGGAGATATCGACATCCGCGTCGAGCCGAGCGACGACCTGCGGTCTTACCACATCGAATCCAGCAAAATCGACCGCGTGCTCGGCTTCCGCCCGCGGCGCACCCTCGAAGACGCGATCCTCGGCCTCACCCGGGCCCACCGACAAGGTCTGCTGGTCGACGCCCTCGAGAACCCGAAATTCCACAACATCCGGCGCATGCAAGAAGTCCTCGGCGCGGCGTGAGGCCGAGCCGAGGACTTCCGCGGAGACTTGGGGTCTCCGTCTTCCTGGCGCTGAGCGCTAGAAGTCGATCGAGTAGGAAAGCGACACGCCGCGGCCCGGCGCGCCGGCCACGCGGGCGACGAAGAACGGGTTGCCGCGGTAGCTTTGGCTGCTCGGCGCCAGGTAGGCGTTGTCGAAGAGGTTGGTGATCTGGGTCACCAGGCGCCCGCGGCCGAGCTGCCAATCGACGCCGATGTCGGCGACGACGTAGCCTTCGATCTCGAAGAGGTCGATGCCATCGTCGAAGGCTCGGTCGCGGTCACCCACGGCGAGCAGGAGGCCGTTGAGGGTCACCCGGTCGTTTAGGACGTAGGCCGCTTCGACGGTCGCCTTCCACGGCTGGATATCGAGGCTGGTCTGGGGCACGAAGTCCTGCGGACCGTCGCCGTCCGGGTCGAAGTCGCCTTCGTACCAAGCGGCGGTGCCGAGGAAGGAGAGCTTGGACGTCGCCTGCCAGCCGAGCACGGTCTCAAAACCGTAGGTTTCTTCCGGCGAGCGGTTGTACTGGCCGAAATTGGTCACCGGATCGTAGATGAAGTTCTCGCCGAACTCGGACTCGGTGTAGAAAGCCGCGAACGAGTAGCTGAAGTTGCCGTTGTAGCCCCGGAAGCCGAGCTCGTAATTGTCGACGATCTGCGGCTCGATGGCTTCGGCGCTCTCGAGCGGCTGGTCCGGCGGCACCAGGTTCGAGACCTGGAAGAGACTCGGCAGCTCGTAGCCCTGGGCAAAGCTGCCGTAGACGACGGTGGCTTCGCTCAGCTGGTAGGTGACGCCGATGTTGTAGGCGGTCCCGGAGTTCTCGCCCTGACCGCCCGGGCGGAAGGCCTGGAGGAAGTCGAAGACGCGCACGCCGCTGCCGATGTTGAACTCCACATCCTCGTAGCGCACGCCGCCGCTCACCACCATGCGGTCGCTCGCTTCGAAGTCGAATTGGGCGAAGTAGCCACGGGTTTCCAGGTCGAACGGATAGAGGAAGAGGTCGTCGCGGATCGGCGTCGACACGTCCCGGTCGATGTCGAAGTCGGGGCCGACGTCAAAGACCAGGGCCCGGCTGCCGCGGGTCTGGTCTTCCCAGTCGATGCCGACCAGGATGTTGAGCTTGTCGCCGAAGGACTTCGAGTACTGCGAACGGATGCCCTCGCTGCTGTCGAGCTGGGTCTTCTGGTAGTTATTCGGGAAGACCGGCGGCAGGGCGATGGCGCGCAGGTCGATCCAGGCGCCGATGATCTCGTCTTCACGTTCGTAATACTGCAGCTCGAGCTGGCCGCCGGCGAGGGCGGCGTGGCTGTAGCGGACGCTCAGCAGGGACTTCTCGTCGATCGGCTCATTGGCGGAGCCGTAGTTGAAGGACAGCTGGTTGCCGCTCTCCCGGCCGGTGGCGAAGCCGTCGTCACGCAGCACGGTCTCGAAGACTCGGCCGTCGAGGTCACGCTCCACGAAGCTGTAGAAGCCTTCGATGCGCTGGCTCGGCGTCAAGCCGTAGCCGCCCTTCGCGAAATAGCTCGTATCGTCGGTGAAACCGTAGTAGACGGGGTTGGCGATGTCGCCTTCGCCGTCGAAGACGCCGTTTTGCACGTCGTAGCTGGCGGAGACCAGGTAGTCGAAGTCGCCGAGCTGTCCGGACGCTAGGGCGCCGGTCTTGTAGCTCAGGGCGTCTTCGCCGAACGGGGAGCTGGCGCCGGTGTAGGTCGTGGCCTGCTGGTTCAGCTCGAGGCGGAAGGCCTCGCTGGACGAGCCCCGGGTGAGCATCTGGATGACGCCGCCGGTGGCGCCGGCGCCGTAGGTGGACGTCGGACCGTAGAGCACTTCCACGCGGTCGACGGCGGCCGGCTCGAATTTGACCAAGGGGCTTTCCGAGAAGCCGGCGCCGCCGTTATAGACCAGCGGCACGCCGTCGAAGAGGTACTGGGGCTCGCGGCCGCGCAGCGTCTGGTTGCGGATGAGGTCGATGAACGTCGGGGCGCCGTAGCCCGGGATCAGGCGACCGAGCACGTCGCCGACGTTCGAGCTTTTGGCGAAGTCGACCCGCAGCTCGTCGCTATCGATGACCGCGGTCGTGCGGACGAGCTCGCTTTGGCGCTGCTCGCGACGTCCGGCGGTGACCACGATTTCGTCTTCGATCACTTCGTTGCTTTCGGCGCCCGGCAAGGGCGCGGCGACGGCGGCGGAGCTGGCCGCCGAGGCCGCGGTGGCGCCGGAGGTGGTGGAATCCGAAGCGGTGGAGGACTCGGACGCGCTCGACGCGGCGGCGTCGGCGCTCGCCGCGGACGGCGCGGGGGTCTGGGCCAGGGCGGGAAGCGCGATTAAAGATAGAAGTATCGCGAGCCATGGCGCGGAGGACTTGATCACAGCGGGCTCCTTCGTCGGTCGGTGCACAGGGGACGTGGATAGGATCGACAGAAAGTTTGGAGGGTGGCCCCGTGAAGAGTCGTTCCATTCCGGGGCGTCGTTATGAGGTTGGCGACGGTTTCGGAAAGAGGACCGGATTGGATCTGTATTTGGTGAATATATTGAGAATTCGTCTCAATAAGACGAGTGACCCGTGCCACCGACCCTTTTTCGGGCGTCTAGGGCGTCGGCGATAAAGTGTCGTGGCGGCACCCTGGGCTAGACCCTCCAACCGCGGAGCATCCCCGACGGCTGCGTCTACGATCGGACGTCCAATGGCGACTAAAAAATCCTCGAGTAAGCCGAGCCGCTTCGAAATCCTGCTCCGCCGCCGGCGCCGCGTCATCGCGCCGCCCGGCACCGCGTCCGAGCCGTCGCTGGCCGCCGTCGCGACGCTGCTCAAGATTCTCGAGCCGCTGGGCTTCACGGCGTCGCCCCGGCTGATCGAGCGCTGGATGACGTGGTCGCACGACGACGTCGGCCATCTCCACGGCGAGCTGACCCGGCAGCTGCGTCGCTTGGTCGGAGCGCACGCCCGGTACGTGCCGATGTATCCGAACTTCCCGCAGCAGGTGATGGACGCCTCGGAAGCGGAGCTCTACTTGAACGCCGTGATGCACTACCTCGGCGATCACCTGGGCGTGCGCATCCTGCCGGAGTCTGAGAAACAGCCCCGTCCACCGCTCGCCGACCAGCTCGACCTGAAAGTCATCGACCTCGGCACGGAGGACGACCTGCCCGAGCTCGCGCGCCAGCTGATCGGGGCGAAGACGTCGATCTCAAAGACCGACAAAGAAGATCTCGCGGCGATCCTGGCCCTCGAGCGGGATCGGGTCGCGGAGCTGCTGCCGGCGGAGATCCCCTTTAAAGAGAACCTCAGCTTCGTGACGGGTCTACTGCTCGACCACCCCGAGGCGGCGACGGTGCTCACGGCGCACTACAAGACCGCGACCGACGTCCTGCGCCTGGCGGCGGCGCTTTCAGGCGGCGACGTCAGCCTCGCGGCGCCGACGCGATTCCGCTCGTTCAAGCGCTCGGAGCGGCGCTTCTTGCTGACATTGCTCGAAGGTACTCACCGTCCGCTCGACGATATGCGCCGTCACCGGGGCCCTTGGATCCGGCTCGGCGAGCGGCTCCACCCCGGCGAGTACGCGAAGCGCTTCCCGGTCGCGGCCGGAGCTTTCGTAGCGCTGCGTGATCGCTCGCAGGGCACCGCCTTCCACGCCGAGGTCGAAGCGGCGCTCAAGCGCAAAGACGTCGCCGCCGCCTTGGCGCGCCTGCGCACCCGCCCCGGCGAGTTGGCCCGTCGGCTCGACCACCTGCTGCGCGCGGAGCCCGCCCGGGCGTCCCAAGCGGTGGCGCTCGACGCCTTCGACGAGGTCGCGGCGCAGGCCGCCACGCCGGTCCTGCTCCAGGTCCTGGCCCACTTCAGGTATCGAAACCGCGAACGGGGACTCGAGCCCGCGCGCCGCAGCTTCTTCCCGAAAGGCGACGTCGCGAAGATTTTCGTCGTCGAAGACCGGCGGCCGCCGATCGGTCGGGCCGCGGCCTGGCGCGTCGTCGAGCACTGCGAGGCCGCCCTGCTCGAGCGGTTCGCCGAGCGTCCCCCGCTTGGCAAAGTCTTCGTCGACAAGCGCCTCTACCGCCACCTGGTGCCCTTCTCCCAGCGTTCGAGCTCCAAGGCCTTACGCACTTTGGTGCGCGGATCCCGGGTTCCGATCCCGGAAGGTCGCACGCTGCGCTTCTTCCTGTGGTGGAAAGAAGGCCTGGTTAACGGTAAATCGACCGGCCGCGTCGATATTGACCTCTCGGCCGGCTTCTACGGTCAACACTGGACCTACCGCGGCCACATCTCCTACACCCAGCTCAAAATGTCCGAGCTGAAGGCGGTCCACAGCGGCGACATCACCTCCGCCCCCAACGGCGCCTGCGAATTCATCGACATCGACATCGACGCCGCCCAAAAGCAAGGCATTCGCTTTGTCGTGATGTCGGTCCTGTCCTTCTCCCAGCATCCCTTCCACGCCTTGCCGGAGTGCTTCGCCGGCTGGATGCTCAGGACAAAACCCAGGTCCGGCGAAGTCTTCGAGCCGTCGACCGTCGTCGACCGGGTGGACCTCGCCGCAGACACGCGGATCAGCATCCCGGTGGTCATCGACCTCGAAGAGCGCCACATGATCTGGGCCGACCTGGCCCTGCGCAAGAATCCGCGCTGGCAGGTCAATCTTGAAGGCAACCGGCGCGGCGTTGTGACCATGGCCCGGTCCATCGTCGAGCTGGTCAAACCCAACCTTTTCCAGCTCTTCGACCTCCACGCCCGCGCCCGGGGCGAGCGGGTGGACACCCCGGAAGAAGCCGACACGGTGTTCTCCCTCGACGAGGGCGTCACGCCGTTCTCGATCGAAGCGATCATGTCGGACTACCTCTAGCTGCAGTAGGCTTCCCGCGGGCGGCTTTGGGGTGCCTTCCTTCTACCTGTATTGCGGCAGCCGCAATATCAACTTAGGTCCCCGCCT
>JBCDKB010000176.1:0-15307 GCA_038747035.1 Acidobacteriota bacterium | reverse complement strand
GAGCCGGGGCGGCCCGGCCGTCGCGGCGGCCGGCGACGCGACCGCTCCGGCGACCGTCGACGGCGCCGCGCCCCGGAGCCCGGCCCAGGCGAGCGAGGCGGCTCCGCCGCTCCTACAGCAGTCGCCCAAAGATCTCGCGATTCTCGGCTTACTTTCGAATCGCGGCCTGCTGGTGGTCGCCGCCGCGGCCGGCGTCTTGCAACAGACCGGCTTCTTCGACGACCCGCGGCGCTACGCGTGGCTCGGCACCTGGCTGCCGGACGTGCTGCCGGACGTCTTGCCGAACCTCCTGGAGACCTTCGATCCGACAGCCGCGTCGTTCGACCTCGCCCGAGCCGCGATCTTCGGCGCCGTGGCGGTGGCCGGCTTCGTCGTCTTCACCCGATTGCTCTCGGTCGGCTGGGTGCTGATGACGCTCTTCGGCTTTACGCTCCGCCGCCGCGGCAAGGACTTCTCCACCGCCTACGGCCTCTTCACCCGCGTCACCGCCACCCTGCCCCTGCGGCGGCTCCAGCTGCTCCACGTCGAGCGCCCGTTCCTGGCGCGACGCTGGGGTTTCCACTCCGTTCGGGTCGAAACGGCGGGGGGCGGTGCGTCGAACGACCGCCAGGGGCCCGGGGCGGCCCGCCTGTGGCTGGCGCCCCTGGTGGCGTCTGAGCTGGCCGGCGATCTGGTGCGCGAGGCCATGCCCGGCATCGACCCGGCCGGCGTCGACTGGCGACCGCTCGCGCCGCGCGCCGCCGGTCGGGTGGCCCGTCGAAACGCGGTCCTGACGGTGCTGATCGGGCTGGCGGTCGCCCTCGTTTCGCCGCTCTGGAGCTTGCTCTTCCTGCCCCTCGCGGGCCTCGCCGCGTGGATCGGCCGCCGTTCGGTCCGTCGCTCGGCCTGGGGATTTGACAGCGGCCTCGACGGCGACCGGCGGGCGATCTTCTTCCGCTCCGGCTCCTTCGACCAGCAAGAGAGCCTGGTGCCGATCGGCAAAATCCAGTGCGTGGCCTTAGCCCAGACGCCCTTTGATCGACGGTGGCGCATGGCGACGCTGCGGGTCGACACCGCGGGCGCCAGCGCCGCCGGCCACCGCGTCGAGATTCCCTATCTCGACGTCGAGATCGCCCGCGGGCTCGCCGACGAGCTGGCGGACGGGGTCGCCGAGACAACGTTCCTCTGGTGACCTCCTGGGGTGAGCGAGTGCCCGCCGGGGCCCCCAGAGACAGAAATGCCCGGACCGATGAGCTTCGGGCCGGGCGGCTCTGGGTCGCTTCGGCGCCTTTACCTAAAGATCGGTGACCTCGCCGAAGGCTTCGAGCTGCGACTTGATCTTGGCCGCGTCGCCCACGACGACGATCGTCATCAGATCATTCCGGAGGTATTTCTCCACCATGCGCTGCACGTCCTCCGGCGTCACGGCATGGACGCGCTGGACAAAGCTCGTGAGGTGGTCGGCGCCGAGGCCGTGGAAGTCCACGTAGTAAAGCTGGAATCCGATGCCGAACGGGTTGGAGTTCGTGCGCACGAACGCCCCCGAAAGGTAATTCTGGATGCCTTCGAGCTCTTCGACACTCGGCGGCTCCGAACGCAGGCGGTCGATCTCGTAGAAGATCTCTTTGATCGCCGGCCCGGTGACGTCGGTCGTGACGTCCGCGCGCTGCACCCACACCGCGGTGCGGTAGCGCGCAGAGACGGAGCTGTTAGGCGAGTAGGTATAGCCCTTGTCTTCCCGCAGGTTCGCCGTGATGCGCGACGCAAAAGAGCCGCCGAGCAGGGCGTTGGTGACCTGGAGCGTCACGTAGTCGGGGTCCGAGGGGTCGACGACCGGCAAACCGAGGCGGAGGTTCGACTGCGCCGCCCCGGGCCGGTCCACCAGGAAGATCCGACGCCCGTCGGTCTCCACCGGCTGGGCCACATTCTCGGTCGGCTCCGGGCCCGCCGCCCAGGCGCCGAAGGCCTTCTCAATGGCGGCTTTGGCGGCGTCTAAGTCAAAACGTCCCACGACGTAGATCTGGGTGCGCTTGGCGCCGAATTGGGCGCCGTGGAAGGCGCGTAGCTGGTCGATGGTGTAACCGCCGACCTGTTCCGCCTCGGGCAGCTCACGGCCATAGGGGTGGCCCGGGTAGAGGGTGGTCCAGAACTTGCGCTCGGCTTGGCTGCGGGGCCGGGTCTTGCGCACCGCCAGCTGACGCGCCAGGTCGCCCTGGACGCGCTCGAGCTCACCGGCGGGCAGGGTCGGCTGCTGGAGCGTCATCGCCAGCAGCCGGATCAGGTCGGGGGTCGACTCGGCCAGGCAGCCGCTCCACAGGAAGAAACTGTCCACCCCCGCGCTGATGCGAAGCTCACCGCCGAGGGCCGCGTACGCTTCGGCGAGCGCGGCGGCGTCGAGGTCACCGGCGCCTTCTTCCATCATCTGGCTGAGCAGGTCGGCGAGCCACACTTCTTCCGGCGTCTCGTCGATATTGCCCGTCCCGATGACCACCCGGATCTGGGCCTTGGGGATGGACCCGAACGGCACCAGCTTGGCCTGCAGTCCGTTGTCGAGCGTCAAGGTCTCCAGGGTCGGCAGCGTGAAGTCCTTCGGCTCTCCACCTTCAGGGGGCGTCTGCTGCTCGGCCTGGACGGGGCCCGCGGGGCCTAGTAGCCCGATGAGGCCGAAGACGGCGAGCGTCACGCCGACGACGCGAAGATTCATGGCGAGCTTCATGACGGATTCTCCTCGCCGGCGCCCTGCCCGGCTTCGAGCACGAAGACCGAGCGCAGCTGTGGCTTGAGCCAATTGACGGCGGCCTGCTGGACCTGCTCGGGGCGCACGTCGCGCAGCTGGGCCTCGAGGCGATTGATGCGTTCGGGGTCGTCGTGGAAGAGCGCGAAGGACGCCAGCAGGTCCGACCGACCCCAGCCGTTGCCGATGTAGTCGTAGAAGCCGGAGCGCAGCTGCACCAGGGCGCGGTCGAAGGTCTCGGCGTCGACGCCGTTCGCCTTCACGCCGTCGATCACCCCTTGGACGGCGTCGAGGATCTCGTCCGCCGAGTTGTCGGCGTCGTGGCGCAGCGAAGCCGACCACAGCACCGGCCCTTCGACGTTCCACGCCGAGCCGAGCGGATGATTGATACCGCCCGAAATCGACGCCGTCAGCCCCATTTCTTGGACCAGCTTGCGGTGCAGCAGGCTGTCGTCGCCCTGCACCAGGATTTCGTCGAGCACCGCCATGGCCACGTAGTCGTCGCTGTCGGCCGGCGGCATCGCGTAGCCAAAAGCGAGCGCCGGGCGGGGAGCCAAAGCGTCGACGCGCGAGCCGCGGCGCTCCTCTTCCTGGACCGGCTCGGAGGTGTCCGGCTTGGGCGCCAGCTCAACCCGCGGGATATCGGCGAAGTACTGTTTCACCCAGCCTTCGGCGGCCGCCGGATCGAAGTCGCCGACCACCACCAGCGCCGCGTTATTCGGGGCGTAGTAGGCGTCGAAGAAAGCCTGGGCGTCTTCCAGGGTCGCGGCTTCGATGTCTTCAAGGTCGCCGTAGAAATTATGGGCGTTGTACCAGTTGGCGAAGGCGACCTGGGGTAGATCGAGCCAGGGGAACCCGCCGTAGGGCGAATTCAGCACGTTGACCTTCACCTCGTTGGCGACCACGCCCTTCTGGTTGATCAACTCCTCGTCGGTGATCTTGAGGCCGCGCATGCGGTCGGCTTCGGCCCACAGGAGCGTCTCGAGCTTGTGGGACGGCACCGAGGCGACGTAATTCGTGAAGTCGAGGCGCGTCGAGCCATTGATCGTTCCGCCATTGCCTTGGACCAGGCGGATGAGCCCCATCTTGCCGAGGTTGTCCGAGCCTTGGAACATCAGGTGCTCGAAGAGGTGCGCAAAGCCGGTGCGCCCTTTGGGTTCGTTCCGGAATCCGATGTGGTAGTACACCGCAACCGTGACGATCGGCGCCGTCGGGTCCGGGGAGAGCACGACCTTCAAGCCGTTGTCGAGGGTCGAATATTCGATCGGAATCGCGAGATCGGGCGAGGCCTGTGCGGGCTCTTCCGGTCCGCCGGCATTGCAGGCCATCAGTCCGAAGACCATGGCGCCGGCGGCGAGCCCCAGCACCGAAACGCGGACCGCCGCGAGGGTGCGTGGAATCATGGGATTTTTCTCCTGGTTGACCGGGAACGCATACACGACACCGCGGGCCGGATCTTCGGCCGCGGTCACAGCTTCTCTTCGACGCTCTCCGGCAGTACTGTGCTTCGACAGCGTTTTACTGACTTACGGTGCCGCGGCGCGCAGCGTTGCAATTCTGGGGCAACTCGACCGAAAACATAAAAAATCCGCGCGGCTTATTCGCTCGCGCGGATTTGTGATCAGCCCGGAGGGCGCCGGCGAACTACCGCCGGCGGCGATCGTCGAAGCTGAGGCCGTCGATCAGCTCCTGGTTCTGCTCGTAAAAAAGCGAGCTGTCGATCAGGTTACGACCCAGGCGGCCGCAGGCTTCGTAGCCGCCGCGTGAGTCCGAGAGGCAGAGCTCGAGGTCGTCAAGATCGGCTTCACGGTCGCGGCGGTCCGGCGTCAGATAGCCGTAGAGGTCCCGATACATGCCGTCGAGCAGCGAGCTGCGCAGGCTTTCCAGATCACCGCGGGAACCGCGCCTCGAATCGACGCGCTTGAGCGCTTCGTAGCGGAACTCATCCGACGCGAGCATGGTTTCGGCGATCTTTTCCAGGCCGTTCTTGCCGAACTGAAGGGTCTGGCGGACGAAGGTATCCGGATCGGAGGCCTGCCGCTCGCGGCGCAGGAGGCCGCGGTAGAGGATGTCGACCAGCTCGTTGGCGGCGTCGCCCGGCGTCACGCCGCCGGGTCGGGGGCTCGGGCCGGGCGCGGGCCGACTCGTGCGGCCGAGCACCGTGATGTTGACCAGCCCAGTCCGGCAGTCGCGGCCGATGCGGTTGAGGTCGCCGGGCGACTTGACGCCGGTGATGCGGTATCCCAGGCGGGTATTACCGGGCTTCTCGGCGACAAAGCGGATCCGGCCGGAGCGCTTGTCTTCGCCGTTCTGGGCCGACATGCGGATGTGCTCACGCACCCGACGGGAATCTTCACGCCCGCCGAAGTTAGCCGGGTAGCCGACGTCCGCGGACGTCGTGTAGTGGGAGTTGGCCGAGCGGCCCCGCTGGTGGATATAGAGGTGCACGTCCTCGCCGGGCTTCACTTCCAGGGTCTCGCCGTGGGAGTACCAGGTCGGCCCCTGGTCCTTGCGCCACAGTCGGAATTCAAGCTCGGAACACTGCTGCGCCAGAGCGGGGAGGGCGGCGAAAAGGCCGCACATAAGAAAGGCGCCATATATGGAAAGCTTCTTCACGGTTCTGTCCTCTCAGTTGTTCACGCGGGCGGGGCTTCCCGATGCTAACGAAGCTGGCCCAGCCAGTCGATGGCGGGACAGGCCGATGGTCGTCGGAATCCCCCGACCCACATCAACACTTAAGGAGCAAAAACCACGCCAGGCCGCCCAGGTGCTGGCCCAGGCTCAAGAATCGTAGCCGCCCGGGACCGGCGGGGGTTTCGACCGGAGGGGGACAACGGACGCTCTATACTGACGATATGGATTCCCGGGGACGGATGAAGCCGGCGGCGGGCGCCGCGTCGGCCCTGCTCGTCGGCGGCAGCACCGCGCATCGCCTGGCGGCGGCGTCGAGCTGGCTCGACGACGCGTTGACGGCGAAATTCCCTGGAGAATGTCCCCTGGTCCTCGCCGATTCCCGGGGCGCCGCCGACGATTTCATAGCCCTCCACTGCCGGCCGAAGCGCACCGTCCGAGGCGCCTTCGGAGTGCGCCGAACCACGCCCCGCCGCCTCGCCGCCGACGTTGCGATTTGGGCGCTGGCGCGCGCCGACGCCGCCCCGGTGACGGGCCTCGGGCTCGAAGCGCTCGCCGCCCGCGCGGTCGATCGACAAAGCCGGGCCGGTGGCCTTGACTACTTCGCCCCCGTCGCCGAAACCCCAGGATTTCCCAGGGCCGTCGCCAAGACCCTGCAAGAGCTCCGTTTCCACGGCGTCGACGGCGACAAGCTCCGCCGGCACGCGGAGCGACCGACGACCGACGCGACGCGGGCGGCGCGACTCCGCGACCTCGCCGGCCTGCTGGCCGCCTGGTCGACACTGCTCGAGGAGAACCGCCTGGCCGACCCGCCGGCGGTCTTCGAGTCCGCCGTCACATGCCTCGACACGGGCGACTCGCCGGTGCCCCCCGGACCGCTCCTGCTGCTCGACGTCGCCCCGGAATCGCCGCTCGAAACCCGCTTCCTCAAGGCCCTCGCCGAACGCTGTCCGATGACTTTGGCGACCGGCGTCGAAGGCGATAGCGAATCCATCCAGCGCCTCGAAGAGGCCCTCGGCGTCAACGCCGAGCCGGTGCCCGAGCCGCGGTCTGAAGAGCCGGATGGGGCCCAGCCTACGGACGCGCTCAAGCGCCTTCGGCGACAGATCTTTAGCGGCCTCGACGACGACATCGGGGAGACGGCCCAGGACGCACCCGACGACCCCCTCGACGCCCCTTCCGAAGATGCAAGCGTCGCCTTCTTCGGGGCCCCGGGCGAACACCGCGAAGCCGCCGAAATCGCCAGGCGCCTGCTCCAGCTCGCCGAAGGCGGAACCCACTTCGACGCCTGCGCCGTGGCGCTCAGGGATCCTGAAAGCTACCTTCCACTCCTAGAAGAAGCGTTCGCCCGCGCCGAGGTCCCCTTCCGCGCCACCCGCGGAACCCGCCGCCCCGACCCCGCCGGTCGCGCCTTCCTCGCCCTGCTCCGCTGCGCCGCCGAACGGCTCTCCGCGAGCCGCTTCGCCGAGTACATGAGCCTCGGCGAGCTCCCGCCGGTGGACGACTCCGGGGCACCGCCGCCCGTCGACGTGCCGTGGGTCACCCCCCAGGGCGATCAGCTGGTGCTCAGCTCGCTCCTAAGCCCCACGACAGAGTCGCCGGCCGCGGAGCTGGGCGATCAAGGGCCCGCGGCGAAAACGTCCTCTCCAGAGGACAATCCGGGCGCAACCAGCGACGGCCCGATCATCGCCGGCGGACTGCGAACGCCGCGACGCTGGGAGCGCCTCTTGGTGGACGCGGCGGTCATCGAAGGCAAAGACCGCTGGCGTCGACGGCTCGACGGCATCCGCTCCGAGCGGCGCTTACAGCTCCGCCGCGCCGAGACCGACGCCGTCGGGCGCCGCCGGCTGGAGAAGGAGCTAGGGGAGCTCGAAGCGTTGCAGCGATTCGCCCTGCCGCTGATCGAAGCCCTCGACGACCTGCCCGAAGCGGCGCCGTGGCGGCGGTGGCTCGAATGCCTCGAGTCACTCGCGGCGCGGGCCGTCCGCGCACCGGGGCGCATCTTGGAGGTGCTCGCCGAGCTGCGGCCGATGGGGGATATAGGCCCCGTCGGCCTCGGCGAGGTCCAGCGCGTGCTCGAGCCCCGCCTCAACTCGCTGCGCGGCGAGCCGTCGGGCCGACGGTTCGGCCACGTTTCGGTCCTCGGCCTCTCGGAGCTGCGGGGGCGCGCCTTTGACTACGTTTTCCTGCCCGGACTGGCGGAGGGCATCTTCCCGAGACGTCCCGGCGAGGATCCCTTGCTGCCCGACGCGGACCGGCGCGACCTGCTCGCCGACCTGCCGACGCGTCCCCGGCGGGTGCTGCGCGAGCGCCGACTCTTGCGCACCGCCACCGCCGCGGCCAAGCGCAGTCTCGCCTTCTCCTACCCCAGCCTCGACGCCCTCCAGGGCCGAGCGCGCGTCCCGTCCTTCTACGCCCTCGACCTGCTGCGCGCGGCCGAAGGGCGATTCCCCGACCTCGGCCGCATCGAACGACGGGCCGCGGCGGCCGCCGCCGGACGCCTCGGCTGGCCGGCGCCACGGAGGCCGGAACAGGCCATCGACGACGCCGAATTCGACCTGTCGACCCTGCTCGAGCTCACCGACCAGGCCGAACCCGCCAAAGGCAGCGCCCGCTACCTGCTGGAGATGAATCCACGACTCCGCCGTTCGCTCCGCAACCGCTACGCGCGGTGGACGAGTCGTCGTTTCTCCGCCGCCGACGGGCTGGTCGTCGACGGCCCATCTGACTTGCTCGCCGGCCACCGGCTCGACGCCCGCAGCTACTCGCCGACGGCGCTCCAGCAGTTCGCGGTGTGCCCCTATAAATTCCACCTCTACGCCGTCCTGCGCCTGCGGCCGCGGGAGACGGCGGAGCGCCTGGAACAGCTCGACCCGCTCACCCGCGGCGCCCTTTTCCACGAAGTCGTCTTCCAGCTCTTCGGCGCCCTGCGGGAGCGTCGGCTGTTGCCGTTTAAAGCCGAGCGGCTCGACACGCTGATCGAGCTCGCCGACGACACCCTCGACGCCGTCGCCGGGCGCTACGCCGAGGAGCTGGCGCCGGCGATCGGGCGCGTCTATCGGAGCGAAGTCGAAGCCCTCCGGCTCGACCTCCGCGGCTGGATCCGCGCGGTGATCGAAGAGGGCGATGACTTCACGCCCTCCCGCTTCGAGCTCGCCTTCGGCCTGCCCGCCGACGGCGGCCACGACCCGGCGTCGCGCCGCGAGCCCGTGGTCATCTCAGGCGACCGCCGGCTCCGGGGCTCGATCGACCTGGTGGAGATCGACGACGGCCGGGGCCTGGTGCGGGTCACAGACTTCAAGACCGGCCGAGCGCGCCGGGCGCCGCGGCAATTCCGACTCGGGGGCGGAGAGGTGCTCCAGCCCTTGCTCTACGGCCTGGCGGCGGAGCAGCTGCTGGAAGAACAGGTCGTCGCGGGCCGACTCTTCTTCAGCACCCGCCGCGGCGACTTCAAGACCCTCGATATCGCCCTCGACGACGAAGGCCGGGACGCCGTCGACGTGGTGCTCGACGCCGTCGACCGGGCGGTCGCGGCGAGCTTTCTACCGGCGGCGCCGAGACGCGACGGCTGCCGCTACTGCGACTACCGTCGGATCTGCGGGCCCGCCGAGGAGCGCCGGGTCGCGCGCAAGCGCCCGGACGACCGGCTCGGCGGTCTGCACACTGTCCGGGGCCTGCCGTGAGCGCGGGTGCCCCCGAATCGGGCGACATCGGATCCGGCGATGCCGGAAGTGACGGCGCGGACATCGGGGCCCGGCTCGCCGAAGACGCCGCCGCCCGCCACCGCCTGCGCACGTCCCTCGGCGAAAGTCTGATGGTCGAAGCCGCGGCGGGCACCGGTAAAACCACCGTGCTCGTCGACCGGTTGGTGGCGACCCTCGCCGCCGGCGACACGACGGTGGAGCGAGTGGTCGCGGTGACCTTCACCCGCAAGGCCGCCGGCGAGCTGAAGCTCCGCCTCCGTCAGCAGCTCGACCGAGCCCGTTCCGAAGTCGACGCCACGTCACCGGAGCACAGCCACCTCACCGACGCCATCGCCCGGCTGGAAGAGGCCCACATCGGCACCATCCACAGCTTCTGCGCCGAGCTGCTGCGGCGACGGCCGGTGGAGGCGAGGGTCGATCCAACCTTTGTCGAGATCGACCAGGAGGAGGCGCACCAGCTCTACGGCCAGGCCTTCAGGACCTGGATCGAAGGGCGGCTCGAAGCGATGCCGTCGGGCCTGTCGCGCATCCTGCGGCGCCTCGCCCTGCAAAGGAGCTTCGACGGCCTGTCGCCGCTCGATCGCCTCCAGCTGGCCGGGCGCGATCTGGTCGACTGGCGCGACTTCGAGACGCCCTGGCGACTGGACCCGAACTTCGACCGCGACGCCGCGGTCAACGGCCTTCTGGAGCGCCTCGAAACCCTCGACGCCTGGCGTCGACGGGGTTCCCGGAACGACGCCCTCTACGGCGAGCTGGAGCCGATCCACCTGCTGGTCGACGCCACCCGACGCACCGAACAGGACGCGCCCGCCCGGGACTTCGACGAGCTCGAAGGACGACTGCTCGAGCTGCTGCGGGAGCTGCGTCGCCAGCGTCCCCGGCGCGGCGGCGCGGCGGCTTTTGCGCCCGACCTGCCCCGACGCGACGTCCAGGAGGCGAGGGTCCAGCTCATCGAAGCCCTCGAAGACTTCGAGCGACAGGCCAACGCCGATTTGGCGGCCCGGCTTCGACTCGAGCTGGTGGAGGTCCTCACCGCCTATGAAGACCTGAAGCGCTCCAGGGGTCAGATCGACTTCCTGGACCTGCTGCTGCGCTGCCGCGACCTGCTGGTTAGCAGCGCCGAGGCCCGGGCCGATTTCCAAGCGGCGTTCACGCACCTCTTCGTCGATGAGTTCCAGGATACCGACCCCCTCCAGGCCGAGATCCTGGTGCTGCTCAGCGCCGACGACGGCGCCGAGACCGACTGGCGTCAGGTCCACCCCCGGCCCGGTTCCTTGCTCTTGGTCGGCGATCCGAAGCAGTCCATTTATCGCTTCCGCCGCGCCGACGTCGTCTTCTACCAGGGGATCAAGCGGAGACTCCAAGAGGGCGGCGTCGACGTGCTGATCCTGTCTCGGTCTTTCCGCGCCCCGGCGCCCCTCCAGGCGGCCCTGAACGGCGCCTTCAGCAGCCAGATGCGAGAAGACTTTCGCGCCGGCCAGCCGGCCTATGTTCCCCTCGCCGGCGACCTTGATGCCCCGCCGGACCAGCCGTTTCTCGTCGGACTGCCGGTGCCGAAACCCTTCGGGCCGCGAGGTTGGCCCACCGCCAAGGCGATCGATGAGTCCTTACCCGCGGCCGTGGCGGCGTGGATCCGGTGGCTGCTCCACGACAGCGGCTTTACCGTCCGCGATCCGCAGACCGGTGAGCGCGTGCCGGTCCAGGCGCGCCACGTGTGCGTGCTCTTCCGCCGCTACCTAAGCTGGGGGCGAGACGTCACCGCCCCCTACCTGCGGGCGCTCGAAGGCCGCGGGGTGCCGCACGTCTTGGTCGGCGGTCGGACGCTGCACCAGCGCGAAGAGATCGACACGCTGCGCGCCGCCCTCGCCGCCATCGAATGGCCGGATGACACGCTTTCTGTCTACGCCACCCTGAGGGGCGCTTTCTTCGGCTTTACCGACGACGCCTTGCTCCGCTTTCGGACGGCCGCCGGCCACCTGGACCCGTTCAAAGCGCAGCCAGACGGCTTAGAAGATGGCGGAGCGGACCCCGCCGCCGATCCGGAGTTCGAAGAGATCGGCGACGCCCTCGAGACTTTGGCGACCTGGCACCGAGAGCGCAACGCCATCCCCTTCGCGCAGACGATTCACCGACTCTTCGCCCACTCCCGCGCCCACGCCGCCTTTGCGCTGCGCCCCGCCGGCCACCAGGTGCTCGCCAACGTCGAGCGGGTGGCGGATATGGCCCGCGCCTACGAGGCCCGGGGCGGTCTTTCGTTCCGCGGTTTCGTCGACCAGCTCGAAGACGCCGCCTCGCGGCCCGGCTCGGGCTCAGGACCGCTGGTGGAAGAGGGCGCGGAAGGCGTCCGCGTGATGACCGTGCACAGCGCCAAAGGGCTCGAGTTTCCGGTGGTCCTGCTCGCCGACCCGACCTGCAGCCTGGCGCCCCGGGAGCCCGGACTCCACCTCGACGCCGAGAAGAAGCTCTGCGCGCGCCGGCTCTTGGGCCTCACTCCGTGGGAGCTCCATGAGCACCGGGAGCTCGAGATGGACCGCGATAAGGCGGAGTCCGTCCGCCTCGCCTACGTCGCCGCCACCCGCGTCCGCGATCTTCTGGTCATTCCGGGACTCGGCACCCGACCCTGGAGCGGCGGCTGGCTTTCGCCGCTGGACGCGGCCCTCTACCCCGCGCCGGGGAGCCAGGCCCGCCCGGCGCCGGGCTGTCCGCCCTTCGGACCGTCGACGATGCTCGGGGATCCCCGCAGCTACGGCCCGGGGCACGGCGCACCCATCAAGCCGGGCCTCCACCGCTCCAGAGCCGGCGGTGAGGCGGTGTGGTGGGATCCTTCGACGCTCGAGCTCCGGGCCCCCGGTCTCGGCGGCGTCAGCCATCCCCACCTGCTCGCCCCCGATGAAGACGGCGAGGCCTTCGAGCGCGGACTCGACCGCTACCTCGACTGGGAAGGACAACGCCGGTCAGCGCTCGAAGCCGGCGCCGAGCCGAGCCTCGAAACCCTGACCGTCACCGAGACCGAGCGCTGGCCCCCCGGGGACCTCGAGGTGCGGCACGAGTCGGTGGAGCGCCAACCGGACCGCCCCAGCGGCCGTCGCTTCGGCACGCTGGTCCACGCCGTGCTGCACGACGCCGGCGCGCGGGCCCGGGGCGCGGGCCCGGACGCCCGCCAGCTCGCCCGGCTACACGGTCGCCTCCTTTCGGCCTCCGGCGCCGAGGTCGACGCCGCCGCCGAGGCCTGCGAGCAGGCCCTCGCCCACCCCCTGTGGCGCCTCGCCGACGAGGCCGAGCGGGTGCTGCGAGAAGTGCCGTTCACGCTCCGGCACGAGCGCGATCTACTGATCGAAGGCGTGATCGACCTCGCCTTCTTCGACGGCGGGCGCTGGACCGTGGTCGACTTCAAGACCGACGCTGACCCGGGTCCGCGCCTCGAGAGCTATCGACGCCAAATCGCCTGGTACGTCTTCGCCCTCAGCGAGCTCACGGGCCAGGAGGCCCGCGGCGTCCTGCTGAGTGTCTAGGTCGTGACGACTTCCCGGGTCAGGTGGGGTCGGCTTCGCGGCCCGAATCAGGTGTCGTTTTCGATGGCGCGCACCACCGCTTCGGTGAACTCGCTGGTGCTGGCGCTGCCGCCGAGGTCGCGGGTGCGGATCTCTTCCGTCACCACGACGTGCCGGAGAGCCCGACCCAGGCGATCGGCCTCATCGCGCATGTCGAGGTGGCGCAGCATCAGAATGGCAGAACGCATGAGCGCCATCGGATTGGCGATGCCCTGGCCCGCGATGTCGGGGGCCGAGCCGTGGACCGCTTCGAAGACGGCCTCGGTATCGCCGATATTGGCGCCGGCGACCACGCCGAGGCCGCCCACCAGGCCGGCGGCGAGGTCCGAGACGATGTCGCCGTAGAGGTTCTCGAGCAGCAGCATGTCGTAGCGCTGCGGGTGCACGACGAGCTGCATGCACATATTGTCGATGATGCGGTCATCGGCGGTGACTTTGGGGAAGTCTTCGGAGACCTCCCGGAAGCACTCGAGGAAGAGTCCGTCGGAAAGCTTCATGATGTTGGCCTTGTGCACCGCCGTAATGCGCTCCCGGCCATTTCTCTGGGCGTAGTCGAAGGCGAATTTCGCCACCCGCGTCGACGCTTTACGGCTGATGATCTTGAGACTCTCGACCACCCCCGGAACCACCTGGTGCTCTATCCCCGAGTAGAGGCCTTCGGTGTTCTCGCGGACGATCACCAGGTCGACGTCCTTGAACTTGTGGTCCATGCCCGGAATCGACTTCGCCGGCCGCAGGTTGGCGTAGAGCTCGAGCTCCTGGCGCAGCATCACGTTGATCGAGCGGAATCCTTTGCCGATCGGGGTCGTCACGGGGCCCTTCAGGCACACCCGGTTGCGCCGGATCGACTCGAGCACGCGCTCCGGCAGGGGTTCCATATTCTGTTCGACGGCCGCGGCGCCGACGACGTAGCTTTCCCACTCGAAAGAGGCGCCAACCGCGTCAAGGACGCGCACGGTGGCGGCCGTCACTTCCGGACCGATGCCGTCACCCGGCAATAAGGTCAATACACGAGCCATGGATTTTCTCCCGGAGCTGAATCGTTTAGGCCACTATCTTGTCAGATGTTGCCCGCTGCCCGCGGAACGGGTCGATATCCCCTTCCCGCCCGTAGCCGTCGACGGCCCCGGCATGGCCGCGGCGAGCTCAGGCCCGGAGACGTCCGCGGCTAGGCGCCGCCCTCAGGATCAGAGGCGTCCGTAGAGTCCGAGGCGCCTGCGGCCCCAGAAGCGCCCGTGGCGAGCGATGCCCACTCGACGTCGAGGCCCTCGCCGCTGAACACTTCGCCGAGCGCCCGCACCTCAATGCCCTGGACGAGGTCGAAGCACAGGTCCTCGTAGTCGAGCACCCCCGCTTCGCCGCGATCTTCGAAGAGCACCACCACCCGGTCTCCGACCCTCAGCAGGTCGCCGGCGGCCACGCCGCCGTCGCCGAAGGCCTGGGTGCCCACCAGTTCCACCGGGCGCCAAGGGGCCGTGGCGAAGGTCACACCGGCGGCGGCGGCGAGGTCGCGGAGCAGGGTGAGGCGGGTGAAGGCAATGCCGGCGCGCGCCAATTCGTCAATCTGCGACCGGAGGGTATCCGACGGCGTCGAGGGCGGATCGAGCTGGGTCAAGCCGAAAACGCTCGACGCCAAGCCGGCGCCGCCCTGAGCCTTCATCACCACCGTCGGGAATGACGCGAGCTGCGTTTTAAGGCCGGAGACACCCCACGAGTCGATCACCCGCTCCGGCACGAGGTCATCGGACCGTCGGTAGAGCTCGATGCGGGCCTGGTAGCGCTGGGTGCCAAATCGCTGTCGCTGGAGGTAGGGGCTGCGCTCGAGGTGGTCGTCATGGGCCGCGTCGATGTCTCCGGGCACAGACCAGGTCAGCGGCCAATCCGAGCGCAGGAATTCCTGGAACTCGAAGGTCCGGATGCCTTCGTCGTCGTCGATCGGGAAATAGGGATAGCGACCTTCAACGGTGTACCAACGAATCTTCAGCGGCTTCGACCGATCCCAGCGTCGCAGCTGCTCCGTCGGAATCGACTGGCCGTCGATCACCAGGCTCTCGGCCTCGGTGTAGTAGACCCGGGAGCCGTCCCGGGCCTGGGCGCCGGCCACCGCGCGGAGCGTGAATTTCTCCCCTTCACGCAGCTCGAACCGGCCGACTTCGGCCCGATTCGACCCTTCGACCTCGATCGCGACCCAGGCCGAATCGAGTTTCGGCGCGAGCTGCTCCTCGACCGCGGGTTGGAAGAGCACGATGGCCACCACCAGGGCGATCAGCGCAGCGACGATCAAAAAAACTCGATTTTCCATGGGGCTCTTTCAGACCGGGGCCGCCGGCGGTCGGTTCCCTAGTTCGCCCGGCGCCGAGCGCCCACTCGAAGGCTCTCGAATGGACCCCACGTCGATACGGACGCATCCGGCTTAAGTCTGTTGCGGAGCCAACTCCTCGATCTTGGTGCTTACATCGCGGAAGTTGGTGTTCATGCCGTAGATCTCGACGAACGTCTTATAGGCCTTTTCGACATCGCCGACGCTTTCGTAGACCGCGCCGAGGTCGTAAAGCAGGCCGAGGGTCGCTTCTTCACTGATATCCGGGGCCGCCACACCCTTTTGGTACCAGCGGATGGCGAGGTCGGTGAGCCCCTTCTCGAAGAAGCAAATACCGAGCATCGACGCACATTCCACCAAGTAGCGCGGATCTTTGGACGCCAGCTGG
>JBCDKB010000175.1:0-15314 GCA_038747035.1 Acidobacteriota bacterium | reverse complement strand
GTTGGGCGGTATAGGCCATCCTCTGACTGCCGGTGACCGGGAAGAAGTCGGTGATCCGACGGTGGGTTCCCGAGAGGCCGAAGTCAAGGGCCGTCAGCGCTCCGCCCGTCGTCGGCGTCGCAAAGCCTTCGATCGGCGTGGGGATAGTCTCAAAGACCACCGTTTGGGAATCTGGGGTGACGGCGTACCGACTGACGCGTCTTCCCGGCGGCAAAGCCGCGGCCAATTCGATCGGAGTCCCGCCGCCGATGGGAACGCTCAAGAGTTTGCTCACGCCCTCGTCGGACTCCGCGGGTTCCAGGAAGAGCACGCGCTGCGAATCGGGCGTGATGAGGAATCCAAAAGTGATGCCGACCCTCGAAGTCAGCAGATGGCTCGCCGAACCGTCAGCGGCGGCGCTATAGAGCTCGCGTTCGCCGTCGAAATCCAGGTCCAGAATGAAGACGACGTAGCTTTCGTCCGCGGACCAGACCGGCGTCGACGAGTCGAGCCCCGGCGTCTCGAGGGTGCTCAGCGCGCGTCCGAGCTCTTGGGAATGCGCGGTCAACGGCACCAGACAACCCAAGATCAAAGCGGTGGCGACGGCACAGAACGTGAATAGGCGCCGTCGAGGGGTGTCTCGGGCGGCGCCGCCTCCGCGGTCGGCGACTTGCGCGGAAGTGACCACGCTAGAAGCGTTTTGCATGGCTTTTGAGATAATTCCAATAGTAGATGTCAGTGAATCTACTATAGCAGCCCGCAAGCATGGCTGAAGTAAGAAATCTGCCCAGACCTGTACGGACTGGACCCTGAAGCTCGGATTGATCTTTGGGCGATACACCCATCGAAGGCCCGAAAGTCCCTGTTGAGGACTGCGGTCGCCGCAGCGCCGCAGCGCCTGCCCGCGGGCGCTAGCCGAGCTCGTCGCGCCGGGCCAGGAGGGCGTCGAAGCGGGCTTCGAGTCCGGGGTGGATGCCGCGGACGCCGTCGACGACGCGACCGGACCACTCGAGGTATTCGCGCTTGCGCGCCGCGTCCCAGCCGGCGGGCGGGGAGGCCAGGATGTCTCTGACGTTGCAGATTTTGTCGGCGAGCTTGACCAGCTTCGCCTCGTCGGAGGCGTGGCGGGCGTGCTGGACCTGTTGACGCTTGCGGATGGCCTTCGGCAAAGTGCGGTCGTCGGTCACTTCGAGCACGATCTGGGTGACGCGGGTGCCGAAGGCTTCTTCGAGCTCGGCGGCCGTGGTCTTCGTATCTTCGAGCGTGTCGTGCAAGAGCGCGGCGCAGAGCACATCGACGTGGTCGACGCCGCCTTCGGAAACGAGCACGTCCAGGAGGGCGATCGGATGATTGATGTAAGGCGCGGCGCATTCGTCCTTCCGTCGCTGGTCGCGGTGGGCAGCGGCGGCGAACGTCAAGGCGCGGACCACCTCGGGCAGGGCGGCGGCGGGATTGACGGCGCCGGTCGAACTCGGCGAGTCGAGAGTTGTGGTCATGGGAAGACTCTACAGGAGGTCGGGGGCTGATCACGCCGACTCGGCGTCGAAGTGGGGCCAGTCGTCAAGCTCGCGCTGGCCCCTGGGGGAGAGCTGGTAGTAGCCGCGTTCGACGCGGTCGAACCAGCCGTAGTGGTTCTTATGGAGGATGGCGCCGGCCCGGTCGACGCCGGTCAGCGTCCGCAGCTCGCTGACCTTCAGCGCGCCGTCGCCGTCCCGCAGCGCACGGGCGCAGCGCAGGGCGTCTTGGCGGTAGGCCGTCAGCCGCTTGCCGACCGCCGAGCCGCCCATTTCCGGGTCGCCACAGCGTTCGGCGAATTCCTTGAGCAGGCGACGCTGGCGCTGGGGTTTGGGCTGCGGCCGGTAGGGCGCCGGGTCGAGCACGGGCTCGACCCGGTCTCGGGTGGAAACGGTCAGGAGGCCCAGCCCGAGTCGGCGGAGCAGACCGAGGGTCGCTTTGCGGCGGGTCCGCCAGGTGGCGCTGTGCCCTTTGCCGACGCGAAACGCGACGTAGACCGCGTCGGAAATCGATAGACGATCCACGGACTGGAGGATGAGCGCGAAGTTCAGACTCTTCTTCAGCTCGACGACCACCGGCGGCTCGTCGCCGCGGACCGCCATCACGTCACACGGTCCCACTTCCCCCTTGACGGTGTAGCCCTGGGCTTCGAGGAAGCGCTTGATCGGCGGGTAGAGGTCGGATTCGGCCATCGCGGGAAGTCTAGCGGCGCTAGCCGGCCCGGAAAACGACTGGTCGACCACCGAAGGTCACAAATCGGCCCCGAAGAATCGAGAAATGATTCGAATATCTGGGCCATCTCGCGTGCAGTTACGTAGAAACTGGTACCCATCGCACCTCCGAGGCCGCGGTCGCTCCCGGCGCCGTCCCCTCTTTTCCGCAGGATCGTAGAGAATGATGACCCCCCAAGGAATCCGCCGGGCCCGGCTCGGCTTCGTCCTCGTTGTCTTGATGACCACCGCCCTACCCGCCCAGGCCGAATCCCCGACAGCCTCCGCCGCCGTGGCCCCTGCCCTCGACGACGTGTCGCGGGCCTACCCGCCGACGGCGCGCCAAGACATCGTCGACACGCTCCACGGCGTCGAGGTCGCCGATCCTTACCGCTGGCTCGAAGACCCCGAAGGGGAAGGCGTCGCGGAGTGGATGGACGCCCAAGACGCGTTCTCCCGTCGCCAGCTCGATCAACTCCCGGGGCGCGCCGCGCTCATCGAACGTCTGCGCGAGCTGAGCTATATCGACGACATGTCGCCGCCCATGCGCCGCGGCGAGAGCTACTTCTATAGCCGGCGCCATAAAGACCGGGAAAAACGCGTCTACTACTGGCGACAAGGCGACGACGGCGCCGAGCAGGTGCTTTTTGATCCGAATACGTGGAGCGAAGACGGCTCCGTCTCGATGAAGGGCTCGTCGCCGTCCTGGGACGGCAAGAAAGTCGCCTACCGCAAGAGCTTCAACAACGCCGACGCCGCCACCCTCTACGTCCGCGACGTGGCGACCGGGGAGGATCTCGCGACCGATGTGATTCCGGGCGCTAAATACGCCTGGCCGTCGTGGACGCCGGATAGCCGCGGCTTCTACTACGTAGGTTTGCCGACCGACGACTCGATTCCGGCCTCTGAGCTGCCCGGGCACGCGGAACTGAGGTTCCACCGCCTCGGTGACGATCCGGCGAAGGATGAAGTGATCTTCCCGGCCCTCGGCGACCCCAAGCAATTCCTAAACGGCGGCCTGTCCCGAGACGGTCGCTGGCTCTTCGTCGTGATCCAGCGCGGCTGGAACGCGACCGATCTGTTCATCAAAGATCTCGCAGAGGATTCGGCCGAGGCTCGGTCTGAGCCGGCCACCGCGTCGACAGACGAAGCCCACAGTCCGGCGATGAAGACGGCCCTTGAGCACGGCTTCCGCCCTTTTGTTGTGGGTGAAGATGCGCGGTACCAGCCCGTGTGGTGGAAGGACCGCTTCTACATCTTCACCGACCAGGGCGCCCCGAAGGGCCGGGTGGTCGTCGCGACCCCGGACCAGATCGGTCAGCCCGACCAGTGGCGGGAGCTGGTCGCCGAGTCGGACGCGACCCTCGAGCGGGCGCAGGTCGTCGGCGGTCATCTGGTGCTGGTCTACGGTCGTAACGCCACCAGTGAGATTCTTATCCGCAACCTCGACGGCTCCGGTGAGCGCCGCGTCGAGTTTCCGGAGCCCGGCAGCTCCTTCGGCCTGATCGGCGAGCCCGACAAGGATCGCGCGTATTTCTATTTCGCGTCCTACACCCGGCCGCAACAGGTCTACGAGATGTCGGTGTCGAGCGGCGAGAGCCGACTCTGGTCGAATATGGATCTGCCGGTGGACAGCTCAAAATTCAAGGCGGAGCAGGTCTGGTACCCGTCGAAGGACGGCACCAAGGTCTCGATGTTCATCGTCGCCCGTAAAGACGTCGAGCTCGACGGCAATAATCCGACCTGGCTCGAGGGCTACGGCGGATTCGGCGTGTCGATCAAGCCCTATTTCGCCACCGACGTCGCCACCTGGGTTGAGCAGGGGGGCGTCTACGCGGCGCCGAACCTGCGCGGTGGCGGCGAGTATGGCGAAGCGTGGCACGAAGCGGGAATGATGGATCGCAAGCAGAACACGTTTGACGATTTCATCGCCGCCGCCGAGTACTTGGTGAAGAAACGCTACACCCAACCCGCGAAGCTCGCCATTAGCGGGGCGTCGAACGGCGGCCTGCTCGTCGGCGCCGCGATGACGCAGCGTCCGGACCTCTTCCGCGCCGTGCTCTGCGGCGTCCCGCTACTCGACATGGTGCGATACCACCTCTTCGGCAGCGGTAAGACCTGGATCCCCGAGTACGGCTCGGCGGACGATCCGGAGCAATTCAAGACGCTCTATGCCTACAGCCCGTACCACCACGTCAAGAAGGGTGAAAGCTACCCGTCGCTCCTGATGCTGGCGGCGAGCCACGACGACCGCGTGGACCCGATGCACGCGAGGAAGTTCGTCGCCGCGGTGCAGTGGGCGTCGGGCGCCGGAGACCGGCCGGTCCTCATGAGACTCGAGCGCAACGCCGGCCACGGCGGCGGCGACATGGTCGAGAAGCGGGTGCTATCCAACGCCGACCAGCTTGCTTTCTTGATGAGCGAGCTGGGCCTGGAGGCGGACGCCGCAACCGACGCTGTTGAGGCAGACCAGACCGCGCCCGAAGGCGCGGCTTCCAGTCGCTAGCGGTCGATCGATCAGGAGCGGGCAGCGGCCCGCTCCGACCCGAAAGCCCGAGATCATCGTGGACCTGGGCTGACGTGGAGATCGCTCGGGCTCGATCCAGGACCTCGCCTGCGGCGCGAGCAGGGCGGGCGGTGTTGTGGCCTGTGAAGCTCGCGCTTGACCGGCGGCCCCTCTAGAATTGATAATTCTGCATATTTCAATTCAATGGAGTTCTCGATGTCGCTCATCTCGCTTCGCCGTGCTCGTCCGCTCGCTCCCCCCGCGCTGCTTTGGCTCACCGGCGTCTCGCTCGTCCTCGTCGCTTCGCCGGCCTTCGCCGGTGGCGGGCTCGAGACTTTTACGCTGCCGGCCCCGGCGCCGGGGCAAGGGCTCTACTTCGGTGACCTCCAGGCGACCTTCCCCGACGTCGCTTGGGACACGCTCGACCGTCTCTACCTGCCGGCGGGGCACTGGAGTGCCTTGCTCTTGGGCAACCTGCCGAGTCGGTCGGCCGATCGTCCGCTGGTGATCACCAACCTCGGCGGGCAGGTCAAGATCGGCGGCTTAGGCGCGGGCAGCCACGCCATTTTGATCATCGGCGGCTCCCACTGGCGCCTCACCGGCGAATTTAATCCGGCCGCCGCCACCGGCGATACGAATTACCGCGGCCACCGGGGCGGCTATGCCCACAGCGCCGGCTCCTACGGCATTTATATCGACGACGCCTTCGAGTCCACCGGCGACTCGGGCTTGGCGGTCGCCGGCGGAGCGACGGACTTTGAGATCGATTTCCTCGAAATCACCCGGGTGGGCTTCGCGGGGGCTCTGATCAAAACGGACGACCAGGGCGACGCCCACATGTCGAACGTGAGCTTCCACGACAATTACGTGCACGACACCGGCAGCGAAGGCCTCTATTTCGGAAGCACCCAGTCACCGCCGCAGCACAAATTCCCCAACCTGAAGATCTACAACAATCGCATCCTGCGCACCGGCACCGAAGCAATCCAGCTCGGCCAGATCGGGCTGGGGAGCGAGATCCACAATAACGTGATCCTCTTCGGCGCCCTCGACTGGAAGAACCCCTTCCAACCCTTCCAAGACAACGCCGGCCAGTTCGGGGTGCGGGAAGGGGACGTGTCCTTCCACCACAATATTTTGATTGGCGGCGCCACGAGCTACTTTCAGTTTTTCCCGCAGCCGCGGGACGACGATACCCACCTGCCGGGCGACGAGATCACATTCCACGACAACTACTTCTCCCACTCCCGGAATTTTGGCGCCTACCTGCACGCGCAAAGCGACATGGTCACGGAGTTCGTGTTCCGCGACAATTTCTACCGGGAAGTGAACTTCCACTACACCGAGCTCGACCCGGCGGCGAACGATCGCGATACGGTCTTCCTGACCTTCAACTCCGCCAGTCCCATGCTCTTCGACGCGAATACCTGGGCCGGCGGCGTCTCGCTGGTGGCCGGCAACGCGCCGCTGTCGGTGGAGACCGACAACGTCAACGTGCCGACCCTCGACCCGGTCATCTTCATGGATTCCGGCTTCCCGCCGGACTTCGATTACCACCTGCTCGAATTCTGGACCGACGTCGACCGCTTCGGCGCCGCCGTCAATTTCGCGGTGGGTGACTATGTGATCGAAGGCGGCGAGCCCGGCGGCGGCACGCTCTACCGCTGCTTCCAGGCCCACACCAACCGTCGGCCGTCGTCGAATCCCGCTTTCTGGGAAGTCGTCCCGGCGCCCGCCGACGACGTGCGCCTCGATCCGTCGTCGCCGTTCCAAGGCATGGGCCTGCTCGATACGGGCAGCCAGATCTTCAGCGACGACTTCGAAAGCGGCACCTTCGACTTCTGGAGCGCCGTCGTCCAGCAGTAGTCGTTAAGGCGCCTCGTGCGGGTGTGTGGGAGGAATTCGTTTTTCCCGTGGCCCCTTTTTCGAACGCATGCGCGTTGGGGAATAGATCGAAAGAAAGGCGGGCGAGAGTCGCCCGCCCTTAGATCCCCATTCCCCCCTCTTGAGGAGCCACCGTATGCGCTTCCGTTTGATGTCCTGTGTCCTCCGTGTTTCCGTCCTCTTCACCCTCGCCTTGGTTCTGGCTGCGGCGCCGGCGGCAGCGACGTCCTGCGTCGACGGCACGCCGGACAATTGCGCCCCGTCCGGGCCGATGATCTGCGTGTCGACCGGTGCCGTGCTCGACTGCGACACCGACCGCACCGGCGGCCCGAGTCGCGTGACCGCCTACGGGATCTTCAATCCCGCGACCTCGCTCTACGAGTTCTTCGGGACCGACTCGAACGGCAGCAATTTCTGTTGCCGGATGAATACGCCGGGTATCCACAGCATCCAATTCTCCGGCAGCCCGCACGGAGACACCCTGCAGCTCTTCTACACCGCCGGCGGCATGCGCTGGGATATGGCGCCCGGCGACATTCCCTTGGAAGTCGACGTCCGCGGCCGCGACAGCCGGGACTACCTCTACGGCGGCGATACGGACGTGCCGGCGTTTGAAGAGAACTTCTACGGCGGCCCCGGTGACGATTACATCTATGGCTACCAAGGCAACGACGACTTCTACGGCGGCCCGGGGCAGGACCGCATCTGGTGCGGCCTCGGCGATGACTACGCCCACGGCGGCGGCGACAACGACATCATCCACGGCGAGGCCGGCGCCGACGTGCTCTACGGCGGCCAAGGCGGCGACTACCTCTACGGCTACGGCGACGTCGACCTGCTGGTGGGCGGCCCCGGAGACGACTCCCTACTCGGCATGGACGGCGGCGACACGCTGATCGGCGAGTCCGGCTCGGACTTCCTCGAAGGCGGCGCCGGCGACGACGTGATCTGCGGCGGCACCGAAGGGGAAACCTACTCGTGGCTTCCGGATCACATCTACGGCAACGGCGGCGACGACATCATCTGGGGCATGACCGCCGGCGGCGGTGGCACCTTCAATACCGGTGACGCCGGGAGCGGCAGCGACCAGTGCGGCGACACGTCGCTCTACTCCAGCTGCGAAAGCATCCTCAGCACCGCGCCGGTGTCCTGCCCTTGATCTAGCCCTCTAGCTGGGGTCACGCCTTCGACCGACCTGACATGACAACGGGACGGCTCCCAGCGAGGGGAGGCGTCCCGTTTGTCGTGTGGGCGATGGCGTCGCGTCAGCGAGCAGCTGGGGCCTTAGGAGCTTTCGTGCAATTTTTTTCGCCACGGTTGTCAGATTTCACGGCGGGCGCCTAAGACCGTGGGTGAGAGTCCGCGGTCCGGGGAGGGGTTCCCCGGGATCCGGCGGATTCACAACCTTTGTCGGACGTCCCCAATGTGCAGTCGGAAGGCGTCCGCCCCGCTCTAAGGAGCCCCACCGTGAAGTCCTACTCTACAAGAAAGACCTTCGCCTCGAAGCGAACGGCCACGGCGCTCGCGCCGCTGCTCCTCCTCGGTCTCACCTCAGCCGGCCCGGCGGCCGGCGCCGGAGACACGATCGGACCGGCCACCGGCCTCGGCGACCGCTGCGAAGCCAAGCTTCGCTGCGACGTCGGCCGGAGTCTCTACTACGACTACGCCGCGACCTTCATCGGCGACGCCGACGTCCAGACCGCCAGCGAGCACGGCTACGGCTCCGCCACGATCACCGGCGCCGCCCGGGTCGAAATCGCGGCGGTCGAAAGCCGTTCCAACCAGTGCACCTACGCCGTGGCCCTCTCCGATGTGGCCCTTGAGGAGCGGGTGCAGGGCGAGGTCGTGATGACGCCGAAAGGCGAAGATGTCGAGGCGGCCCTGAGTGAAAATTTCTATTTCACCCAGCGCGACGACGGTCAGCTCATCGAGGTGGTCGTCGGCCGGGAAGACCTGCCGGAAACCGCCACTTTCAAGCGCGGCATCGTCAACGCCCTCAATATGACGATCCAGGACCGTGAGCGCTACGAGGTCATGGAGACTGACATTTCCGGCACCCACCTCGCGACCTACAGCCTGACCGAGGTCGAGGACAAAGCGGTCCTGAGTCGCACCCTCACCAAGGGTTCCGACCGGCTGCTCAAGGGGCAGGTGGAAGCCTTCAACTACGAAGCGCAGCAGCAGACCAGCCTCGCGGTCGATCTGAACGCCTGCCACGTTTCTGAGGTCAACATCTCGGAGAGCGTGGTGGTCACCGAGCCCGGCCCCGGGGATCCGGCGGTGAGCAACGTCTTCCGCCACGACACCCTGACCGTCCAGGCGTCCGCCCTGATGCGTCTGGTGGGCGCTGGAGCCCCGACTAATGCGGTCACGGTGCCGACCAAGTCGCGCCTGGACAATATGGTGCGGATCCCGGTGAACGCCCCCGTTTCCGAGTCCTCGGAGTCCTTCAATGGCGCCGACCGCGTCGAGTCGCTGCTGGTCCAGCTCCGCGACGACCCGTCGAATGAGCAGCTGATCAGTGAGCTGGGCCGCACGCTGCCCGGCGATCGGGTCGGCCAAGAGGCCTTCGTCCGCTTCGTCAACACCGAGCAGGCGACCGGTGACCTCGCCCATTCTCTCGGCATGGTGGCCATTGGCGTCGGCAGCCCGCAGGCCCAGCGCGCCCTCGGCAACTTGTTGAGCTCCGCGATTCTCGACGAGTCGACCCGTGAGCGTCTGGTGGGCTTGAGCGTCATGATGGACCTTCCGACGCCTGGTCTTGTGAAAGTGGTCTCCCGCTTAGCGCAGGACACGCACCTGCAAAGCGGCGCCGCGGCGACCCTCGTGCTCGGCGCCTACGCCAACAAGCTCGCCAACACCCAGCCGATGCTGGCCGCCGGCTTGGTCGAGGGCCTGAGCCAAGAGCTCGCCACCGCCGGTCCCGACCTGGCCAACCTCTACCTGCGCGCGCTCGGCAACGCCGGTGCCGAAAGCAGCCTCAAGCAGATCGCGACTTTCCTCAATAGCGTCGACCGTTCCGAGCGCCTGAGCGCCGTCGTCGCCATGCGCTGGATCGACTCGCCGCGGGTCGATGAGCTGCTCGTCGAGCAGATCTACGCCGATGACAGCAAGTCCGTGCAACAGGCCATCGTGCGGGTGGTCAACGAGCGCCTCGAAAGTGGCCTCGCCGATGCCGAGTTGCCCGCCCTCAAGACGATCATTCTCGACTGGAACTGGTCCGAGACCTACGGTAGTAATTTCATTAATACCACCCTGAGCGCCAGCACTCTGGTCGACTCCGAGCCCTACATCGTCGACGTCCAGGCCAACGCCGTGCTCGACGGTTCGTGGATCGATCCCCAGCAGCTGCTGAACGTCCAGCTGTTGACCGAGCCGACCACCGGCAACGATCGTCGATTCCGCTTCTTCGTCAACTTGATCGGTTTTGACATCGCCAACATCACCCAGGTCGAGACCTGCTCGATCGACGCTGAGAGCACCCTCTGGGATGAGTCGATCAAGCTCTTCGGCCTCTCGTCGCCGCCGATTCCGATCATCGGCCCGCTGACCTTGAAGCTCACGCTCGAGATCAAGATTGAGTTCCGGATCGACTGGGTGCGCAAAGGCGAGTGGTGCTCGGCGAATGGCGAGATTGAGCTGGGCATGACCCCGGGCGTCGGCCTGGTGGCGGACGGCTACGCCACGCTGACCCTGCTCTTCGTGCGCGGCGGCATCGGCGCCGCCGGTGAGCTCTTGACCATCGAGCTGCCGGTCTACGCCCAGGCCGACATGAACTTCCAGGACGCTTCCGACGTTTGCTTCGTGATCGACGCCGTGCTCAAGGCGGGTACGGTCAAGATCTACGCCTGGGGCCAGGTCTGGATTCCGTTCCGCGGCTGGCGCCCGAAAGACCGCGCCAAGTTCACGATCTGGGAATACACGATCTACAAGACCGAGTGGAACCTGGTCGAAGAGTGCGAGTCGAACCCGAACCTCCAGTGCCTGCCCGACGTCTTCTGGTGGGACGGCACCACGATCGACGCGACCTACGACGGCGCGAACTGCTTCGTGACCTCGCCGCCGCCGGGTGGCACCCCGTTCATCGCCAACAACTCGTACTACCTGTCCGTCAACTCCACCTGCCCGGCAGGCATGCCCTTTGACGGCATCGGCTGCATCGACGAAACGATCATCAACGTGGAGGATGTCGGCTACTTCCTCTTCCCGGCGAGTTCCAGCACGATCCGCCTGGTGATGGTCCGCCAGGACCCGAACGTCTTCATCATCCCGCCGTGCCCGAACGGCTGGACCCAGACCCAAGCCAACTTCCAGAGCCGGACCTGCGAGCGCACCGCGCCCACGGGCTTCTCGGCCAGTGACTTCTTCATCGGCTACGGGACCTGGCAGAACACGATCTACGTCGACGGCTCGGGCACCTGCGCCGCCGGCAACCTGGACTCGACCGGCTGCTTGCTCGGCAACGCGCCGGGCGGCACGAACGCGTTCATCCTCTCGAACGGCAACTTCTACTACAGCGAGCCGTGATCGTGATTCGTCAGGACTGATCGACTGACTAGCCGGCCGCCTCCCCTCGGGGAGCGCGGCCGGCGATTTCCAGTTCATGGAGAACCCACATGTAGAGATCGAGAGCATCAGTAATTCATAAGTAGAAGCCCTAAGTGAAGAAGCCCGGAGTTAGATGTCCGAGATGACTTGTCTTTTGAAGACCCCCTGAAGATTTAGTGAGCCCCACACTGCAGTCCTAGCCCCGCAGCCCGTCGACCAGAAATCACCCCCAAGAGAAAAAGCACTATCACCAAGTTAAAATGACGACTCTCAACCCAATTCCGCTCCTCGCCCTGCCCCCCTTGGGGTCTAGCGATGCCGTTCCCGTCATTGGTATGTCGCTGACGAAGGAAAACTTCACCGCCGCGGATCTTGCGCGGGCGCTCGATGGTGACTCCGAGCTTTTGGAGCGCCTCATCGATCGCTTGACGCCGGTCATCCAAGTGCGCGCCGCCAGGACGCTGCTCCGCCGCTTTCCGACGGCGTCGCCGGAGCGCCTCAGGGATGAGGTTGAAGATCTGGTCCAGGAGGTGATGGTCGCCCTTTTCTCAGAGGGCGCCCGGGTGCTCCGCAACTGGGATCCAGACCGCGGTCTGTCGCTGCAAAATTATGTCGGCCTGGTCGCCGAGCGGCTGGTTCTGACCGTGATCCAGAGTCGCCGCAAGACCTGGCCCGCCGAGTTCCGGCCCCACGAGGACCTCGACGGACCTGCCCCGGAGCGTGACCCTGAGAGTCGCCTGACCGCGCGCCAGGCCCTCGGCGCGATGGTTGAACGCTTGCGCGCTGAGCTCAGCCCGCAGGGCTTCGAGCTCTTCACCCTGCTCTTTGTCAAAGAGCTGTCGGTCGACGAGGTCCGCGAGCGCACCGGCTTGAGCGGTGATGCGGTCTATGCCTGGCGCAGTCGCCTGCGCCGCAAGACTCGGAATTTGGTGCAAAACATGTCGAGTGGCCCGGCCAAAGCGGGCGTTGGGGAGTAGAGGAAAATCATGAAAAAAGAACAGCTGGAAGACGGCATGGCGCGTTTACTTCTCGAGATGGAGGCGGAGGACGCGCTCCAGGCCTACGACGACGAAGATCTGGGCGCCTGGGAGGGGCTGGCCCTCGGAACCGCCACGCCGGAGCAGGCCGAAGCGATGCGCGTTTCCGCCCGGGAAGACGACGAAGCGGCCCGGCGTCTCGCCGCCTATCGGCCGATCGACGGCGACGCGCGGGCGCGACTGCTGGCGGGGGTGCGGGCCGAGCTCGGCACGTCCAAGCACCGCGGTTTGCGCCTGGTGCCGGATCCCGCCGAGGACGAGGCGGCGGCGGACTCCGGCGACGCCGACGACGAGGTGGAGCCGTCCCGCGGCGACGGCAGTGTCGCCACGCCGAGCGAAGCCGGTGCCCCGGTCGTCGCTTTCCCAAAGGCCCGGCGAGGCGGCCGCCCGAGCCGGTGGCTCTCGAACTCGATCGCCGCCGTCGCCGCGGCGTTGCTGTGCGTCGTACTGTGGCCGAAGCCGCCGGCGGCCTTGCCGGTCTACGAGCTGAGCGCCGAGTCGACCACCCGCAAAATGCGATCCCACGGCGCCGTCGACCCGGGGGCCCTCGCCGGAGAGGTCCTCGCCTTGGCAGATGGCGATACGTTCGAGATCATCCTCCGTCCGCAGCGCGTCGTCACCGATGCCGTCGAAGCCGTGGTCTACGCCCGGCGGTCGAGCGGCTGGGAGAAGGCGGAGATGCGAGCCGACGTGTCTGAGAACGGCGCGGTCCGGCTCCAGGGTCTTTTCGACGCCGACCTGCGCGGCGGCTCCGACTCGTTGGATCTATGGGTGGTGGTCGCGGCCCGCGGAGCGATCCCGACGGCGGCGGCGGTCCACCGCTCGGGGGCTCCGACGGCGGACGACGAATCGTCGCGGTGGCGGGTGCTGCCTTTGACGCTCGAACAGGCTCCGGGGGGCGATTTATGATGGGGGCGTGCGACGCGCCCACACACCGCCGAAATCCTTCCCTCGCCGACGTCTAGTTTCGAGATTCGTTCCGGGGCTCCGACTGTGGGGCAGCGCCCTCCTCGGGGCGATGCTCGCGGGCTGCGGCGGCGCGCCGCCGGCGCAGCCGTCCCTCGATGTGGCCTACGCGGGGTGCATCCGCGCCCAGCCCGGCCCGGTCTGTTTCCTGGACGACGGCGCCCGCTTTCGCCTGTGGGCCCGCTCTCCGGATGGCGCCGAGCTCTCGGTGTCGGGGCCAGTGGAGGTGGTCGAGAGCCAGGAGATCGAGGGCGGGCGCCTCTTCGTGGTGCGCGCACTGGCGCCGGACGGCGAGGCCATCGTCACCGCCTCGGCGCCCGAGGGGCCAGAGCGCTTTGTCCTCGCGTTCCGGCCGACGCCGCCGCCGTCGCCGGCGATCGCCGAAGCGGAGCGGCTCTTCGGCGAAGGCGATCTCGCCGGCGCGTCCGATGCGCTCGACCGCGGCTGGGGCGCCATCCCGCCGACGGAGCTCGGGCCCGCCTGGCGGGTGCGGGGGCGGCTCGCCGCGGCGTTGGGGGATCCGGAGGCGGCCTCGGAGTCGATGCGCGAGGCGATCGACGCGATGCGCAGCGCCGGTTGGCTCCACCAGAGTGCCGGCGCCGTCGCCGAGCTCGCCTATGGCTTGATCTACCAAACGGATCGATTCTCAGACGCGCGGTCGCTGCTCGAGGCCGAGAGTCTCCACCGAGACGCGCCGGCGGAGGCGCGCTATGGATTGTCGTACCTCCGCGGACTCTTGGCCATCAATACCGGCGACATGCGCGGCGCTCTCCAGCACTTGGGGGACAGCGTCGACGTCGCCCGGCGCCTCGGGCTCGAAGCCTGGCGCATGAGCGCGGAGCAGCCCCTGGCCCACCAGCTGCAGCGGGTCGGGCGGGGCGCGGAGGCGGCGGCAATTTTTTCCCGGCACCGCCGCGAGCTGCCCCCCGACCTCGGGCCGTGCGATCGAGCCAGCCTGCTCAACAATTTGGCGTGGAATCAGCTCCTCATCCGGGAGAGCGGTGACGCCTTCGGAAGCGAAGGCGAGGATCCCACGGCGTGGCTGCTCGAAGCCCGGGAAGCGTTCCGCGACCGGCCGTGCGTCGAGACCGATGAGCGCGCCAACGTCGAGATGAACCTCGCCCTCGCGGCGCTCCACAGAGGCGATCCGGAGCAGGCCCGCGGGCACCTCGAAAATGCGGCGGCGCTTGAAGAACGACCGAATCTCCGATCTCGATTCTGGCGGATCGAGATCGAAGCGCGCCTCGCGATGGCCTCGGGGCAGCCGGCCGTGGCGCTCGAGAAATACCGTCAGCTGGAATCCTTGGCCGCCGACGCCCTGGCCAGTCGGACCCTGTGGCATTCCGAAGCCGGGCAGGCGAGGGCGCTGTGGGCCCTGGGCGATACGCAGGCGGCGCTCGAGGCTTATGAGAATGCCGAGCGCCACCTCGACGCCGCCAGCCTCGCCGTGCCCATCGACTCCGGTCGCGAAGGCTTTGTCGACCGCGGGCTCCAGGTGACCCGACACCACCTCGACCTGCTGGTGGAGCTCGGCCAGGTCGAGCGCGCCTTCGTTCTCGCCCGCCGCGCCCGGTCGCGGGTCCTGCGATCTCTCCATCGCCATAGCCGCCTGTCGCGCCTGTCGGTCGACGAGCAGCAGCTCTGGGACGCGGCGATCGGCGCTTACCGGAAGGAACGCCGGGCCTTCGACGCGCTCTCGGTCGAGGACTGGACGCTTTCCGTCGAGCAGCTCCAGCGCCGGCTGCACGAGCGCGAGCAAGAGCGCAGCCGCCTGCAGCAGGCGCTGGACGCCGCCTTCGCCACCCTCGATACGCTATCCCCCGCGATCGACGAGTCGCTGCCGGCGCTCGCCGGCGGAGAAGTCCGCCTGCTCTTTTTCCCGGTCGGTCGTGGGTGGATCGGATTCGCTGAAAGCGCGCGCGGCGTGGTGGCCCGGCGTTTGGAGAGCGTGGCGCCGGGGGCGGAGGCCTCGGCGCTCGGCGAGGCGCTGCTCGGTCCATTCACCGCCGTTTTGGAAGGCGCGTCGTCGGTGCGGCTGCTGCCCTTCGCCTGGCTCCGCGACGTCGACCTCCACGCCTTGCCGGTCGGCGGCGGCCCGCCGCTGGTCGAGCGCTCGCCGGTGGTTTTTGGCCTCGACCTCCCCCGCGAAGCGGCGGCGCCGCCGCCGGG
>JBCDKB010000174.1:0-15316 GCA_038747035.1 Acidobacteriota bacterium | reverse complement strand
GTTCGGGCCGGTATTGCATAAGTCCAAGGACTAGCGCATTTTACCGGTTCCCCTTGCCCTCCGCTCGCCCCGGCTCGAAGCTCAACGGGCCCAACGCCTCCAAGGGGGCCGATCCTCGACCCCCTATTGATCTACCACCTCAGACCGATCGTCGATCCTGAAGCCCTCTGGCGTGCCTGGCGATGTTCTGGCTGAAATCGAACATGAAAAAGGGGGCCCGCAGGCCCCCGAAAGTGCTTCTTCTGTCTACGCCAGGCCGACGTTAGAACTGATCCCAGAACGGATCGCAGTCCGGGCACTCTTCTTCTTGGATCGTCATCCCATGCACGGTCCTGCCGTCGGCGGTGAGGTCGTCGAGCGCGCCGACGCCGCGGTCTTCGGAGCGGAGGCTAAAGTCGTTGCGGTTGAGGGCGCTGCCGACGATGGCGCCGTAGTGGCCCGGCACTGACGTGGCGGCGGGCCAGGCGAGGTGGGTCCAGGAGTCGCTGACGAGCGTCCCGAAGATGAGGTGGGGGGTGGTCTGGTGGAACGGTCGGACTTCGAGGATCTCGCGGGACGCGGTCGTGTCGTTGTCGGGGTCGACGAGGAAGAGGGCGATGCCGTCGCGGTAGTCGGCGCGGTATCCGGAAAGATAGACGGGCTCGGTTTCTTCGAAGACGAAACGCGGGCAGCCGGAGGCGTCTGAGAAGTAGAGCTGACCGTCGTCGGCGGGGTCGGTCGCGAAGGGCACGGACGCGGTGCCGTAGATCTGCCCGAGTTCGGTGCGCAGCTCGACGGTGAAGGTCCGGTTCTTGAGGTGCGCCGTCGCTTCCTGGAAGTCGCGGAAGCGGAAGTTGAGGGGCGACTGCTGATTCGGGGAGTCGCAGCCGACGACGCCGGAGCGGATCCACAGCGGCACCGGGATCGACCGGTCGAGGGGCACGGCCACCGGGAAGACCGACGCGACCGTCTGCTGGGCCTCGTCGAGGAGCCGGAGCTCGAGCGGCACGGCCGGCAGCGCGTGCGGCAGCAGGACGAGCAGGTCGTCGCCGATTTCGAGCGCGGTGATTGGGGCGCGGCCGTTCGAGAGCGGCAACGTTTGGCTGTGGGCCACGGCGGTGGAGATGAGGACGGCGATGAGGAGCAGGAAGAGGGCAAGTGGTCGGTGGGAGGGCGCGGGGGCCCGGTGGTTGGGTCGTCGGCTCATGGTCAGCTCCGAGTGGGTGAACAGTGTCAAAGGAGGCGCCAAGGCGAGTGGTCTTGACGCGAAAGAGTGGTTCTGACGGGTCGGGAAGCGGGTGTCAATGGTTTGGGTGAAAGATGAAATCCGCGACGCGGCCGCCGCCCGGGGGGCGGGCGACGGCGCGTGCGCGGCGGGGGCTAGGCGATTCCGCCCGGGCAGGCGTCGGTGTAGATCTCCGACCAGTCGCCGTTCGCGTCGCGGACGCGGAAGCTGATCGGATCATCGAGGGCTTCGCACTCGAAGGTCATCGACGACGGACCGGAGAACCAGGTGCCGGTGCCGTAGCGCCAGTAGTAGACGTAGGGCGCCACGCCGTTGTGGCCGGAGCCTGAGCACTGCATGTCCCAGCCCGGGTTGCCGCCGGTGGCCACGGCGAGGCAGGCGAAGAGCGTCGTCGGGCCGTCGGGGCCGTCGTCGCCGGTGTCGGTGGTGCCGCCGGCGGAGCAGTCCGGGTCATCCGTCGAGGAGAGGACCGAGACCTCGATGTCGCGCGTGGTCGAGCGATTCAGCTGGCGACCGTGGGCGTCGTGCAGCGCGGTGAGGGTCACCGGCGCCGTGCCGGCGTTGAAGAAGATGTGGTTCAGGTCTTGGTATTGATGGGGATCCTTGGTGAAGGTGTTGACGGTGCCGTCTTCCCAGACGACTTCATAGGTCACATCATCGTCGTAGGGCCAGCACGGACGCATCCGCGCTTGGTAGGTGGTCGGTGCGCCGGGCTGGGTCGAGTCCGGGCCGTGGAGCATCGGGTCGAGGGCGGGGGTGCCGAGGAAATCGATGAACGCCAGGTGGTGGCGCGGCGTGGACCACAGGTCGTCCCACTCCCAGGTGGCGCCGAGGGCGAAGGCCTTGGCGTTGATGAAGAGCTGCCAGTCGATGCTGGCGGTGAGCGCGCTCACGGTTTCGGGGTCGGAGTCGCAGTCGACGTCGCCGCAGTTATTGCCGTAGTAGCCCCACAGGTCGACGTAGGCCTTCGGTCGCACGCCGACCTGGGCGTAGAGGAAGCTGTCGCTGTAGAGGTAGGCGCGCACGCCGACGTCGACGTAGCCTTGGATATCGGCCCGGCCTTCGATCGAGCCGGTGATGGCTTGCGGGGTTGTGAGGTTGTCGACGTGGAAAGACGACGTACCGACGCAATTGTTGAAGCTATGGCAGGTGTAGTCGAAGCTACCCGTCGAATCGCCGGCGGTCTCGTAGGTCACCGTCGCCTCGACGGTCAGGCCGACCTGGACGCCGGCGCGGATCGGCAGATTGAAGCCGAGGTGCACATAGATCGGGCCGATGAAGAAGTTCAGCGAGCCGAGGTGGGGCTTGGCGATCTGGGTCGACCATTCCCACGGGTCATCGTTATTGCTGAGGGAGCCCGAGAGCTCGATATCGCCGTCGAGGGAGGCGTTGCCGTAGACCCGCAGGTGATCGAATTTCACCCAGTACGGGATGCACGCGCCGAAGAGACCGAAGCGCTTGATGCGGTATTGGAAGACGCCCGTGGCGCTGCCGTTGAGGTCGACGTCGAGGCCAAGCTGGCCGGTGAACGGGCCGACCGGACCGCTGATGCTGTCGCCGTTCCAGTTGAGCGGTACATTCTTCGATTTGGTCCGGATCAGGTCGCTGCACGACGAGCGATCCTGCCTGGCGTAGGGCTCGAGGTACGGGTCGAGCACGCCGGTCTGCAGCGAGCGCTCGATGGCCTCGATCGCCAGCGGATTGATGAAATAGGTCGCGGTCGCCGACTCGCCGGTGGCCTGCCAGTCGGCTAGCAGGGCCTGGCGGAGGTCGGCGGAGATCGGCGCCGAGTCGATGCCCTCGAAGCCTTCGATGATCATCGTCGTCTCGCCGCGGGCGCCGCCGGCGACGGGGTTGGCCGGTGACGGCACGATGGCGTAGCTCGGGGAAGTGGTCGGTCCGATCTGGGCCAAGGCCGTGCCCGGGCCGAAGAGCAGGACGGCGGCGAAGCCGAGGATCAGGAAACGTAAACTCAGGGGTCGCAATGCCATGCTGGGGGACTCCTTCGAAATCTCGATAGACGAGAGCGGGGGAATAAGGGTCCGAAGGGCCGGCGACGTCGACGCTGGAGGTCCGTGCGTCGCCGGCATTTCGGGATTCCCTAGCTGAGCGAGATCCCGTGGAGGAGTCCCTCATGGGCTGTGGCATTTTTTTGATCGCCGTTCAATCCGGCCCACCTGTGGATTAGGGGCTCTCGCGACTCGACCGGTAGAGGTCATCAGGTTTGGCGGGTCGACCCAGGCCCAGCCGCGTCGGCAAAGACGTCAGGCCTCGAGCGCGGCGTCCATGCCGGCGCAGTGACCCGGACGACGTGGGCGAGCTCTTCGGCTCGAAGCTTAGAAAAACGTCTTGATCTCGAGGCCCATCGCTTCAGCAGCCTCGGCCATTTTGATGTCCGCGGTCGCGAGGACCTGGTGCGCGGAGGATTCGGCGATCGAGAGGTGAAGGGCGTCGAGGGTCCTGAGGGCGTGGCTCTCGAGGGTGTCGAGGAGGCGCAGAGCCCTCTGCACGTGCCGATCTTCGACCGACAGCACGTGGCCTCCGGACAGGCGGGCCTGATCGGGCGGTCGCTCGTTTGTGCTTTCCGTTTGGCCTCAAGGGTCGGCATCGGCGGTGGCGGTAGACTCGCGTCAAACCCATGCGAAGCGACCCAGCGATTACGCATTTCCTCGACGCCCACGCGGCCGGCGATCCTGAGGCCTTTGAGCAGCTGGTGGCGGGCGTTTACGACCATCTCCGCCTGCTGGCCCGTCAGCAGATCCGCCGCTCGCCGGCGGCGTCCCTGGCCAGCTGTGAGCTGGTGCACGAGGCCTTTGTGAAGCTGGCGGGCGGGCGGTGGCGGGAGCGGGGGCACTTCTTCGCCGCCGCCTCCCGGGCCATGCGGCACGTGCTCGTTGACCGCGCCCGGCGCCGTCGACGCCAGCGACGCGGCGGCGGCCATCGGCGGGTCGAGCTCGAGCTGGAGGGCCTGGCCGAGCCCGCCCCCGATGACAAGCTGCTGGCGCTCGACGCCGCCCTGGAGGAGCTCGAGTCGCGGAATCCGCGGCTGGTGCGGGTCGTGGAATGTCGGTTCTTCGCCGGCCTCTCTGAAGTCGACACCGCGGCGGCCCTCGGCGTCTCCGAGAGCACGGTGCAGCGGGACTGGCGGGCGGCGAAGGTCCTGCTCGCGCAGGCGGTGCGCGGGGAAGGGGCTCGGTGAACGAGCTCGACCGGATCCTCGACGAGCTGGCGCAGGCGACGGGTGAGCAGCGCCGCCGGCTGATCGACCAGCACCTCTCCCGCCTGCCCTTGCTGCGCAGCACCGTCCTCGACCTGATCGCGCAGCAGGACGGGGCGGGCCTGGAGACCGGGGGCGCGCTCGCTGCGGACGCTTCGACCGGGACTTCGGAGTCGGCGATGTCCCTCGCGCCCGGCGATACCCTCGGCTCGATTCGAATCGAAGGTCCGCTCGGTGAAGGCGGCATGGGCCAGGTCATGCTCGGCCACGACGGAGCCCTCGACCGCCGCGTGGCGATCAAGACGCTGCGCGGGGCGCTGGCCCTGCGCCCGGGGGCCCGGGCGAGATTCGAGCGCGAGGCGAAGATCCTCTCTCGACTCCGCCATCCCGCGATTTGCCAGATCCACGGGCTGCTCGAGAAGGACGGCGCCCAGCACCTGGTGCTCGAGTTTGTTGAGGGGACGACGCTACGCGCCGCCGCGCCGAGCCTCGACCGGGACGCGTCCCTGCGGGTGGTCGAGACCGTCGCTCAGGCGCTCGAAGCGGCCCACGCGGAAGGCGTGGTGCACCGAGACCTCAAGCCCGACAACTTGATGGTCACGGAATCCGGACAGGTGAAGGTGCTGGACTTCGGCATCGCCCGCGTCGAGCCGTCGTCGGCTGCGCGCGGCGGCGATGCCGGTGCCGACCCGAGGTCGTCCGCCGCCGGCGAGGCGGTCGCGGAGACGTCGCCGCCCTTGACCCGGCTCGGTGCTCTGCTCGGCACCATCGCCTATATGAGTCCGGAGCAGGCCCGCGGCGAGGCGGCCGGCCCCGCCAGCGACCTTTACTCCCTCGGACTTATTCTCCACGAGCTGTGCTCCTCGACGCCGCCACTGCCGGCGGACCTGTCGGCGGTGGCGATCCTCGACCGGATCTCGGCCGGGCGACTCGACCCGCCGACCGGCGTCGACGCGGATCTCGAAAAGCTGCTGGCGCGCCTGTGCCATATCGACCCGAAGCGGCGGGGGACGGCGGAGGATCTGCGCCGGGATATGGCCGCGATCCTGGACGCGCCGAATCGACGTCGCCGTCGCCGGTGGCGGCGGGCCGCGGCGTCCGCGGTCGTGGCGGCGCTGGCGTCCGCGGCCGCGGCGGTGGTGCAGGCGCGATGGAACGCCGAGCGCGAAGCGGTGCGGGTCGAGCGATTCTCGCGCGAGGCGGCCGAGGTCGTCTGGCGACTCCGGGCTCTCGAGCTGTCGCCTCGGCACGGCGTCGGCCCGGCCGTCGATCGACTGCGGGTGCAGCTGCTGGATCTCGAGGGCGAGCTCGAGCTTGAAGGCGATACCGGACCCGCCGACGCGGCGGGGCGCCGATCGCTCGGCCGCGCGTTCTTCGCCCTCGGCGACCTCGACGCGGCGCTTCGCCACCTGGAGAGCGCCGACGCCTCGGATCCGGAAACCGCCTGGTGGCTCGGCCGGGCCTACGGCGAGCGCTACCGAGAGGCCTTGGTGTCGGCGGCGGCGATCGGCCACGCCGCCCTCCGGGATCTGGCGGTGGAGGAGGCGGAGGCGGCGTGGCGGGACCGGGCGGTGGCGGCCCTCGAACGGTCGCGGGCCTGGCCGGATGCGGATCCTCACCTGCTCGAAGCGCTCTTGGCTTTCTACGGCGACCGTTTCGAAGACGCGTCGCAGAGCCTCGCCGAAGCCCGTGGTGAGGGGCCGTCCCGGCGCCCGTGGTCGGTGGATTCGGCGCTCTTGGCCGGCGACGTGGCCTGGCGGCGGGCCCAGAAGGAGTCTTGGGATCGGGCCGACGCGGAGGGCTACGACGCCGGTCTACTCGCCGCCCAAGGGCACTACCGGCGGGCCGTGTCGGTGGCGCGGAGCTCGGCGTCGGCCCACGGCCGCCTGTGCCGGACGGCGGCGGAGCGCATGCGGGTGGCCCTCAGTAAGCGCATTCGGTCCGTGCCGGCGGAGGAAATCGAGGCCCTGGGGCGTCTTTGCGCGGCCGCCGGGGATGTCGATGGGGAGCACGCCGACGTCCAGCTGGCCGTCGCGACGGCCCACCAGGTTGCGGCGGCGGCTCGGGGCGAGCCGGCGGCTGGGCAGCGGAAGGCCATCGAGGGCCTGTCGACGAAGAGCCGGGGGGAGCACAGCGGAGTCGAGCGCGTGCGTTTGCGCGGTCTGATCGGTGCGGATCTGGCCTACCAACTCGTCTGGGCCGGGGAGCTCGACGGAGACCTGCGGACGATCATCGAGCACGCGGCCCGCGATCTCGAGGCGGTCTGGAGCGCCCGCGCCGATCCGGCGGCGGCTAGGGGCCTCGGCAATCTGCGGATGGTGGACTCTTTCCGGGCGGGCCTTGTGGGTGAAGATCCGATGACTCCGATCGAGGCCGCCTTGCCGATTCTGGACGAGGCGCTGCGGCGCTATCCCCAGGTTGTGGACCTGCACACAACCCTCGGTAACGTCCTGCTGGCGGCGGGGCGACATCAGTTTCAGATCGGAGAGTCGGCGGTGGACGCGTACACCGCAGCCGCTGAGGCTTTCGCCGTCGGCGCGGAGGCCGGCGATATGCCGGCGCGGTCCAATCTTGTGCTGGTGCTCGGGGACCTCGGCCTAGCCCAGGCGCGGGTCGGCGACGACCCCCTGGAGACGTGGGAAAGGGCCTTCGACATCGCGGCCGACGCCCTGATAGAAGACCCCGAACACCGGACCCTCTGGGGCTACCGAGGGGTCGTCTACTACCGTTTCGGAGAGTACCGGCTCCACCGCGGAGAAGACCCGACGGAGGCTCTGCTGGATTCCCTCGACAGTCAGCGGCGGGAGGTCGCGCTGGGTTCGGATAGCGCCGACACCCAGCTCGCGATTCGGGGTTTCATTCCGCTGCTGCAAAACCGCTGGCATTTGCTCCACGGCGAAGTGAAACCGACGGCGCTGAAAAAGATCGACGACGGATTGCGGGAACTCGCGCCGGCGCTCGGCGGGCAGCGTGAGTACGCGCTGGCGCAGGCCGCTTGGCACATCCAGCGCGGCTGGACGCAATTCCTTCGGGGCGCCGACCCGGAGCGGCCCTGGAGCGAAGCGGAAGCGATGATCACTGAGCCGCTGGCGCGGGGTGCGGAGGCGGTGCCGTGGCTGCGGCTCGCCGTGGACCTCGACATCCTCAGGGCCCGGAGAGCGAGCACCCGTTCGGAGAGCTCCCGTGCGCTCGCAGCGGCGGCCGCGTCCCTGCGCGGCCACCTGGAGGCCATCCCGAGGCACGGGATCTCGAGGGCCGAGCGGACGCTGCTCGAGGCCGTCGCCTGCGACTTCGCCGCCCGGGGAGCCGAGTGTCGGGAGCTGCTCGAAAGGGCGACCGCACTCGACGCGTCGAGCGGACGTCAGCTGCGCTTGCTGGCGCCCGAGTTGGCGGAACCGCTCGGTGTCGCCGACTGAGCCACGCGGGGGGACGCTGAAAAAAGTTTGGGCGGGTTGAAGGGAACCGTCCCGAAAGGACGTGGGGTGGGGCAAGGAGGATAGGAATCATGACCCCACGCTTGTTTTCGAGAAGTTCGCTGATCGCCGCCCGGGCCCCCGAGGGACTGCAGATGACGTGCCGGCGACCGGTGCGCTGGAGCCCGTCGGCCGCGTCGGCGCTGGCGCTCGCCCTGTGGTTTGCAGCCCCACAGGTGGAAGCCCAGGCCGTCGATATCGGCGGCCAGTTCACCGTCAACGAAAGTACGACGGTCTGCGCCCAGCAAGCGAGGGTCGATACGGCCCTCGACGGTCGCTTCGTCGTGGTGTGGTCGAACTCGGATAGTCAAACCGTGCTCTTCCGCCGCTACGACGCCGACGGCGCCCCGGCCGGGGGGCAGCAGGTGGTCGTCGATACGGGGACCGGCCAGGACCCCGACGTCGGGGTGGCCGGGGACGGCCGATTCGTGGTCCTCTGGACGAAGCTGAATTCCATCGCCGGGCGGCTCTATGACTCCGCGGGTCAGCCCGTGGGCGCCGATTTCACCGTCGCCGGGGCACCGGGGATTCCAACGGATCCGCGGGTGGCGATGGACGATACGGGGGCTTTTGTGGTGACCTGGCGCGGTCTCGATACCGCCGGAGAAGCGTCGATCAAGGCGCGTCGCTATGACGCTGCGGGGCAGCCGCTGGGGGCCGTGCTTGACGTCGACACGACGACCGGTGTCGATGTCGTTCGACCGGCGGTGGGGCTCGAACCGACGGGCGGACGATTCGTCGTCGCCTGGACGGAGTTCCCGGGGTCTGGGACAGACATCAAAGCGCGCCGCTTCGACGCGACGGGAACCGCAGCCGGGGGCGAGTTTCGCGTCAATAGCGACCCCGCAGGTTTTCAACTCGGCCACGACGTCGCCGTCGAAGGAGACGGCGGTTTTGTGGTGGTGTGGCACGGAACCGTGACGGGTTCAAACCTCCCCGGCGTCTATGAAAGCGTTTACCTGGCCGACGGCAGCCCCTTGCGCGAGAGCCGCCTCGGGGTCGAGACCCGGTCGGAGTCCTTTCCCGCCGTGGCGCTCTCCAATGACGGCGATGGGCGCGCGACGGTCTTCCAAATTGGCACGCCAGACGACACGAGTCTTCGCTTAACGGCCCAGCAGCAGGTGGACCTGCCGCTCGTGTCCAGCCTGTCGAACGCCATCGGCAAAGACCTGGCGATCGACGACCGGGAGAGGGCCGTCGTGGTCTGGCGGGACGAATCCGAGGATGCGTGCGCCAGCGTTTCCGCGAAGCGGATGCAGACCTACCGGATCTTCCCGGACGAGACGGTCCAGGCCAAGGTCCACTCCACCGACCGTCAGGCCGCGTGGAAGTATTACGTTTACTTTCCGACCGAGCCCGCCTTGGTCACTATTCAACTGCAGCCTCCGGCGGGCAAAGATCTGGATCTCTATGTGCAGTCCGGCGACTTCCCGAATCTCACCAACTATGACTGCCGCCCCTTCCAAGGGGCCGGGTCGCCGGAGACCTGCAGCTTTTTCTCCAGCGGAGCGCCCCTCTTGATCGGCGTCAACGGCTGGGACCAGCTCACCCTCGACTTCACCCTCGAAGCCACTGAAACGCCGATGCTTTTTGGGGACGGCTTTGAGTCCGGCGACACCTCCGCCTGGGACGCGCTCGTCCAATAGGGCGGAGGGCCCCGTCCCCGTGGCCGGTCCGGCCGTGGTCCTCGGGCTCGACCGCCCGCGGGTGGCGGGGGCGTTGCGGGCTGCGACCTCCAGCCGGCAAAGACCGGAACCTGGAAAAGAATCTAAATTTTGTTGATACACCCTTCTGGCGTTTTGCGCGTAGCCGTCGATTCCGGCGGTTGAGTCGGAACCTGGACTCCATGTTCACCGTCCCCCCGGGGGTGTGAACTGAACCGGTTTCGACGGCGCGCCTGGGATTCTCTTGTTTAACCGCTAAGTGATTCTCAATTCCAGAAAGGAATGCGACCATGCTCCGAAAGAGTACTCTGCTGATTCTCAGCTTCACTTCGATCATCGCCGGTTTTTTCGCCGCCGTGGCCGAGGCCTCTCCCGCGTTGGCCACCATCGACTCCGGGGCCCAGGCCACCGTTCGATCCAGCGGAGAAGTCCAGCTCATGCTGGATCAAACCTATCGTTCATCCGACCGGACGTTCCGAGTCAGCCTATCGTTCGCCAGCGAGTCTGACCTGGCGCGGGCGGAGCGCCGTATCGAGGGCGTCGATCTGCAAGACCTCGACCTCATCTTCGTCGTCGGACCCGAGGGCAAAGTCGTTGAGAAGAGGGCCGAAGGGGTCTCTCTTTTGGACGCGGCGCGCGGTTCCTACGGCACCCTTTGCTCCGATGTCCTGGCCCGCGGCCTCAAGCAGGTTGGGAAAGGGCTGTGGGTGGGTGTCAGCGTCCACGGTGGGTCGGCGCTGCGTCGCCCGGAGCCCCCGTCGCCCGGAGACGGCTATGAGTGGATTTATGACATCTTCGGCACCTGTGCCTTCTTCAGTATCGGTTGCGAAGAGCCGGGCCCCGGCGGTCTGAGCTCGTCGTGCACCAATGCGTACCGGACGAGTCCCCTGGAGCCCTACACCCTGGTGCAGTCCGCCTGCTCCGAACTGCACGGCCACGCGGGGCCGGGCCTCTGTTCGTGCGCCGTTCTCGGTTTTTAGGGACCCGATTGACAAGAACCTGTCAGAAGTCTTCGAGGATCTCGTGGTGCCGGCAAGGCGCGCCCACGCAGGAATAGCCCAGCTCTTCCGAGGAGGCGCAACCCAGCCAGCGCCGCGAGAGACCGAAGAGGGTGGAAGGGAATTGTCAAACGGGGCACTAGTCGCTGCCGGCGGGTGACGCCCGCCGAAAAGGTAGCTCTTGCGGGTGGTCTCCGGGCCACCCGTTTTGCTGTCTGGGAAAAACAAGGCCATGGCGCGCAGCGTGTCGTGCGCCGTCTGTCCCGACCGATCCGGCGCGGCAGCCGAGGGACCCTTATCTTCCAGGCTGGGCCTGGGGGCAACGAAAAGACCGCCACGCGGTTGCGTGGCGGTCTTTCACGGGTTAAGCGCGCCCCTCGTCGGAGACGATCTTTGGCTACTCCTCGTCGTCCCGAGGATCCCGGTTGAACTGGAGGGCGCAGGAGCTGAATCGGCCTTGGCTGATCTCTAGAGAGTCCACGCAGCAGAAGACACCGGTATACGGACTGCCGGGCTCCTTGTCGACAAACTCTGCGCACACTCGTCCGGAGCCGAGGCCGCAGAGCGGGCTATCCTGGACGTTGATCCAGGTTCCTTCGCCGAAACGGCTCTCCGACGGAACGTCGCCGGGGTTTCCTCCAGGCGGAATACTCAGCGCCGGAGGGCCGATCAGGCAGAAGGCCATGGATGTGGCGACCGCCACGCTGAATTTCAAGAGTCCCCGGCGTCGTGACCCTGGGGCGGATAATTTGCGATATCCGAACATTCTGTAGTCCCTTTCTTAAATAGACGTGCCGTCGCCACCACGACCCGCCCTGGATCTGCCTTTAGACGCAGGGGAGTCGGGAAGCGGGCGACGGCTACGCGAAACCGAGCGGCGAAACGTATCAGCGATTCCTAATTTTTTTCCGAAGTCGCCGGTCGACTCCGACACTCTTCGATCAGCTCCACGGCCTGGCGCTGGATTCTGCCCTTCTTCCAGCGGCTGGCTTTGGCTTCGAGCAACTCCAGCACGTCTTGGCACCGGCCCTCCGCCAGCCAGAGGCCGGCCAAGGCCACCGCCGGTCGACCAAAGTAGAAGCTTTCATTGCTCGCTTTTAGGCCCGGGGAGGTTGTCGCGACGTCGATCGCCTGGAGATAGGCCGCCTCGGCCTCCTGGCGGCGGCCGAGCCTCTGAAACGCCTTGCCCACATTCGTCAACGGCGCCACCCGTTCGTAGTAGTCCGGGCCGAAGGCGTCGCGATAGGCCCGATCCGCCGCCGACCAGGTCTCGACGGCCGCTTCGAAGTCTTTTTCTCGATAGTCGGCGGCGCCCAGGTTGTTGTGCAGAACGGCGATCAGAGGGTGCTGGGGGCCGTAGTCGTTTTCCAAGGTCGCCAGGGCTTCGCTGTAGAGGGAGCGAGCTTCGGTTAAATTCCCGAGGCTGCCCATCACGCGGGCCCGTTGAATCTTGGCGAAATGAATATCTTGACTCGTTGACGGCGCCAGGTCGCGACTCAGCTCGAGGGCTTGGCGAGAAAACGGTTCTGCTTTTTCAAATTCGTCCTGCAAGCACAGCATGGACACCTGGTGGTTCAGGGCCTTCAGGTGGAGCTCGGGATTCGCGGGCTCAAGCTTTGCAATCCGGGCGAGGGCTCGGCTGTTGAGCGAGGCCGCCCGTTCAAATTCTGAGAGCTCCGCGAGGGCGGCGGCGACCCCGACGGTGCTTTCGAGCTCCCCAACGGTCGAGTGACCAAAGTTTCGGCGGAGCTTGAGGGACTCCTCCTGATGGTCGAGCGCGGCCTGCGGATCCCCGAGGTCGAAGTAGATCCAGCCGAGGGTGGCGAGCAGCTCCGCCTTCACGTCGGGCTGTGTGGCCAAGCGATCGGCCGCGGAACGGCTCAGATAGCGATCCACCGCCTCCCGGAGCGTCAGGTCGACGCCGCCCGACACCAGCGGACCTGCCTGCTCGAAGATGCCGAGGAACATCTCAATGATCTGTTTTCGCTTGGCGTTTTCGGACTCGAGTCGGGCGCGATTTTCAATCGCTTGGGCGCCGGTGTAGAGCCACGATCCGACCAAGGCCGCGCCCAAAGCCAAGAAGACTCCAGCCGCCGCCACTTTGTAGGCGTTGCGCCGCAGGAATTTGCCGAACCGGTAGGACGCGCTGCCGTGCCGGGCGCGCACGGGGAAGCCGTGCAGGTATCGGTCGATATCGTCCCCCAAGTCCTTGGCGGAGGTGTATCGGGACCGGGGGTCGTCCTGCAGGGCGCCGAGAACGATCGAATCCAGGTCGCCGGAGAGCTTCCTGGCTCCATGGCCGGGGCCCGAGGTCGACGGAGCCGCCGCGACGACTCGGCTGGGCTTGGGCGGTTCCGCGGTCTTTTCTTTGGAATCGAAGATCCACGGGGTGATCTTCTCGGCGGTCCTCGGCACCTGGCCCGTGAGCAGCAGAAAGAGCAGCACCCCCAGGGAGTAGACGTCGCAGCCCACGGAAACGGGTTGGCCCCGGATCTGCTCCGGGCTGGCGAATTCGAGGGTCAGGCGGCGACGCCAAGGCTCGGTGCGGGCTTCGAGATCTTCGGAGGAGGGCTCGGGGTCGAGGACCTTGGCGACGCCGAAATCCAGCAGCATCGGTTCTCCGTCCGCGGTGACCAAGATATTCGACGGCTTGAGATCTCGATGGACCACCAGGTTTTCGTTCGCGTACTCCACCGCGCGGCACACCTTGCGGATTAGCCGGAGCCGGTCCTCGATGCCTAGCTGCCGCTGGGCGCAGTACTGGTCGATGGGTAGACCGTCCGTCAGCTCCATCACGAAGTAGGGCAGCCCCGAATCCGTGCTGCCGGCGTCGTAGATTCGAGCAATATTGGGATGCTGCAACCGGGCCAGGATGCGGCGCTCGAGCCACATCCGCCGGACTATGTCCTCGTTCTCAGCGCCCGCCCGGATGACTTTGATGGCCACCCGCCGGTCCATGGTGTCGTCGTCCCGCACCGCCGCGTAGACCGTGCCCATGCCGCCGCCGCCGATCTCCTCCACGATCCGATAGGGGCCGAGCCTCTCAGGCGCCGGCGCCCGGGGGATGGCTCCGGCCTGGGGCGCCTCGGCGGCTTCGAGCCGAAGATCGTCCGCGTTTTCGACCAGAGCCGGGGCGCCCATGAAATCCCGTTCGGCCGCGGCTCGATCAGCCCCCAGGAGCTCTTCGACGTCCTGGCGCAGCCCGTCGTCGAGCCGTTCGAGGCGCTCCTGCTGGTCTTTTGAGGACAGGTCAACGATGTCTTCGAAGTCTCGGTGGGCCAAACGCTGCCGATCGCGACTCATGGTTGCCCCTCAAAATATTTGTAGAGCCAAGCGCGGGCCGTGCGCCATCGCCGCGAGACCGTGGCGCTAGAGAGCCCCATGACCTCAGCGATGTCGTTGCGCCCCAGTCCACCGAAGAACTTGAGCACCACCAGCTCGGCCAGCTGGGGGTCGACCCCCTCGAGCTCCTTGAGGGCTTCGTCGACCACCGTCAGGTCAGGACTCTGGGCTTCGTCGCCGGGCTCGATCTGATCCAGCTGGAGGGTGTAGGCGGCGCTGCCTCGCTTTTCCGAGTTCCGGCGTCGGGCGTGGTCGACCAGGATGCGGCGCATCATTTTGGCGGCGATGGCGAAGAAGTGGGCGCGGTCCCGCCAGCCGATGCGCTGCTGCTCCACGAGACGCAGAAAGGCCTCGTTCACAAGGCCTGCGGCGTCGAGCGTGTGATCGACCCGCTCCGAGCGCAGGAGGGTCGAAGCGAGGCCCACCAAACGTCGGTGGACCTGGTCCATGAGCGGAGCCAAGGCGGTTTCATCGCCGCCGCTCCAGGCAATCAGGTGGTCTGTAATCTTTTTCGAGGTCACGGATCTAGCCTTGCAGATCTAGTCTTGCAGTGGGTCGGAAATGGCCCGGGAGCCGACACGCGAGACGGACGCCTATGGCGACTCAGGTGGCCCCAAGCCGTTAACCGGCTCTCCACCTCACCAAGACAGACGACTAGCCGCGACCCGGCTCAACCAGGCGCAGATCTTCGATGCCGGCAAAATCACGCCGATTTCGGGTCAGTAGGCGGGCTTTCATCGCCACTGCGGTCACGCCAATAGCGATATCTGCAGCCCGGCGGCGCGGCGACCCGAGCTGACGGAATCTTTCGGCGGCCTCCGTCGCGATGTCTTCCGAGAACGGGATAATGCCGTCCTCACTGAAGAATGACCTGGCGACGGCGAGCTGTTCAGCGGTGCGCGGTCCCCGAGAGAACTCGTACCAGGCGACTGCGCTCATTTCCAGCTGGGCTTCAGATTCGGAGATTTCGAGCAAAAGGCGCCTCTCGGGCCCGGCCGTGGAGACCGCATAGACCAGAAAGTCCGTGTCGAGGTGAACTCGCATTAGAAGCCCTCGTCTTCAGATTTGAGGCGGCGGACTTCTTCTTCCGGGTCGTGGCCTTCGAAGAGATCAAAGAGTCTGTGTAGGGTCTCGACTCGCTGTTGCCGGGCCTCTCGGGAGACGCCGAAAACGGTGTCTCGATGGCTCACCACCGCCCGACGGACGGCTTCTGAAGTCGAGCAGTCATACCGTGAGGCCAGCTGACGGGCGGCCTCGCGGGTCTCGTCGTCAAATAGCAATGTTGTCCTATGTGCCATAACCGATGCATATCATATGTGCATATTCTATGCACTCGAGGCTATCGAGATCGGAAGCCGATGGGCGGTGGTAGTGTCAGGGAAACTAGGCATGCCGGG
>JBCDKB010000173.1:0-15323 GCA_038747035.1 Acidobacteriota bacterium | reverse complement strand
CTTCGGTCCACGCCGCATCGAGGGCGACGTCGCCGATAGACACGATCGGCGAGAAGGCGCCCCCGGTCACCGACATCAGCAGCTCGAAGCCGTCGCTGGCGTCGTCGCCGGCGTCGCGCTGGCCGTGGAAGTACCAGATCGAGACGTCGGAGGCTTCGCCGACGGTGTAGCTCGGCGAGGTGACGATGCAGGTGCCGCCGTCGACATCGGCGTTGCCCGCCGACGAGTTGGTGGCCGTGAACAGCGCGCTACCCGAGCCGGTGGTGTGGTCGCCGCCGACCTGGGTGGTGACACCGCCGTTGGTCTGCTGGCTGGGCGTGCCGACGACGAAGGTCCCCGTCGAGCAGTCGCCGCCGGTGGTCCACCCGGCGGCGCCGCCCTCGAAGTCTTCGTCGACCGAGCACGAGCCGCCGCCGCCGCTTTCGAAAACGCGGACGTTGGTGAAGGCGGAGTTATTGCCGGAGCCGGCGTCGTTGTCGTTCACGAGCACCATGCGCATATTCGAACCGGTGAAGAACTGGCCTACCGGAATCGAGTACGAGACCGTGCCCGAGGTGTAGTTGTCGAAGTCCGTAATGCCCCAATTCTGGGTGCCGTGGACTTTAAAGATCCGGTTCGACGAGAGCGAATTGTCCTCGTCGAAGCCGAGGCCGTGGATCTCACCTTGGGAGGTCGAGGTGAAGTCGAACTCCACGACCGTATTCGCCGTCACCGTGAAGGTCGTCGCCGACGTGGTGCGTCGCCAGGTGTTGTCGGCCAGTAAGAGCGTATCGCCGCCGTCTTGGACGGTGACGTTCGCCGAGTTGTCCTGGTTCGAGTAGGACTCGGTCGCCGTCGTACTCCAGTCGATGCAGTCCGTGCATCCGCCGCCCACCGGATTGACGGTCACGGAGATCGAATCGGAGGCGGACAGACCGCCGGAATCGCTCACCGCGGCGGTGATGGTGTGGGTGCCGCTCGACAGGGTCGCGGTGGAGAAAGATCCGCCGGAGCCGATCGCCCCGTCGAGGGACGAGGTCCAGGCCAGCGAGCCGGTCAGGTCGCCGTCCTCCGTATCCGACGCCGAGCCGGCGAAGGAAACGGATGTGCCTTCGTCCACCGAGGCGCCGTCGGCCGGCGCCGTGATCGACGCCGTCGGCGCGCTGTTGGTCGGCGCATTCACCGAAACGGTGATCGAGTCGGAGCCGGACAGGCCGCCGGAGTCGCTCACCGAGGCGGTGATGGTGTGGGTGCCGGTGGACAGGGTGGCGGTGGAAAAGGACCCGCCGGAGCCGATCGAGCCGTCGAGGGACGAGGTCCAGGCCAGCGAGCCGGTCAAGCTGCCGTCCTCCGCGTCCGCGGCGGTGCCGGCGAAGGACACCGGATCGCCCTGGGTCGAGGACGAGCCGTCGGCCGGCGCCGTGATCGACACGGTTGGGGCGGTATTGGTCGGGCCGGAGACGTTGACCGCGAAGACCAGGTCGTCGGCGTCGTCGTAGTTGCCGCCGGAGCACGGGCTCTGGCTTCCGTTGTAGCGGAAGTTCGCCCGCACGGCCTGGAGCGAACCCGCCGGCAGGGCGTACTGCGCGGTGAGCGTCTGGGCGCTGCCGCCGCCCGGCGACACCGAGCCGATCAGCGTCCAGGACGGGTTGGTGGCGTCCGCGGCGTAGTAGAGGTCCAGCGTGTCATTCGAGCCTGTCTGCCAGGCCCATACGGTGGCTTCCACTTCGACGGTGGCGCCCTCGGCGAAGTCCAGGCCGTCGAGGGTCCGGACCACGATGCGGTCGTTCGACTCATCGCTGTGGTAGGTACCCGACGTGCCGTCGGCGCAGGTGTCGAGGGTATTCGGCTGGTTCGACTCGGGGCCGAGGCCGGCGCGGCCGTCAAGCAGGCTGCCGGAATCGCAGGAGCTCCCCGCGACGGAGCAGCGGGGCGCGCCGAGGCCGGCGTCGTAGGTCGCGGTCTGCGGACCGTTCTGACCTTCCGGCGTGACCGTGACGGTGACGCCTGAGCTCTTCGACGTCGAGCCGTCGTTGGCGACGACGTTGAAGTTGAAGGTCCCCGTGGGCTGGGTCAGCCCCACGTTCAGCGTCAGGGTGCTGGCGGTCGAGCCATTGGCCGGCGGCGACACCGACGACGGCGAGAACGCGCAGCTGACGCCGGCGGGCGCCCCCGCGCAGGACAGGCCGACGTTGCCGGTGAAGCCGCCTTGGGACGCCACCGTGCAGGTGGCGCTCCCCGAGCCGTCCTGCGGGATCGACTGGCTGTCCGGCGAGCAGGCGACGGTGAAGTCCGGCGTCGACGCCGGCACCACCGTGGTGCACGCCGAGGACGGGCCGAAGCAGGCGTCGGAGCTACCCTTCGGGATGACCACGTAGTAGTACTCGCGGCAGTTTTGCAGTCCCGAGTCGTTGAACGACGTGCCGGCGGTGGAGCCGAGCTTCACCTTGCCAAAGTCGCAGCCGAAAACACCTTCCGTGCGGAAGATGTCGTACTCAGAGGCGCCCGAGACCGCGCCCCACGACAAAGAGGCGGACTGGTTGCCGGCGGTGCCGGTGACCGCCGGCGCCGAGGTCGCGATGCCGGAGCAGCCGGATTCCTGGACCGTCGGCGAGTTGCAGGCGATCTGCTGATCATTGAACGCGTCGTAGATCGCCTGCATATGCGGCGTGCCGTCGTTGAGGTTGCCGTTGTCGTCGTCGGCGGCGAGGTAGTTCTGGTAGCCCGAGGATGCGGCGCAGCCGCCGTTCGGCGGGCCGCCGGAGAACCAGTTGGAGACCGCACCGGCGCCGATGAAGGTCATGCGGGTCACGACCTCCTGGGCGGTGTTGTTGTCGTAGTTGTAGGGGGCCGACTGCAGGTTGCGCTTCCACAGCGACCAGATGGCTTCGGCGTAAACCGCGCCGATGCAGTGCACGCTACCGCCGCAATTCTGATTCGACCACGTGTAGGTGTGCGGCTGGCCGGACTGGCGCTGCAGGTAGTCGATGTCGCGGACGCCCGTGCAGGTCAAGCATGGATCGCCGTTGCCGGAGCACGGCGACGACAGGAAGTTGCGGCCGATGCAGGAGGTGTTGAGGCGCAGGGCGGTGTAGACGTCGGCGATGCCTTCGCCGGACGGCGACGCGACGGTGCCTTCGACGTCGAAGTCGTCCATGCCGTGGCCCCACTCGTGCACGAAGACGCCGGCGATTTCGCCGGTGTTGGCGCAGCCGCCGCCCGAGCGGTAGAAGTTGATCGTGGAGCCGTTCCAGAACGCGTTGCAGCTCTGGTTGATATTCATATTGGCGGTCAACCGCCCCTGGAGCCAGTTGTTATTGGGCAACTGGCCGCGGGCCAATTCCTTGAGCTTGTTGATCTCGTAGAAACCGTCGCGGGAGGAGTGGGTGTTGCCCGCGCCGCCGAAGCCCGGGGTCGTGCAGTCGGTGCCGCCGGAGGTGCCCCAGTCGATGCCGTCGGTCTGGGTCAAACTGTCGGTTCCGCAGTTGTCGGCCATGTTGACGTAAGGGCCAAAGAAGCGGGCGGTCTGGGGGCCGCTCAGGGTGTAGTTACCGCCGGTGGTGGTGATTTGGCTGCCCACCTCCATGAACGGCATCGGCTCGCCGGCCACCTCGACGCCGTCGGGGACCACGCCGTCGTTGGTGACGGGCTGCACGCCGCCTTTGGCTTCCGCGTAGTGGTTGCGATCTTGGTTCGAAAGGATTTCGCCGGTATGGGCATTGACCAGGACCTCCCAGTGGCCCATATCGCCACCGAGCGTGACGTGGATCGCCCACGTGAGCTGGTACCGATAGGCGAGCTCGCCTCGGTAGTTCTTGGTGCCCATCGGAAGGTAAATCAGCTCGGGCTTGGCCCACTCCCGGGTGACCAGGAGCGGCGACAGGAAGCTTTCGACTTTGAGCATCACCTGGTCGAAGGCGAGCGGTTTCTGCGTCTCGGGCTTACCGCGGTCTCCCCACTTCTGCATGCCCATCAGGATCAGGTTGCCGTGACTGATGACGGCGGAGATGCGGCTGCCGCGGACCGGGATGCCGTCGAACTGGCGCTGGGCGAAGATCTGCACGACCTCGCCGTCGTCGTGGGAGCCGATGCGATAGCTCTCGTCGAGCTCGCTCAGGTTGAGGCTCAAGTCCGCGGCGTGGGCCTCGAGGTAGCCGCGAAAGGCCGTCCAGGCGGCGAGCTCGAGGGCGTTCGTATCGCCGGGCGGCGTCAGGCTGAAGTCGCTCCACTGGAGTCGATTGCCGACGCCGTCACCCGGGATCAAGGGGACGGCGGGCCACAGCGTAACGAAGCGTCCGCTGCGGGCGTCGATCCTCGCCGGCTCGACGGTGGCGCCGAGGCGCTGCAGGGCCGAGCGGGTCTCGAGCGCACGGTCGCCGAGGTCGCCGACGGTGTGCCGCACCATCTCGATTTTCAGGTCGGGGTGCTGGTACGCCTTGTCGGCGACGGCGGGATGTTTGTGGGGCTCAACTTGCGCTGAAACAGCGCCGCTGAAAGCGAAGGCCGTGGCGGCCAACAGACCTAAAAAACACTGGATAAGACCCTTCATCTACTCTGTCCTCTTCGGAAGGTAAGGAGCGACGCGGGCTGCGGTGGGCGGCCGGAGTGGCCACGTCGCGGTGCGCTTTTCCAGAGTCAGAAGAAATATGAGGGACTTTTGAAACCATAGAAGATGAATTGGCGAAAATCAAATGGCGGAAAAAACTGACGCAGCTATTCGCCACCGCCTGAATGTCATACGATGACACCTGTCGCTAGGTCTTTTGTTTTCTCCTTGTCTCACTTCGGCCTCACTCGCGAAAAGCAGCAGTATCAACGAGTCGTCGGAGGGGTCGCCGGTCTGCACTCACCCGCGTCCCTCTATCTGTCCGAAATCGGTCCTGGGTTTTGTCCCCGGGAACAGTGAGGCGTCGAGATACATAGTGCGGAACCCTGGTGTCCTCAGCATCGTCTGCGTCAGCTTTTGGGGGCTGAGCGCGGCGGCGCGGCCTTCGACCCCGCCGGCGGATCCGTCGACGCCGGGGCCGCTGGTGATCGGCCTGCCGGCGGAAGCGCCTTTCGCCAGCGGTGAGCCGGCCGAAGGCTTCCTGGTTGACCTGTGGCGGGCGTCGGCGGACGCCGCCGACGTGGACGTGACGTTCCGCCTCGGCTCGGACGCCGAGATCCTCGGAGATATCGCGAGCGGAGCCGTCGACATCCACGGCGGTTGGACCCTCGGCGGCGGCGACGGGGGGCTTGAGCTCGGTTGGCCGGTGGCGCGACACTGCCACGCCCTGCTCTCGGTCTCGGCGCCGCTCGCCTGGGATCGATGGCGCGGCGAACGCGTGGCGATGACGCCGGCGGTGGCTCGAACCGAGCTTTTTGCGTCGCAGGATCACCGGATGCTTAGCGTGGACAGCGCAGCGTCTGCGGTCGAGGCGCTTTCAAACGGCGAGGCCGATTTGGTGGTTGCGCCGGCCCACGACGCGGCGCTGGTGCTTCAGGGCTTGACGCGGCCGGTGAAGCAGCGTCCGCTGCACTGCCCTTGGATGGTCTCGGCGGCGCCGACGCACCGACGCCAAGAGCTCGTTGAGCTCCGTCGCGGCTTTGAATCACTTCAGCCGGCGACGCTGCGGCAATTCGACACCCGGTGGCGGGCGCCGTCGATACCCTCCCTGTTGGCGCCCCGTTTCGAGGTCAGCGACGCCGAATTGCGTTTCTTGGCCGATCGCCCGTCCGTGGTGCTAGGCGCCTCGGACTGGGTCCCGATGACCGAGCGCACCACGGACGGCCGATGGACGGGCCTAGGGCTTGAAACCGTACGGGCGGTTTTCTTGAAGACCGGGGTGCTGCCGATTTTCGTCGGCGGTCGCGAGTGGAGTGCTGTCGTCGATGCGGCCACGGAAGGCCGCACCGACGGGCTCGGGTATAGCCGCGCCGATACGAGGAAGGAGCGCTTCCTCAGCTTTACCCAACCCCTCGTGTCGCCGGGCTACATCATCGCGACGCGCATCGACGCCCCCTTCCTCCGCGACCTCGAAGACCTCCAGGGCGCCCGGCTGGCCATGATTCGCCACTACGCGATGCGCGGCTGGGTGGAAGAGAACCATCCGCAAATCGAGCTGGTCCCGGTCGCCGATGCGACGGATGGCCTGCAGCGGGTGGCCGACGGAAGTGTGGCGGCCTATATGGATATCGAGCCCGCGATTACCGCCGTGAGCAATCGCCTCGGCTTCACGGAGGTCAAGCTCGCCACGCGGCTCCAGGTCTCATCCGACATGGCGATTGGCGTCCGCCGAGAGTGGCCGGAGCTCCGGTCGGTTCTCAACCGCGCCATCGACGCCACCGGCGAGGCCGAACGGGAGCGGATCTACCGACGGTGGGATCGGGTGAGCTTCGTCAAGCCCCCGTCAAAGCGGGAGGTCTGGAAAGCGGCGGCCTGGCTGGCGAGCCCGCTGGTCCTCTTGCTCGGGATCCTCGGCGTCCGCCTGCTGCAGCACCGGCGGCGCGCGGCGGAGGCCAAGCGACAGCTCCGTCGGCAGGTTCTGCAGCTGCAGAAGCTCGAGGCCCTGGGCACCCTGGCGAAGGGCGTTTCGCACGAGTTCAACAATATCCTCCAGGCCATCTTGGGCTACGCCGAGGTGGCGGCGTCGCCGGAGGACGAAGGCGAACACGATATGGCGATCAGCCGCATCGTCGACTCGGCGGACCGGGCCCGGGGCGTCGTCGAGCAGATCCTGGCGTTTAGCCACGACCAGCGCCTCGAGAATCGCCCGGTGGACCTGGTGGCGCTCGTCAAAGACGTGTCGAGGCTGCTGCGGGCTTCGGTGCCGGCGAAGATCGGCATCACGCTCGATATCGCCGTCGGCCCGTGCTACGTGCTGGGCGAACCGGTGCAGCTGCAGCAGATCATCATGAATCTGGCGACCAACGCCATCGAGGCGATGCCGTCGGGCGGGCGTTTGACGTTGGGCCTCGGTCCATTCGCAGACGCCGCCGAAACCCAGGTGACCACGGGCACGCTCGGCGACGGGCCGTATTGGCGCCTGCGGGTGGGCGATACCGGCGTCGGTATCGAAGCGGAGGACTTGACCCGTATTTTCGATCCGTTTTTCACCACCCGCGAGCTGGGCGAGAGCAGCGGCCTGGGGCTGGCGGTGGTGCACGGCATCGTCAGCGCCCACGGCGGCGGCATCCGCGTGGTCTCCTCGCCGGGGGAGGGCTCGTGCTTCGAGGTCTTCTTCCCCCAGGCGCGGCCGGCGGCGGTCGACGGTCCGGCCACGCCGGCCCCGGCGCCGGAAGTCGACGAGCGCAAACGGCGGGTGCTGGTGGTGGACGACGAGGCCTTCCTCACGGATATCGTCAAGCGCGCCCTGGCGCGCGGCGGCTACCGCGCCGACGTCTTTAACGACAGTCCGGAGGCCTTCGCCACCTTCGCCCAGGATCCGGCCGCTTACGACTTGATCTTGAGCGATTTGAATATGCCCCAGCTCACGGGGCAGCAGCTGGCGGAGCGGGCCGTCGAGCTGCGTCCGGACATTCCAATCATCGTCATGACCGGCTATTCGAGCCGCGTCTTATCGGAACCTTTGGCCCAAGGCACCATCCGCCAGGTGCTGGAAAAGCCGGTGCGCCCCAGGGACCTGCTCGATGCCGTCTCGAGGCAGCTGAGCGCCGGGGCCTGAGGAGTCGCCCTGAAGAGCTAGTCGGCGGCGCGCGCTTTGGCGATGGCGCGTTCCAAGGTGTGCTGGGAGACCAGGGCGCGGAAGCTCTGCACCAGCCGCATCTCGTCGTCGAGGATCAGGGTGTACGGGATCGTGCTGCCGCCGTATGTGGTGAAGACGTCCAGGTCGCCGAGCAGGACGGGGTAGTCGATATCGTGTTCGTCGACGAACGGCTGAATGACCGCGGGGCCGCCGCGGTCGAGGTTGATGGATACCACCCGCGCCGCGCCGTGGCGGTTGACCTCACGGAGAGCCGGAATCTCGTGAATGCACGGCCCGCACCAGGTGGCCCAGAAGTTGATGACCACCGGCCCGTCGCCCCGCAGGTCGCGACTCGAGAACTCGCCGCCGGCGAGCTGATCGAGGGTGAATGGGGTGATCTCGGCGCCGACTTCGAGCGGCCCCGCCGGCGGTGCGCAGCCGGCGAGTAAAGACAGCGCCAGGCCGAGGGTGAGCAGGGCGACGCCCGGCGGTCGGCGCCTGCGTCGGCGCCGATTGTGGACCGACCTGAAGTCGCGCCCTGTCGTCTTATCGGTGGCCATCACGGCGTCGCCGTCACCGGGTCCTTGCGATGTGCTTGGACAGCTCGAGCTTGGCGACCGATTCGCGGTGGACTTCATCGGGGCCGTCGGAGAGGCGCAGCGTCCGCGCGCCGGCCCAGTGGTAGGCGAGGTGGGTGTCTTGGCTGACGCCGCCGCCGCCGTGGGCTTGGATCGCACGGTCGATGACGCGCAGGGCGACGTTCGGCGCCACGATCTTGATCATCGCGATTTCCGACCGCGCCGCCTTATTGCCGACGGTGTCCATCATGTGGGCGGCTTTGAGGGTCAGCAGACGGGCCTGCTCGATCTCGATCCGGGAGGTGGCGATATCGGCTCGGATGGTGCCCATCTCCGAGAGCTGGCGTCCGAAGGCGGTGCGCTCGCCGACGCGTCGACACATGGTCTCAAGGGCGCGCTCGGCCATGCCGATCAGTCGCATGCAGTGGTGGATGCGGCCGGGTCCGAGCCGGCCCTGGGCGATCTCGAAGCCGCGTCCTTCGCCGAGGATCATATGGTCCGCCGGCACGCGCACGTTCTCGAAGAGCACCTCGGCGTGGCCGTGGGGCGCGTCGTCGTAGCCGAATACGGTGAGCATGCGCTTGATGGTGACGCCCGGCGTATCCAGCGGCACCAAGATCATGGAGTGCCGGGCGTGGCGCGGCCGGTCGGCGTCGCCGCTCTGGCACAGCACGATCGCCACCTTGCACCGCGGATCGCCGGCGCCGGACGTCCACCACTTGCGCCCGTTGACGAGGTAGTCGTCGCCGTCACGCTCGACCGAGGTGCGGATATTGGTCGCGTCGGAGGACGCCACTTCGGGCTCGGTCATGGCGAAACAGGAGCGGATCTCGCCGGCGAGCAGGGGCTCGAGCCAGCGCTCTTTCTGTGCCTCGCTGCCGTAGCGCTCCAGCACTTCCATATTGCCGGTGTCGGGGGCCGAGCAGTTGAAGATCTCCGGGGCGAAAATCACCCGGCCCATGATTTCGCACAGCGGCGCGTAGTCGAGGTTCGAGAGCCCTTCCACGCGGTCGCTGTGGGGAAGGAAGAGGTTCCACAGGCCGGCGGCCCGGGCCTTCTCCTTCAGCGGCTCGACCTGGGGCAGCGGCTGCCAGCGATCTTCCGCCGCCTCGAGCTGGGCATAGACCTCGGTTTCGATGGGGTAAACGTGCTGGTCCATGAACTCCCGCAGGCGCTGGCCGAGCTCTTGGGCCCTCGGGCTCATGGTGAAGAAGCCGTTATCGCTCATGCTTTGTCTCCGATCAGGGCCTTGGCGCGGGCGACGACGTTCTCCGCCGTAAAGCCGTAATGCTTGGCGAGGTCCGCGGCGGGTGCCGAAGCGCCGAAACCGTCGATGCCAAGCACGTCGCCGTCGAGGCCGGTGTATTTCTGCCATCCGAAGGTGCACCCGGCCTCCACGGCCAGGCGGTGGCGGACGCTATCCGGAAGCACCTGGGCGCGGTATTCGGGGTCTTGGGCGTCGAAGAGCTCCCAGCTCGGCATGCTCACCACGCGGCTGCGGATGCCTTCTCGAGCGAGGGCCCGGTGGGCGTCGAGGATCAGCGGCACCTCGGAACCCGTGGCGAGCAGCAGGAGCTGGGGATCGTCGGCGTCGGCGACGACGTAGGCGCCGCGACGCACGCCGGCGGTGACCTCGTCCGGGGCCAGCGGCAAGATCGGCAGCCCCTGGCGGGTCAAGACCAGGGAAACCGGTCCGTCGGTTTTCTCGATCGCTACGCGCCAGGCGGCGACGGTCTCGTTGCCGTCCGCGGGCCGTAGGACCGTCATGCCCGGCATCGCCCGCAGCCCCATCAGCTGGCTGATCGGCTGGTGGGTCGGCCCGTCTTCGCCGAGGAAGATCGAGTCGTGGGTGAGCACGTAGATCGCCGGCTGGCCCATGAGCGCCGAGAGACGCATGGCCGGTCGCATGTAGTCGCTGAAGATCAGGAAGGTGCCGCCGTAGGGCCGGAGCATGCCGGAAAGGGCCATGCCGTTCATCGCCGCGCCCATGGCGTGCTCGCGGACGCCGAAGTGGAAGTTGCCGCCGCCGTGGGTGTCGGCGGCCTGGGCGTCGCGGCCTTTGATGAACGTATTGTTGGAGCCCGCGAGGTCCGCCGAGCCGCCGAGCAGCTGCGGTAGCCGGCCGGCGAGGGCGGTCAAGGCGGCGCCGGAGGCCTTGCGGGTCGCGATCTTGGCGTGGTCGGCGGCGTAGGTCGGCAGCTCCGCGTCCCAGCCCTCCGGAAGCCCCCGGGTGCGCCACGCATCGAGGGTGGCGGCGAGCTCGGGGTGGGCATCGCGGTAACGCTCCACGAGGTCGAGCCAGGCGACGTGGGCGGCTTTCCCGTTCTCGATCGACGGGGCGTAGGCGGCGCGGGCGCCGTCGGGCACGTGGAAGGTCGGCTCGAGCGGCCAGTCGAGCTTCTCTTTCGTCGCCTTGACGCCGTCGGCGCCGAGGGGTGAGCCGTGGGAGGCGGCGGTGTCCTGTTTCGGACTCCCGAAGCCGATGTGGGTGCGCGCGCGCACCAAGACCGGCCGTTCGGTCTCCGCGGCCGCCTGCGCGAGCACGGCGTCGACGGCGTCGAGGTCTTCGACGTCATCGATCTCCAAGGTCGCCCAGCCGTAGGAGCGATAGCGTTCGAGCACGTCTTCGGTGAAGGCGAGGTCGGTGGAGCCTTCGATCGAGATGCGGTTGTCGTCCCAGAACACCTTCAGCTTCGAGAGGCCGAGGTGCCCGGCCATCGACGACGCTTCGGCGGCGACGCCTTCCATCAAGTCGCCGTCGCTGGCGATCACCCACGTGTTGTGGTCGAAGATGTCAAAACCGTCGCGGTTGAAGTGGCTCGCCAGGTAGCGCTCTGCGATCGCCATGCCGACGGCGGTGGCGAGGCCCTGGCCGAGGGGGCCGGTGGTCGTCTCGACGCCGTCGGTGTGGCCGAACTCGGGGTGGCCCGGGGTCTTGGAGCCGAGCTGGCGGAAGTTGCGCAGCTCGTCGAGGTCGAGGTCGTAACCGGAGAGGTGGAGGAGCGCGTAGATCAGCGCCGACGCGTGGCCGCAGGACAGGACGAAGCGGTCGCGATTGGGCCAGGCCGGGTCAGCGGGGTCGAAGCGGAGTTGGCGGGTGAAGAGCAGGTGCGCGAGGGGGGCTTGGCCCAGCGGGGCGCCCGGGTGGCCGCTTTGGGCCTGCTCCACCATGTCCACGGCGAGGAAACGGATGGTATCGATGGCGAGGCGATCGTCGACGGGCTGGCTCATGCCGCACAGTCTCCCGAGGTAGGTCACCGAAACAGTCGGCGGGGGTGGCGCGCTCGATTTTCGGGACCGATGTTTTTGAGGTCGGCCGGAAAAGGCGCGCGGAGTCTAGCAGCCGCTGGGGCGGCTGGGCAGCTCTCGACGGATCGGCGGGATGCTTCGCAACGCGGGGACGTCGGGAAGGCCCTCGGGCGGACGGCCCGTTGGCGGAGAGGGAGGGATTCGAACCCTCGGTCGAGTTGCCCCGACAACTGCTTAGCAGGCAGCCCTGTTCGGCCACTCCAGCACCTCTCCTGGGGACGGCGGATTGTACTGGCCGCCGCCGCCGGAGTCAAAGGGGCTCGGCCCAGGGCGCTGCGGTCCGGGATGGGATTCGTCGGAGAGAGGCGGTTGACACGTGGATTGGGCCCGGCTACTATCCACGCCCGTTGGGCGATCGTCTAATGGTAGGACTAACGGCTCTGGACCGTTCAATCGGGGTTCGAATCCCTGTCGCCCAGCCATTCCAGAAGCAGATGTCAAGGACGGCCCCGCCGTCCTTTTTGCTGTTTGGGGTTTGCTATCGGGAATTTGCTGTCTGGAACCTGCTGTTTCGGAAGACTGCTGTTTAAAAGCGTGCCATCGACCTGCTGACCTGACGAGAGGAGTCACCATGGAGTATCGCAACCTCGGACGCAGCGGCGTCAAAGTCTCGCCCCTTTGCCTCGGAACCATGATGTTCGGCGCCTGGGGCAATAAGGACCACGACGAGTCCGTGCGCATCATGCACCGCGCCATGGACGCCGGCATCAACTTCATCGACACCGCCAATATCTACTCCCAGGGCGAGTCCGAAGAGATCGTCGGCAAAGCGATCCGCGGGCGCCGCGAAGAGGTCGTGCTGGCGACCAAGGTCTTCGGCGCCATGGGCGACGGGCCCAACCAGCGCGGCCTGTCGCGCAAGACGATCGAAGAGCAGTGCGACCACAGCCTGCGTCGCCTCGGCACCGACGTTATCGACCTCTACCAGATCCATCGCCCGGACCCGACGACGCCGTGGGACGAGACCCTGCGCGCCCTCGATGATCTGGTGCGCAAAGGCAAGGTGCGCTACATCGGCGCCTCCACCAACCACTACCAGGCCGAGGACATCTGGCAGCAGAAGCTCGAAGCCTGGCAGATGGTGGAAAGCCTGTGGCTCTCCGACAAGCTCGGTCTCGAGCGCTTCATCAGCCTGCAGCCGCCGTATTCGATGATGCGCCGGGCGATGGAGGCGGACCATTTCCCGATGACCCGCCATTTCGGCATCGGCAATATCGTCTGGAGCCCGCTCGAAGGCGGCTGGCTGACGGGCAAGTACCGCCGCGGCGCCGACAACCCGAAAGACTCGAACCGCGCCGCGAATTGGGTCGGTGAGCTTGACAATCCCAAATTCCAGCAACGCCTAGACGTCGTGGAAGCTCTGGTGCCCATGGCCGAGTCCCGCGGCCTGCCCCTCGCCCGCTGGGTGACGGCGTGGACGGTGGCCAACCCCGACGTGACGTCGGTGATCATCGGCCCGCGCACGATGGAGCAGCTCGACGATAGCCTCGCCGCGCTCGAGGTGGAGATCTCCGAGGACGAAAAAGCCGCAATCGACGAGGTGGTGCCGCCGGGGACTTCGGCGCTTTAGCTGGCCACCGGCGCCGCGTCGTCGGGTCCTCGACGTCCCCCTAGCGGGGCGATCCGGAGGTCGCGCCGGTGACCTCCGCGAGGCGTTCCTCGCTTTCGCTCGCTAGGGCGTGCCACCGACGGGCCATGGCCTCTTGACGCAGCGCCTGGAGCCTGTCCCGCGCCCGGTCGGGGCGGCCCTGCCGGTGGTCGAGTCGACCGCGCAGGAGCTCGAGTTCCGCCCAGAAAATCCAGGTCCCCGCCGTCTCGAGCTCGGCGGCCGTCTCGCGGGCGACCTGATCGGCCCGGTCGAGGGAGCCCGTCTCTAGCAAGAGCTCGACCTCGACCAGTCGCCAGAAGCAGCAGATGTAGGAGTCGGCGTCGGGCGTGAAGGTCTCGGGGAGCAGGGGCGCCGCGTCTTCGGCTCGGCCTTGACGGATCAAAGCCTTCAGGCGAATCCGGCGGGCGAGGCGCCAAAGTCGACTGTTTGGCGTAACGTTCTGCTCCAACGCGAGCGCCTCGGCCTCGGCTTCCGCGTAGCGGCCCTCGAGCAGCTTGAGGCGGATGATCTCGATGCGGGTGATCTCGATGCGCGGCACGCTGCCTTGCCGATGTCGAATCTCCAGGGCCTGCTCGAGTCGACGCCGCGCCGGCTCGATCCGGCCTTGGAAGATATCGGTCCGCGCGAGTCGGACCAGGCAAGCGGCGACCATCCTGGGGTTGTCGGCGCTGCGCATCCGCTCGAGCGCCCGGGTCGCAAACCGAGCGCTGCTTGAGAACTCGCCCTGGAGCTCGTAGACATAGGCGAGGTCATGCTCCGCGAGCGCGAGTCCAAAGACGTTGTTGGCGCTTTCAAAGAGCGGAATCGCCCGTAGCAAGTGGTCGCGGGCCGAATCGATGCGCCCGCGGGTCAGGTCGAGTGCCGCGACTCGGGTGAGCAGCTCGGCCCGCGGCTGGTCGGCGTCCGCCTTCTCAAAACCCCGGAGGGCTTCATCGATCAAGCCGCGGATATTCCCGAGGTCATGGCGCGCATCCTGCGCGGCGATGAAAAAAAGCTCGAGGCGCAGCCCGGCGAGGCGGATCTCGTCACCGAGGTCCTCGAGGATGTCTTCGGCGCGGCTGAAGAGCTCCCGGCTCCGTTCGGACTGGTTGAAGCTGCGGGCGGTGACCGCGAGGTGGCCTAGGGCAGAAGCCTCGAGGCGGACGTCATCGACGGATTCGGCGACCGTCAGCGCCCCGGAGAAGCTGCTGTGGGCGCGTTCGAAGTCTCCGAGTACAAAGTGGAGCCGCGCCGTGCGGAAGAGAATACGACCGAGCGTGTGCAGATCATTCCCGGGGTCCGCCAGGCCCCGGGCGCCGTCGAGGTCCGCGAGGCCGGCGGCCGTCTCACCCCGTCGGAAGGTGGCTTCGCCGCGCAGGAGCAGGGCGCGGGCGGCGAGGGACCTCCGGTTCGCGGCGCGGGCCTCGGTGAAGAGGGCGTCGGCGGCTCGCTCCGCCCGGCCGGCGTCGCCGCTCCGGAGGATCGCTTCGGCGGCGAGCAGATCCACGCGGGCGCCGCGACCGGACCGTCCGCCGTTGCCCCCGAGGTCCCGGGCGACGTCGGCCGCCCGGGACGCGGCGCCCCCTTCGAGAAGCGCCGTGAGCAGACCGAAAGCCGCGTGTTCAGGGCCGACCGTGCTGCTGGGGAGCGTGTCGACGGACGCAGATTCGGAGGCCGCGCGTTCGATGAGTTCGCGGAAGTCGCGCTCGGCGTCTTGCCAGCGCATTTCGGCGAGGGCTTTCCATCCGGCGATCCACCGTTTCTCCGGCGACGGCGTCCCTCCGACGAGGGATTCCGCTCGCCTCGCGGATCGCCGGGCGGCGTCGATCTGACCCGCGAGGAAGAAGATCTCCGAGGCGGCGCGATGAACCAGGGGGTTATCCGCGTCCTCGGCGGTGGCCCGCTCGAGATCGACGAGCGCGGCGCCGAGATCCCAATCCTCAAGCGCCCGCAGACCCCGCCGGTAGGCCGTGTCGGCGCTGTCCGGTGTTGATCCGGTCTTCATCGTCGCCACCGGAGCCGGGAAGTCCCCGGCGGGGCGCACGCCCATCCACGACGCCACACCTAGCCCGACCAGGCCGACGAGCCCAAGCAGGCCCGCCCCGAGCGCCGCGGGGCGCCAGAATCGCCTAGGGGATCGGCGGGTTGGGGCCGCGGTTCCGGAGGTCGCGCCGCCCCCGGCCG
>JBCDKB010000172.1:0-15357 GCA_038747035.1 Acidobacteriota bacterium | reverse complement strand
TTCGAGCCGTTAACCCCTGAGCACATGACGGCAGAACCCTGCACCATCGACCAGCCCGCCCAACAACTTCTACTCTCCGCTGCTGTCGAATTCGACCACTACAATACGGGCGAAGCGCTCTCCATGAGCGGCGAAGAGCTCCACAGCTTTGGTCCCGGGGAACCCCACGAGTGAAGACATTGACGCGTCGCCCCGACGCCGGACATCCGACGCGATGACCAAAACCGTTTACGTCATCGACGATAGCGTCAGCGTGTGCTTCGCAATCGAGCGCATGCTGCGGGCCACCGGCCTCGAAGTACTGTCCCAGCGCTCCGGGGAAGCCGCCCTCCGGGACCTCGAAGAGCTCACCCCCGACCTGGTCTTGCTCGATCTGGTCTTGCCGGACATCGGCGGCCTTCAGATTTGTTCGTTCATGCGCGGCCATCCGCGCCTGGCCGCCGTGCCGGTGATCATCATCTCCGGCATCGTCGATGACGAAGTCCGTTCCCAGTCCCTGCGTATCGGTGCGGTCGGGGTGTTGAAGAAGCCCTTCGCCACCGAAGATCTCGTGGAGATGGTCGATGAGGTCCTGTCCCGGGAGAAGGGTATTTCCGCGACCTCACCCCTGGGCGCCGCGCCGCTGCCGGACCCCCTGGGTTCGGGCCGCCTGGAGGCGACACTCGAGCGATTTGCAGGCCTCGGCACCCTCCGCTTCGCCGCCCTGGTGCACGCCAGCGGTGAAATCCGAGGATTCGGCGCCGCCAAGCCCGACGGTTCAGCCGGCGGCGAGCTGCTGACCGCCATCCAGCGGGCGGCCATCGCGGCGGCCGCCGCCGGCTACGGCGACCTCGACTTGGTCACCCTCGAGACCTCCGACGGCCAGCTCATGATCCAACCCCATGACGGCGGCTGGGTCCTCGCCGTCGGCTTCGCCGATATGGCGGACCTGGGCAAGGCCCGATATCTGCTGCGGCGCCTCGACCTCACGGCCCCGAATTAGCCTCGCCGGACGGCCGCCGGTGCGTCCGTCACCCCGCCCAGCTGCCCGCTGCGCGGCTCGTCCGGGGGTCCCCCGGGAGATCGAAAGCCGCCCGGTGTCGAGGTCTCCGCAGCCTGCGGCGGGCAAGAGAAAAGCCCCCGAGTTCGGGGGCTACGCCGGGAAGGTTAATCCCCGGGAAAGGACCTGACGTGGACAACGCCGGGTCAAGGGAAATAAGGCTGGCAGTCTTAGAGAACTAACTATCAAAAGGGCCGAGTTGGCTTGAGGGCCTAATCCCCGACCGAAGGGCCTATGGGAAACTGAGAGCGGGCTTCTGACAGGCTGCGTGATGTCGTCGCGTCTTGTGGAATCATTACCCGGGGCGAAGAAGCATCAAAGGAGGTAGGTGTAGACCAGGGCAACCGCTGCACCGATGGCCCAGAGGGCGAGCTCGACTCTCTGTCGCGTCTCTTTCATCTCTTTCATCACCTGTCTCACTCCTATGCGTCGTGCCGGTGGCTATGGATCTCTAGATGGGATGGGGACTTCCGCCCCCGACCATCTAAGAGTCTCACCGACGCCTTACATTCCCCATTACGCTTGCCTCCGGTCCTCGACCCGCAGCGCAAGCCAGCCCCTTAAGCCCAATAAACTACTGCCGCACAGTGACTTAGCCAGCGACAGGCAAGAAAACAAAATTCGGGCCGGCCGGCGAGGCCACCCGTGGGCCGGCCCGAACATAACTATTAGATGACGCGTTTTTCCTTCGACGCCGGCGAACGATCCGGCGGGCCCATTCACCCGAGACCGACGATCTCTCCGGAATCGAGCAGCTCGACGTCGCTGAAGTTCGGTCGCTTGGGCAAGCCGGGCATCCGCACCACTTCGCCGAGTAGCGGCACCAGGAAGCCGGCGCCTGCGGAAAGCACCAGTCGGCGCACCTGGACCGTGAAGCCGGTGGGGCGATTCGCCTTCTTCGGGTCGTCGGAGAGGCTCTTGTGCGTCTTGGCGACGCACACCGGCAGGTGGGCGTAGCCGAGCTTTGAGATGCGCCGCAGATCGCGCTTGGCTTCATCGCTCCACACCACGCCGTCGGCGCCGTAGAGCTTGGTCGCCAAGGCCTCGACTTTCTCTTCGGCCGACATCTCGAGGGTGTAGAGCGGCGTGTAGGGACTCGTCGCTTTCGCCGCCTGATCGACGACCTTCCTCGCCAGGTCCGCGCCGCCGGCGCCGCCGTCACTGAAGACGTCCGAAAGGGCCCACTGGACGCCGAGCTCCGAGCAGGCTTTCGAGATGACCGCCAGCTCCTCCTCGGTATCGGCGGCGAAGTGATTGATCGCGACTACCGGATCGCGCCCGAAGTGGCGCACGTTCTCGACATGCTTGCGAAGATTGTCGAGGCCGAACTCGACGGCCGCCGCATCGGGTTCGGACAGCCGCTTCTGGGGCACGCCACCGTGGCGCTTCAGCGCCTTCACCGTCGCGACGACCACCACCGCCGCCGGATCGAGCTCGCCCATGCGGCACTTGATGTCCATGAACTTCTCAGCGCCAAGGTCGGCTCCGAATCCGGCCTCCGTCACCGTCCAGTCGGCCAGCGCCAGACCCATGCGGGTGGCGATGAGGCTATTGCAGCCGTGGGCGATATTGGCGAAAGGGCCGCCGTGGATGAAGGCCGGGACGCCTTCGCTGGTCTGCACCAAATTCGGCAAGAGGGCGTCCTTCAGAAGCACCATCAAGGCGCCGACGATGCCCAAATCTTCCGCCGTCACCGGCTGCCGTTTCGACGTCAGGCCGATGAGGATCTTCCCCAAGCGTTCGCGCAAGTCGGCCCGATCCTTCGCCAGGCACAGGATCGCCATGATCTCGGAGGCCGGCGTGATGTCGAATCCGGTTTCCCGCGGCACACCCTCGGTCGGCCCGCCGAGGCCGACCATCACCCGGCGTAGGGAGCGGTCGTTCAAGTCGACGACCCGGCGCCACAGGACCCGCCGCGGGTCGAGGTCGAGGGCGTTGCCCTGCTGCAAGTGGTTGTCGAGCGCCGCCGCGAGCAAGTTATTGGCCGTCGAGATGGCGTGGAAATCGCCGTTGAAGTGCATGTTGATGTCATGCCGCGGTTCGACGCAGGATCCACCGCCGCCGATCGCGCCGCCCTTCATGCCGAAGATCGGCCCCAAGGACGGTTCCCGCAGCGCCAGCGCCACGCTCTCCCCGATGTGGTTGAGGCCTTGGGAGAGACCGATGGACGTCACGGTCTTGCCTTCGCCCGCGTCCGTCGGCGTCACCGCCGTCACCAGCACCAGCTTGCCGGGCTTCCGCCCGCCGTCGAGCGCCGCACGCCGCGCCTCGAGACGGACTTTGGCTTTGTCGGTGCCGTAGGCGATGAGGTGCTCGTCGGCGATTCCCAAACTTCGGGCCACCTCGGCAATGGGACGCAAAGCGCTTGCAGTCATCGACACATATCTCCAATCGGTACAGATCTTTGGGCTGGGGGTTGAGCGGGTCGCGGCATCTTACCCAATCCCCGCGGCCCGCACCGCCGCATTCCCACCCCTTTGAAGTGGCGAGGCCGAAGGCCCCTGGCGGTCCGTCGAACCCGCGGTTGCGGCGACTGATCCGGGCCAGCCCGGAGGCGGGTATCAACCCTGCATAGAATTCCCGCCATGAGACCCAGTCCACGACGCCACAGGCCCCGGTCGCACCGGCTCCTTGACTCTCTGGTCTTCCTCAAGATCGCCATTCTCGGAGCGCTTCTTTTCTCGGCGCCCGAGCCGGCGCTCGCCGATAAAGACGGCGTGCCCCGGCTCGACTCGCTCTACGGCGCTTGGCTCGACGCGACGGCGCCGTGGATGACCGCCGACGAGCGTCAAGCCTTCGAAGCCCTCGACGACGATCGGGGACGTGAGCTCTTTATCCGTGCCTTTTGGAATGCCCGGACGCCGGACCTGCTCCCCGGCGGCTCCCTAGAGGAGTGGTGGCGACGCTTCGCGGAGGCCCGACGCCGCTTCGGCGACTTGGACAACGACCGCGCGCGGACGCTGCTCACCGCCGGCATCCCGGCCGAGGAGCAGGTCTTCGGCGGCTGCCGCGGCGTGCTGCGTCCGCTGCGCATCTGGCACTACGATCGACACCAGGCCGAGGCCCTCGGTCTCGACGTCGACCCCGGGGCGGCCGACGGCGGCTTTGACGTCGTCTTTCGCCGCGACTACGACGCCGAAGACGGTCTTTTCCGCCTCTGGTCACGCCTCGGCGACGGCACCGGCGCCCTCTCCGAAGACGACGCGCCGTGGCGGCGGGACGTCAAGCAGATCGTCGCCTTCAGCCGAGACCGGCGCTGTTTCCGAGACGGTGACCGCGAGGAACGGGTGGTCACCCGGGCGCTGCTCGGCGCCGTTGACCTCGAGGCCCTCCGGGCCGCCGCCGCACACCGGACACCGCCGCCGCAGTGGCTCTCCGCATTCCGCACTGACCTCCAATCCGACGCCCTCCAGCTACCGGCGGAGCGCGTCGACGACCCGGTGGCTATCGGCTACCCCGGACGCGACGCGGCGAAGGTCTTGACCCTCGGACGCATCCAGGTCCCCACCGAGACCCTGCAGCGCGGCGCCGCCGGCCAGCTCTTCGACCGGCTGCGCCTGCTCGGAGAAGTCCACCTCGGGCCCCACGTCGCCGACCGTTTCGAGCACATCTACCACCTGAGCGGCCCGTCGCCGCCGGGCGACACCCTCGAGCTCGATTTCTACCGTCGCCTGCGGCCCGGTGACTACGAGCTCCGCCTGCGCCTCGAGGATCCCTTCGGCCAAGCGTTGCTGCGACGCGACTTGATCCTGGACGTGCCGATCCTCGACGGCGCCCCGCGCATCCTCGACGACCAGCGTCCCGCCGGCGGCGCCGCGCTGCGGGACCTGACCCGGCGTCGGGTGCTGTCGATGATCCATTTCCCGGGTCTCGACATCGTGCCCCCGGCGTCGAATGCGGTCGGCGACGTCGAGCTTCGGGTGGTGGCGTCGGGGGGTGACATCGACCTCGTCGAGCTGTCGCTCAACGGCGCCAAGGTCGCCGAAGACGGATCGCCGCCGTATCGCTTCCCCGTCGACCTCGGTCCGACCCCGGAAGCGCACCGACTCGAGGCGACCGCCTTTGACGCCGCCGGCCGGATTATCGCGCGCACCGAGCTTCAGCTTGAACCGGCGGCCCGCCCGCTCGCCGTGGCGCTGCGCCGACTCGGCGATGAGCTCGAGGCGCGGGTGAGCGTGCCCGACGGCGAGACCCTCAGCCAACTCGAGCTCAGCCTCGACGGCCTCAACCTCGCCGCCCTCGGCCCCCATGAAGCGGTCACCGAGACCGCGGCGGGGACTGCGGAAACGACCGCGGTGACCGAAGAAGACGGACGGCTCGTCTTTCGGGTCCCACTGCCGGAGACGCTTGCGGCGAATCGGCGCTTCATCCGCGCCGCCGTCAAGACCGAAGCCGGCGCCACCGCCGAGCAGCTGCTCTTCCTCGATACGGAAACGCCCCTCGAAGCGGTGCAGGTGCGCTGGATCGAGGTCTACGCCACGGTCCTCGACGCCGCCGGTCGGCCGGTCGTCGGCCTCGACGCCGACGACTTCCGCATTGAGGAGGACGGCCGCGAACAGAGCATCCTGCGCTTTGAGCGAGTCGAAGACTTGCCGCTCCAGGTCATGCTGGCGATGGATATCTCCGAGTCGATGCGCGACCGACTTTCGACCGCGGTCAAGAGCGCCCGCCGTTTCTTCGAAACCGTCGTCACCCCCAAGGACCGCGCGGCGCTGGTTACGTTCAACCATGACCTGCGCCTGGCGGTGCCTTTCACCGACGACGTCGGCCAGCTCGCGCTGGGCGCCAGCGGCCTGGCGGCCTGGGGCGGCACCCGCCTGCACGACGCCGTGATCTTCTCAAGCGGCTACGTCGGCGGCCACGAGGGGCGGCGAGCTTTGGTCTTGCTCACCGACGGCCACGACGTCGAGAGCGACTTCGACGCCGAGGAAGCCCTCGACTTCGCGGTGCGCGCCGGTCTGGCGGTCTACCCCATCTTGCTCGGGGGTAGCGCCGAGGGGACCCGGCGCGGACTCGAGAAGCTGGCGCAGGAAAGCGGCGGACGCGCTTTCGCGATTCGCACGATCGCCCAGCTGGACGGCGTCTACCGGCGCATCGAAGAAGAGCTGCGGTCCCAGTACTTGCTCGTCTACCAAGCGCCGAGGGACGGCGGAGGGATCGGGGACACGGCGCCGGGAGCCGAAGCAGCCCCGCCGCAGGCCAACCCGGAGCCCGGGTCTTTTCGACGTATCGACGTGACGACCACCCGCGCCGGGCTCACGACCCGGGCGCTCCGCGGCTACTACCGTTAACCCGGCTCGGCGGCCACCGGCCGTCCACGAAATTCGACGGTCCGTCCACTGGATGGGACATTCGGGCAGCGATTCGGGGCCAGAGCCGCCGCAAAACGTGGCGAGGCCGCGGATTCGAGTGGCGCCAGCTGGTATCGATCGTGCTTTAGAGACGGCCATGGAAGAAGAAAGCCTAGAGACCCGCCTCGCGGTCGGCTCGTTGCTGGCGCTCCTCGCCCTCTGGCTGCTCCTGCCCTGGCTCGTGCCCCCATCCGAGACCGCCGGCCTCGCCCCCCGCGCCCAAATCACATCAGCCCGTTAAGCCGGAGATATCATCGGCGGACCGTCCCACCCAAGGAGACCGCCCATGGATGAAGCCGCCGCCGCTGCGCCTTGGTTCACCAACGATGCCACCGTGCTCGGCATCTTGATGATGATCCTCGGCTTTGTGTTCTGGAGTTCCCACCACGAACACCCCTTCTTCAAGCGTTTCTACGCCGTCGTCCCGGCGCTCTTGATGTGCTACTTCCTGCCGTCCCTTTTCTCGACGGCGGGCATCATCTCCGGCGATCACTCCCAGCTCTACTTCGTCTCCTCCCGCTACCTGCTGCCGACGTCGCTGGTGCTGCTGACGCTGTCGATCGATTTCAAGGGAATCTGGAACCTCGGCCCGAAGGCGCTGATCATGTTCGCCACGGGCACCCTCGGCATCGTCATCGGCGGCCCCCTCGCCCTGCTCATCGGCAGCGCGATTTCGCCGGACCTGGTCGGCGGCGTCGGGCCTGACGCCGTGTGGCGCGGCATGACGACCGTCGCCGGCAGCTGGATCGGCGGCGGAGCCAACCAAACGGCGATGAAGGAGGTCTTCGAAGTCGGCGACCAGATTTTCTCGGGCATGGTGGCGGTGGACGTGATCGTCGCCAATATCTGGATGGCGGTGCTGCTCTTCGCCGCCGGGCGCAGCGAACAGATCGACGGCCGCACCGGCGCGGATACGAGCGCCATCGTGGCCCTGCGCGAGAAAGTCGCCGACTACCAGGCCCAGGTCGCCCGCATCCCCAATCTCACCGACTTGATGATTCTGCTCGCCGTCGGCTTCGGCGCCACCGCCTTCGGCCATATCGGCGCCGATCTCATCGCCCCGTGGGTCTCCGAGAACGCGCCGTACCTCGCCAAGTTCAGCCTGACGAGCAAATTCTTCTGGCTGGTGGTGATCGTCACGAGCCTCGGCATGCTGTTGGCGACCACGCCGGCCCGGCGGCTCGAGGGCGTCGGCGCCTCCCGGGTCGGTTCGGCGCTGCTCTATGTCTTGATCGCGTCGATCGGCATGAAGATGAATATTCGCGCCGTCTTCGAGAGCCCCGGCTTCTTCTTGCTCGGCGGCATCTGGATGCTTTTCCACGCCGCCTTGATGATCGGCGTCGCCAAAGCGATCAAAGCGCCCGTTTTCTTCATGGCCGTCGGCAGTCAAGCCAACGTCGGCGGCGCCGCTTCGGCGCCGGTGGTGGCCTCCGCCTTCCACCCCGCGCTGGCGCCGGTGGGTGTGCTTCTAGCGGTTCTGGGCTACGCCGTGGGCACCTACGCAGCCCTCATCTGCGGCCTCATCATGCAGGCCGTCGCCGGCTAGCCGCCGGAGCGCGTGCTAGATTAGCCCTATGAGTCGCCCCTGGCGCAACGACCGCGGCCCCTTCTCGGCGGACCAGCTCCGCTCCGGGGATCCCTACGAGCTGTCGAACGGCCACGCCGTCGAGTGCCTACCGACCGGCGGCCGCGGCTCCTCCGCCAACGCCGTCGGCGCGTCCGTGCTGCGCTCAGACCCGGACGTGGAGAGTCTCGGAGTCGATACGGGATACTCCCCCGAGCCCGGCACGCTCCGGGCCCCGGACGTCGCCGTCGGCAACGTCAGCGACGAGCCCGGTTGGGTCGAAGGGGTGCCGCCGCTGGCCGTGGAATACGTGGATCGCGGTCAAGACGAAGCCGATCTTCGCGACAAGATCCGCGAGCTGCTCGCCGCCGGCACCCAGCTCATCTGGGTCGTGCGCCTCGAAGGCCCGCACCGGGTCGAAATCCACAGCCCGGACGCCCCCCGACGCTTCGCGGACCCCGGGGACCTCCTGGAAGCCCCCGGCATTTTGCGCAATCCGGTGCCCGTGGAAGCCCTCTACGACTGGCGCGCCGCCGAGGGCGTGACGCTCCGCAACCTGCTGCAAAAGCAAGGCTACGCCGACCTCGACGCCGTACTGGCCGAAGGCCGGTCGGAAGGCCTCGCCGAAGGCCGGTCGGAAGGCCTCGCCGAAGGTAAAGCCCAGGGGCTGGCGAACTCGATCCTCAGCGTGCTCGAAGCCAGGAAAGTTGATCTCAACGGGAACCAACGCACTCGGATCCGCTCCTGCACCGACCCGATCCAGCTCGAAGCCTGGCTCCGGCGCGCCGCCGTGGCCCCGTCGGCAGAAGCCGTCTTCGAAGAGACCTAGGAGGCCGGATAGCCCCGGGTCGATCTCCTGCCCCCGAGACGCCGACATCTGGCGCCGGCGGGCCTTCGGGGTGACACCGAATCGGCACCTCCTGTCCTTAGGGTGATCTCCACAGAAGGAGATCCCCCATGGACGACATTCGCAGACTGATTCACCTCCCCCTGACGCTGCCGGCGCGGTACCACTTCTTCGGCAGCCTGGCCATCGTGCTCCTCGTGCTCCTGGTGATGGCGGTGCGCATCGCCGACCGTCAAAGCTTCGCCGACGGCGAGCTCTACCGCCAAGTCGCCGAGCGCTGGGGCGCCCCCATCGACCAGCCGGTCCCCTCGGTCCGGTTTGTCGAGAGCGGCTCTGTCTGGAACCGCCTCGAGTCCTTGCCCCTGGCGTCCCAGCGCGTGCGGGTCAACGCCGATATGAACTACCGCAAGCGCGGCCTGGTGTACTTCTCCGGCTTCGACTTCCATTTCGACGGCCGCTACACCCTGCGCAACGACCGCGGGAAGACCATCGACGTGGTCTTCGTCCTGCCGCTTCCGATGATCAAAGATCAGGTCCTGCTCTCGGACCTGCAGTTCGACGTCGACGGAGACGCCCAACGCGTCGAGCTCGCCGACGGTCGGGACCGCTTGCAGTGGAGCGGGCGACTAGAAGACGGCGAATCGACGGAGATCGCCATCACCTTCAGGGGGCGCGGCCTCAACCGCTTCACCTATCGGCTCGATCCGTCGCTACCCGTGCGCGACTTTACGTTCGAGCTCGCCATCGCCGGCGGCCGCGGCTACGACTACGCCTCCGGCGTCATGCCCGCCGTCGAGGCCACGGAGAGCGGCGACAGCACCGTGCTCGCCTGGCGCTACGACGCCCTCGAGGCCGGCGTCCCCGTCGGCGCGACGCTGCCCTCCGAAGAGGCGTGGGACGACGTCGTGCTCAAGATGCTGGGACATGCGACGCCCGCTTTCCTGCTTTTCTTCGCCAGCCTGGTGGCGATCTTTGAAGCCTTTAAGGTCCGTCCGCGTCTCTACCAAATGTACCTGCTCGCGGCGGGTTGGGTCTTCTTCTATGTGCTCCTCCCCTACCTCGGAGCCTTCCTGCACTTCTACCTCGCGTGGGCGCTGGCGATCGCCACCGTGGCGATGCTGCTGACCTCCTTCGTCGTGCGGCTGATCGGACCCGAGGCGAAGCGCTATCTGCTCATCGCCCTCGCCCCGAGCCTCTTGGTGCCGTCGATGGCGGTCATGCTCCAGGGCTACACCGGCCTGATCTACACCGTCGAAATCCTCGCCATCCTGGCGATTCTGATGCGCTTCGCCACCCGCGACGACATCGTCGAGGCCCTCGACGCGCTGTTAACCCCACGGCCCGAGCTTCCCCCCAACCCCGATTTCGCGGAGGGTACCCGTGTCTGAATCCATGCCTAAATCCCGTCGACCCCAAATCGTGACCATACTGTCGGCCCTGTTGCTCTTGGCCGCGGCCTCCGCGCTTCCCGTGGCGGCCGAGCCCGCCGGTTCACCCGGCGAGTCCGACAATCCGGAGGCCGACGCCCGCGCCTCCATGCCGCTCGACGACGTGCTCGAGCTCTACCGCGAGCGGGACACCGCGGTGGCCAAGGCCAGGGAGCTCGAACGCACGCCGCGGCCGCCGGTCGATGCGGTGCTCGACCGCGCCGAGCTCCGCGGCCGGCTGCTCGACGACGCCCTGGAGATCACCGCCAAGCTCCGCCTGACCGTGCTCGCCGAAGGTCGATGGGTCAAGCTCCCCCTCTTGCGACTCGGCCCCGGCACCCAGCTCGGCGAGCTGCCGGGTAACGTGCGCGGCGCGGCGTTGACCCTCGAAGACGGCGAACTGATCGCGGTCGCCAAGAAGGCCGCCGGCGACCCGGTGAGCTTTTCCTTCGAGCTTTCGTGGCTCGAACGGGCCACCCTCGACGGCGAGATCCGGCGGGCCCGGATCACCACCGGCCCGGCGACGCTGCGCAGCCTGCGGGTCGACGTCGAAGAGAGCCTTTTCCGTCTGGAGGGCGGCAACGTTCAGCGCGAGAGTGAAGACTTCCGCGTCTTCCCCGGCGACCGCGGATTCGACGTCCGCTGGCGACGACTGCGGCCGAAAACGGCCAAGAGAGTCGTCGAGCGGCCGCCGGTCGAGCCGGTCGTGACCCAAGCCCACTTGTCGACGGTCGCCACCCTCGAAGGCGAGGTCCACCACCGACTGCGCTACGACCTGCGCTTTGAAGGCACGCGGGACCTGACGGTCGAGCTGCCGCCGGGGCTGCGGCTCGAGCGGGTCTACGTGCACGAGCGGTCGGTGCCCTTCGAGCTCGACGGAGCCACCCTACGACTCCAGCTCGAGCCGGCCCGCGCCGGCGACCGGCTCGGTCGCGTCGAGCTCTCCCTGCGGCCGAACCGGGCCGCCTATCACCTATCGGGTGAGCTGCTCTTCTCCCTGCCGAAAGCCTCGTGGCCGATCAACCACTTTTACGCACGCCTGCATCTCCCGAGTGTCTTCGACTACCGCTGGAGCGGCGGTTCGATGGCGCCGACGGACGCCGCCCCGGCCGCCGATTTCACCGAGGCCCTGCCGGCCCCCGGGGATGAGCTGGTCTTCCACCAGCCGCTGGTCCACGGATCCGGGCCGACGGTGCGGATTAGCTACGACATCGACTTGGAGGGCCAGATCTTCGCCGGACCGTAGTCGATCGACTGCCTGCGCCGGCCTAGGCCGACGGCTGACGGAGCGGCCGGCCCACCGTCACCGCCAGCTTCTCGGGGTCGATCCAAGTGCGGGCCACGCGCTCGACGTCCGCCAGCTGCACGGCCCGCAGGCGCCCAGGCCACCACTCCGGGTCGTCGTCGCGGGTGCCGTAGATGGCGGCGACGGCCATCAGCTCCACCCGCTGCCGCAGCGTCTCGTAGCGGAACGGCGCGCGGCCGAGCAGGTAGCCCCGGGCCTCCTCCAGCTCACCGGCGTCGACGCCGTCCGTCAGCAGCCGTTCAAGCTCCCGGCGGATGCTCGCTTCGGCGCGCTCGAGGTGCCGCGCCGACGTTCCGATATAGACAGAGAAGCGCCCCGGATCCAATCCGCAGCCGGCCGCCGTCGACACGTCCACGTGGTAGGCCAAGCCTTCCTTTTCACGCAACTGCAGCGGCAAGCGACCGGAGAGACCGCCGGATCCCAGCACCACCCCCAAGACCTCGAGCGCCGCCAGATCCGGGTGGGTCCGTGCCACGGTGCGCTGGCCGAGAAAGAGGTGGGCCTGTTCGCTTCCCTTGAGGTCGATCTCGCGCCGACGCTCCGCATCGATCGGCGCCGGCGGCACGGGGACTTCGCTCGCCGGCGCATCAAGGGCTCGGAACCGGGGTTCGAGATGCTCGAGAACGGCGTCGACGTCAACGTCCCCCGCCACGCACAGGCAACCGCCCCAGCCGAGGGCCCGGCGGTGCCACGAGGCGCACGCTTCGACGGTGAGCTCGGCGAGGGACTCGGGCGTCCCCTGGACCGGACGACCGTAGGGGTGGGGGGCAAAAAGCTGGTCGAGGAAGGCGAGGTGGGTACGGATGTCCGGCTGGTCTTTCATCGACTCGAGCTCCGCCTGGACCTGCCGACGCAGCCAGTCGAGTCGCTCCTCTGGAAACGCCGGCTCGAGCAGCACTTCGAGCAGATGATCCAGCGCCCAGCGCCAGTCCGTCGACACGGTATCGACCACCGCCCCGAAGGTCTCGCCGGTGCCAAAGGCTTGCTGCCACGCCCCGCGGGACTCGGCGTCTTCGGCGAGGGCGGCGAAATCCCGCGTCCGGGTGCCTTCGGCGAGCAAGCGACCCGTCAGGTGGGACCATCCCGGGCTCGGTTCGAGACGGGCGCCGCCGCGCACAAAAGCCCGCGACGCCACCAGCGGTAGGCCGGGCACGTGTTCCACATGCAGCGAAAACGGCCCGACATCGAGGCGGACGCGGTTCGACGTCGCCGCGCGGCCGTCCTTCGCGTTCACCAGCCCGGCGGTCATCGATCTGGCTCTCCGTCGTCGGCGTCCCCCGCCTCCGGCCAGGACCAGCCGATCACCGCCCGTTCCGGCCGCAGATAGCGTCCCGCGACGCGCAGCAGCTCGTCGGGCGTCGCGTTGAGGAGTCGCTCCATCGAGCGCACCGGCAGCGCCAAGTCCGCCAGGGCGGAAGCGCCGCCCAGCAGGAACGCCCGCTGCTCCAGGCGCTCATGGCCGAAGAGCCAGTCCGCCATCATCAGCTGACGGGCGCGGGCGAGCTCCGCCGACGACGGGGGCTCGTCGACAAGCTCACGGAGGGCGTCGAGGATGCCGGCCTCGAGTCGCCCCGGGTCTCGGCCCGGCACCGCTTCGGCGGTCATCCCGAGCACCCCGGGGTCCAGGGTCTGCTGGGCATCGGCGCTCACCCACAGCGCGAGCTGCTGATCGTCGACGAGGAGCCGGTGCAGCCGCGAGGAGCGGCCGAGCGTCAAAACCGAGCACAGAAGACGCAGCACCGCGTGGTCCGGGTCGGTGACCGGCGGTGTCGGCAAGGCCACTTCGAGGCGGGCGAGCTCGCCTTGGTGACGCTCGACGCGCCGCGCCCCGCGCTCGGCGGCGGGCGGCGACGGCCGCTCCGGCGCCGGCGGCGACGGCAGCGTAAAGCGCTCGGCGATGGCCGCGTGGGCGGCGTCGACATCGACATCCCCCACGACCACCACCGCGGCATTTGACGGTCGGTAGAAGCGGCGGTGGAACTGGCGCAGCTGCTCCGCCCCGATCGCGTCGAGGGTGGCCCGGGTGCCGAGGATCGGACGTCCGTAGGGGTGCCTGCCGAAGGCGGCGGCCTGCACGCCCCGCAGCAGCATGTCCCAGGGCTCGCCTTCGTACATCGAAATCTCTTCGTGGATCACCTGGCGCTCCGCCTCGACGTCTTCCGCGGCGAGGTTCAGCCCCGCCATGCGGTCCGACTCGATATCCAAGGCCAGACGCCAGCGGTCGGCGGCGAAAGTGAAGTAGTAAAGCGTCGAGTCGTGGGAGGTGAAAGCGTTGTTAACGCCGCCGGCGGCCTGGGTCAGTCGATCGATCTCGCCGGCTCCGAACCGCTCCGCGCCTTTGAACATCATGTGCTCGAGGAAATGGGCGACGCCGCCGTAGGCCGGGTCTTCGTCGCGGGTGCCGGCCCGGTAGGCCACGGCACACGCCACCAGCGGCGACCGGCGGTCAGAGGCGACGTGAACGTCCAAGCCATTATCGAGTCGCCGGGTCGACACGCCTTCGATAAAGCGTCGGATATCTCCCAGCAGCGCGGCCGGGCGGTCCGCGATGGCCCCTTGGGCCGGGATCTGGGTCACTGGCTCTTTTCCAAGCGGTAAGCGATCTGAAAATACCGCTGGCGAGCCGAGGGGCCGACCACCACCTGGACCTCAAAGGTCTTATAGCCAGGCGCTTCGATCCGGATCTGGTGGCGCCCGCGGTCAAGCTTCATGGAATTGCGGGTCCGGGCGAGACGATTGCGCCCCTCGCCGGACCACTCGCTCGCCGCGCCCCGGCGCTCGCCGTCGACGAAGACCACCGCATCCGCGGGCTGGCCGGTAAAAGACACGCCGCGGGAGACGCGGACCGTGCCGTCGGCGCCGCCGCTGGACTGACCCCGGCGGGAGGCTGTCGCCATCGAGAGGCGGATTGTCTGCGTCGGACCGCTCGCCGCGGCGCGCACGAAGTAGACGATCTCGCCGTGGCCGGGGTGCACCAGGGTGATCAGGTAGTCGCCGGCGGCGGGGAGCTCCAGATCTCGGGCATCGTCTTCTCCGGCTTCGAAGCGCGAGACCTGCCCTTGGACGATCGAGCGCTCGCCGCGCCCTTGGATCTTGACCAGGGTATTTTCCGGCTCGACGTCGAAGCGAAAACGGAGGCCGGACGTCAGCTCCCGATAAGCGCCGCGGGCGGCGGTATCAAAAGCCGATTCGGCCGACGAAGGGCCGGCGGCCGGCTCCTCCGCCGCAGGTCCGGGCGTTGCCGTCTCCGGGGCAGCCGGTTGGGGGGTCGTCGGCCGTGGCGCGACGGGCTCGGGAGCGACGGCGCGGGGCGGCGGGGTTCGGGTGGCGGGATTTGACGTCCGCGGGCGGGTCCGCTCCGTTCCACGGTCTGGGTTCTGGGCGCCCGCGCTCCGGGTCGACGGCGGCGGCGTCGTGCGCTCCGGCGCGGCGCTTGGCGGCGGAGTTCGAGGTGCCGGCGCCCCAGGATCTCCTAGCCCGACGACCGGTGACTCCAGGGACGTGTCGGTCCCGGATGCGGCCTCCGAAGGATCGGCCGCGGATGTCGAGCCAGCCGCCGAATCGGCGGAGCCGGCCTCCGTAGGGGGCGCCGGTTCGCCCGGAGTGGTTGCCCCTGCGGACCGGGCCGCGCCCGTCTCGCCCGCCGACGTCGAAGCCACCGTCGTCGGTTCAGACTGTCGTCCGGAGAGCAAGAGGCGGGTGGCGAAGAACCCGATGGCGCCGAGTACCAGGATGGCCACCGCGGCGAGGGCCAGCTTGGAGCCACGGCTCGGCTGCGAGTAAGTGCCGCTGTCCAAGGGCGTCGGCCGCAAGGCCGGCGCCG
>JBCDKB010000171.1:0-15357 GCA_038747035.1 Acidobacteriota bacterium | reverse complement strand
GGGCGGTCCCGCCCGACGGGGTCGGCATCAGCACCGTGGCGGCGGTGGCGTCGGCGGCGGGCGACGGCGCCGCGTTGGGCGCGCCGGTCCCCGCCGCCGAAAACCCCGCGGGGTCGACTCCGGCGGACGTGGGCGACGAGATGGGGACGCTGACGCCGGACGACGGCGTGGCGAAGCCCGGGGGCGGCGTCTCTTCAACCAGACCCGTGAGTCCGGCGATGATGTCGTGGAAAGAGGCGTAGCGTTCCCCCGGCTGTTTCCGCAGGCAGCGTCTGACCAGCGCCGCCAGCGCCGGCGGACACGACGGCACGTGGGATTCGAGCGGCGTCGGCTCCTCGTGCAGGAGCCGGTAGGACACGCGGACAAAAGTGTCACCCGTGAACGGGCGCTCGTCGCTGAGCAGCTCGTAGGCCAAGACGCCGAACGAGAAGATGTCGGAGCGGGCGTCGACATCGTCGCTATTGAGCATCTCCGGCGCCAGGTAGCCGACGGTGCCCATGGCGACGCCGTCGGTGGTGAAGGCGGTGGTTTGGTCGAGCAGGCGGGCGATGCCGAAGTCGAGGATCCGCACCTGGCCGTCATCGAGCACGCGGATATTTCCCGGCTTGATGTCCCGGTGCAGGACGTGATGGTCGTGGGCGTGGGCGAGGCCGCGGGCGATCGCCAGAAGATAGTGGACGCGCTGCTGGAAAGGCAGGTCCCGGCGCTGAATTTTCTGGCTGAGATCTTCGCCGCTCAGGTATTCCTGAACCATATAGGGCGTGTCGTGCTCATAGCCGAAGTCGTAGACCGTCACGATATTCGGATGCTGGAGCCCGGCGGCGATCTTGGCCTCGTGGAGGAAGCGGCGGTGCAGCCGCTCGTCGTCCGAGGTGCACGTCTTGACGGCGACATCCCGGCCGAGCAGGGGATCGTGTCCGAGGTAGACCTTGCCGAAACCGCCGGATCCGATCTTGCCGACGATCTTGTACTTGCCGAATTGGCCCATCCGAACGATCGGATCGGTCTTGCCGCCCGGCGTCTGCGGGGTGCCCGGCGTGCGCTGGGGATAAGCGGCGGCCGGCGGCGGCGTCTCCGGCAAGACCCGGGTCGCCGCCTCCCCGCGCAGCCCGGTCGGGACCTGGGGCTGGACCCGCGTCGGCGAGTCGGCGTCGGCGACCCGGTCGGCACTCCGCCCGGAGCCCTCGACGTCAGGCGAGTTCTCGGGCAGGTCCTGGGATGCTTTGAATTCGTCGCGCACATCGTCCCCGGTCGCAGAGATCCGCGATTCTATCTCCTGGCGCCGGACGTCTACCGGGGCCTGGGGGGCGAGTCGGCGGGGGGGACCCACGGGACGATCAGCCTTCGAGGCCACGGGGACGGCGCGGGTTGGAAAAGACGGGCACGGCGGGGAGGCTCTTTATCGACCCGGCGTCGGCCTAGAACTGGAGCGCCAGGGTGAGGCGGAAGTTACGGGCCGCCTGGAGGTCTGAAAGGTCTCGCGGCCGCTCGAATTGATCGCTCTCGACGTCATTTTCAACGGCCAGCACGGTTTGCTCGTCCGCCAGGTTGAAGACTTCGAGCTTCACACCCAGTTCGAGGGTTCGGGTGATCGGCAGGTCGTAGGCCAGGCTGAGGTCGATCTGACTGAAGTCGTCGAGCTGGAGGGAGCCCCGGGGATTCAGGAATCGAAGGCCAAAATTCTCGAATCGTTCGCCCTGGTAAGGCGTTCCGCTTTCGTAGCGCATGGCGCCGCCGAGGGCGAGGCTCGAGCGCGCGAAGTCCCAGCGGTAGGTGGCGAAGATCTTGAACTGGTGGGTGCGGTCGTAGGGAGCCAGGCCGAGACGGTTCACCAGATTGGTGTCCGTAATCTGCGAGAAGTCGGCGAAGGTATCCCGGCCGGTCGAGCGGAAGAGGTTGCCTTCGGTCTCGCTCCAGGTATACGAACCCAGCAGCTGCCAACCGTCGGCGAATCGACGCTGGACCAGCAGCTGGAAGCCCCGATAGCTGCGCTCCGCTTGGGGCAGGTTGACCACCGCCGCGTCGATGGTGAAGTCGGGCGTGAGCTCGAAGGTGTCGTCCCAGAGATCGCGCCACTGGCGATCGATGAGGTTTAAGCGCAGGGCGGTGTTGGGGGTGAGCTGCCGCTCGAAGCCAAGTACGATCTCTTCCACCGACGAACGCTTCAGGTTCAGGTTGGGCGGCGCCCCTTGGAAGGTCACGAAGTCCTGCTGGAGGTTCTCATCCCAGCACGGGTTGTTGAGGTCGTTGGGGTCTTCGAATTGGCACTCCGGGACGCCGAAGGCGCCGAGCCAGGCGTATTCGGTGAATCCGGAGAAGGTCTCGAGGCGCACGAAGTCGTCGAGCAGGCGCTGCGGGAAGGGCTCGACGAAGCGCGAGTAGACGGCGGAGAGCAGCACGCTGCCGTCGCCCTTGGCGTCGTACTTCACCGCCAGGCGCGGCGACAGCGAGGAGTCGTCCACCAGCGCCCTGCCGCTCTGGTCCTCACCTTCCACCATCTCAAAGCGGAGGCCGGCGTTGATCAGCCAGCGGCCGAAGGAAATGGAGTCGCTGGCGTGGATGGCCAAGGTTTCTTGGGTGGTGCTCTGCCGCGGGCGCTGCCAGAAATTCAGGTAGAAGAGCGGCTGAAACTCGCCGGTCTGGGGATCGAACGGGCGGCAGTCTTCTTCAAAGAAGCACGCATCCCTCGAGTCACCGTCGAAGAAGACCTGACCGTCGACAGGGCGGCCGGTGACCCGGTCGACGCCGGGCAGGCCGGCGACCGTGAGCAGCTGGTCCGACTCGGTGCGCTGGTAGTCGATGCCGACATTCAGCTCGTGGTCCGTCTCGCCGGCGATCAGGAAGTAATTGCCGCTGAGGTTGGCCTGCTGGCGCTCGCGATTCTCATCGCCTTCGTCGGTGATGCCATTGAAGAGTGCGAAGTCATCTTCGAAAAGAATCGGATCTCCAAACTCGTCAAACTCGACTTCGAAGGTGGTCGGCGCGAAGTGCGGTGCGCCGGCCGCGTCCCGCCGATTGAAGGCCGAGCGGGTCAAGCTGCGGTCCTGGACGGCGCCGCGGGCGGTGAGCGAAAGGTGCTGGCCGATCACCGCATTCCACTCGAGCTTGGTGAATTCTCCACGCTGGCCGCGGCGCTCGAGACCGAAGATGTCGCCGGGGAAGGGAAGCAGGAATTCGCGGTTCAGCCGACCCGGGGTGCGCGCGGCGCGATTTTCGCCGGGGGCCCTGTTGAAGGGCGAGAAGACCGTGAAGTCGGCGTCGTCGGAGTTGAACTGGCCGACCAAGGACTGCGAGCCGACCTGCCAGTTCAGCTTGAAGGCACTCGACGAGATGCCCGCGTCTTCGTTCCACACCGTGCCTTCGAAGCTCGGTCGGGTGAATGACTCGGCGCCGTCTTCAAAGACGCCGAAGAACCAGAGGTTGTCCGCCACCACGGGGCCGGCGAGCGTGGCGGCGAAGGTATTGTCGAGCTCGCCGGTGCCGCCTCGACCCAAATCGCCGTTGGCCGCCGCGACCTCGCGGGCGAGGCCGGGCACGGCGTCGATGTCGGCATTCCAGCTGCGGTTGGTGGCGAACCAGCGGGCGCTGCCTTTGAACCGGTTGTCGCCCGACTCGGTGACCACGTTGATGGTGGCGCCGGAGACCCGACCCGTGTCGACGCCCGGGGCGGCGGTGGTGACGTCGACGTCCTTTACCGCGTCGTAGCTCAGGTTCAGTCCGAAGAGCCCGGTGGTCGGGTCGGTCGTATCGACGCCGTCGACCAGGAAGAGATTGCTGCTGTGCAGGCCGCCGCTGGTATTCGGGTTGCCGTCGTCACCGCCGGCGACGCCGGGGAGGAGCAGGGCGACACTTTGGTAGAAGCGTTCCACCGGCAGCTGCTCGAGGAACTCGCGGCTAACGCTGGTGCGCACGCCGCTCTCGAAGCGGTCGATGAGCGGCGCCACGGCGAGCACCTGGATCTGGTCGCGGGTGATCTCATCGAGGATCGGGTCAGGCGCCGCGTCGCCTTCGCTTTCCATCAGCTGGAGCTTCACTTCGGTGGTCTTGCCGATATAGACACGCACGTCCCGCGCCCGGGCGGCCAAGCCCAGCAGATCGCCGCCGACCTGGTAGGCGCCGATCGGCAGCTGCAGGAAACGGAAGCGGCCGCCGTCGTCGCTGACGGCTTGGCGACGGGTTTGGGGGCCATCGAGGGTCACGTCGACCCCGGGTAGCGGCGAGCCTTCGCCGTCAACCACCAGGCCGACGATCACTCCGGTCTGCTCACCTTCGGCGGCCAGTGGGGATGGGGAAAAGAGAATCAGGGCCGCCAGCGCGAAGCTGGCACCAAGGCGCAAAATAAGGGGCACGATGTCTTCCTCAAGGCCATCAACGAAAAGAGTTAGCGGGCCGGGGGGCCACCGGCGACGTCCACTTAAGACACGCGCCCGCTCGTGGATGAGTCCGCAGCGTAGCGGTCGACCCGGCTTCGATCATAGCGGTCTTCGATGGACAGTTCCGCCGGCCCCAGCGACGAGCGCCGGCGCTTCGCCGCGGCTAAGCTCGCGGCGCGCCGCTTGGCCACGATGTCTTTTTTGGAGGACCCGCCGTGCATCTAACGATCCGAAAAATTCTATTGATTTCCATGTGGCTCGGTGCGTGCGCCGTGTCCGTGCCCGGCCCCCCGGCGGGCGCCGACCCCGGGTCTGCAGCCAGACCGCGGCCGCCGCAAGACGACGGTCGGCCCCTAGGGATTGGCGATAGAGTGACGGGGTGGCACATCAAGACCTGACTCCCGAAGCGAGCGTCGGCCAGCCCCCGTGGCGTTTCACGAACCGCTTTACCCATGAGCTGCCCGCGGATCCGAGCGACGACAATCGCCCCCGGCAGGTGCCGGAGGCGGCCTTCTCCCGGGTCCAGCCGACGCCGGTGCGGGCGCCCCGAATCATTGCGTCGTCGCGGGAGATGGCGGCAACCCTCGACTTGACTCCGGACGATCTGGCGAGCCCGGTGCTCGCCGAAGTGCTCGGCGGGAATCGGGTGTTGTCGGGGATGGACCCCTTCGCCGCCTGCTACGGCGGTCATCAATTCGGTAATTGGGCTGGCCAGCTCGGCGACGGCCGGGCCATCGCCCTGGGCGAGGTCGAAACGTCCCGCGGCGAACGCTGGGAGCTCCAGCTCAAGGGGGCCGGGCCCACGCCCTACTCCCGTTTCGCCGACGGTCGCGCGGTGCTGCGGTCGTCGGTGCGCGAATTCCTGTGTAGCGAGGCCATGCATCACCTCGGCGTGCCGACGACGCGCGCGCTGAGCCTGGTGATGACCGGCGATCTGGTGGAGCGGGACATGTTCTACGACGGTCGGCCGGAGCATGAGCCCGGGGCCGTGGTCTGCCGCGTGGCGCCGAGCTTCCTGCGCTTCGGCAATTTTGAGATCTTCGCCTCCCGCGGCGACCTCGAGAACCTGCGTCGCCTCGCCGACTTCGCCGTCGGTCACTACTTCCCCGCGATCGAAGGGGAAGGTCCGCCGGCCTACATCAAAATGCTCGAGACGGTCTGCCGCACGACGGCCGTGATGGTGGCTGAATGGATGCGCGTCGGCTTCGTCCACGGCGTCATGAACACCGACAATATGTCGCTGCTCGGCCTGACGATCGACTACGGCCCCTACGGCTGGCTCGAGCCCTACGACCCCGTCTGGACCCCCAACACCACCGACGCCTCCGGTCGCCGCTACGCCTACGGGCGTCAGCCGGAGATCGCGGGTTGGAATCTGGTGCGCTTCGCCGAAGCGCTCTACCCGATCGTCGGCGACAAGAAAGCTTTGGAAGACGCCCTCGACGTCTATACGGACACCCTCAACGCCGCGCAGGCGGAGCAGATGGCGGCGAAGCTCGGCCTCGTAGAGCTCGGCCCCCGGGATGGCCAGCTGGTCCAGAAATGCTTCAAGCTCTTGCGGCGGACCGAAACGGATATGACGATCTTCTTCCGCGGTCTCGGCGACGTCGCCACGGGGATCGAAGATCTCGGCGCCGCCGACGATGGGCAGCTGACGGAGCCGGTGCGCGAGGCTTACTACAACCTGGATGAGTTTGATCGGGGCCACCGCGCGGCGACCGCGTCGTGGATGCGCAGCTATATTTCGCGCCTGCGGGAAGACGATCGGCCGGACGCCGAACGCCGGGCGGCGATGCACCGGGCCAATCCGAAATATGTGCTGCGCAACTACATGGCCCAGCTGGCCATCGATCAAGCTGCCGACGGCGATCCGTCATTGATCGCCGAGCTGCTCGAGGTTCTCCGTCGGCCGTACGACGAGCAGCCCGACCGGTCGCAGTGGGCCGCACGGCGTCCGGAGTGGGCGCGCCACAAGGCGGGCTGCTCCATGCTCTCCTGTTCGTCGTAGCTGACGTTATGGCTCGCGGATCCCTGGGGAGCCCCGGGGACGTCTAGGGTGCCGCCCACGATGGCGATATGGCATATGCTCAGGCGATGTGGAGACAAGGAGATGTGCTTATTCAAGGCGTGGCGTCGATTCCGAGGGAAGCCATGCCGCGACCTGATCGCGTCTTGATCGAAGGCGCGTCGACCGGCCATCGGCACGAGTTCGCCGACGGCACCCCCGTCAAGCTCTATGAGCTGAGCGGCGAAATTTTCGTGCGCGTTCTGGAGCGTCCCGCCCGCCTCGTCCACCGCGAGCACGGGCCGATCGACCTCGAGCCGGGGTGCTATCGAGCCTGGCGCCAGCGTGAATACCAGGGGCTCGGCTTCTCCGCCCCCGTGCTCGACTGATTCCGATGCTCAAGTGGCTCCTCGGCCGACTCGTCGGATCTGGAGCGACGGGGGAGGACGGGGCTCAACCGGCGCCGGACGTCGCCCCGGAGCGCGACGGGGAGCCGCCGCCCCCCCGGACTTCAGTGCCGAATCCGGTGCTCTTTAAGAGCGCGGACTCCGCGTCTCCGCGGGATCCGCAGGGCGAAGACCCAAGGCCCGAGCCGACGCGGCTCGTGCATCGAAAGCTCCGTCGACTCCCGCCCGATCTGGACCTCTCAGAGGGCTTGGTGATCGAGAAGGTGAGCCGTCTGCGCGCGCTACCGGACGGCCTGGTGGTCCGAGGGTCGCTGCGGATTTTTCAGTGTCCGCAGCTCGAGACCCTCGGCCGCAACCTCCAGATCGAGGGGGACCTCGAGATCACCAACTGCCCGCAGCTCAAGAGCCTGGGGCCGGGTCTGGAGGTGAAGGGCAGCCTGAAGATCAGCGGCTGCGTCCGTTTTCAAGATCTCGGGTCCACGACCTTCGGCGGCAGCCTCCGTCTGCTGGGGCGAATGGCTTTGACCCGACTGCCGGACGACCTGCGATTCCGCGGCCACGTGGTGATTCAGCGCGTTGGCATCGAAGAGCTCCCGGAGAGAATGAATGTCGGCGGCGCGCTCGTCCTCAAGTCCTGCGGCCCCTTGAGGCGCTTGCCGCTTTGGCTCCGGACGGGAAGTGACTGCTCGGTGAGCCGGTGCCCCAACCTCGAGACGCTGCCCGAGCATGTCGAGGTCGGCGGTGCGCTGGCCATCCTCGGCTGCCCGAAGGTGAAGGTCTTGCCGCTCCCGGTCGAGGCGCGGGACGTGCGCCTCGAGGGCTGTACCGGACTCCTTGAGCTGCCCGGCGGCTGGCGGGTGCCGGGCCGGCTGAGCTTGACCCGCTGCACCCGACTCAAGGAGCTGCCGCCGGGGCTCTGGGTCGGGCCCGACGACGGCGTAGATCGCTGGTCGGAGGACGGGCCGAGGTGGGACTGGCGAGCCCGCGAGGAGAGACCCGGCGCCCTCGATCTGCGGGGCTGCCACGCGCTGCTCGCCATTCCGGACGATCTGAAAGCCGACTGGGTCGAGATGGGGGACACGTCCATCCGGTCGGCTCCTGAATCCCTGAGGCTGGCGTGGAATCGGGTTGAGGTGCCCCACAAAGTGGCGCTTCGACCCGAGGAGCTGACCTTCTCCGACGTGGTGGAGACCCGCAACGCCGAGGTGCGGCGCGTGATCTTCGAGCGCCTGGATGTGGCGCAGGTCCTGGAGGCCGGCGCTCCGGACGTCATCGACCGGGATGAAGATCCCGGCGGCGCCCGCCGGCTGCTGCGGGTCGAGGTGGAGGCGACCCCGGTGGTCTTCTTGGAGTGCCGGTGCCCGTCGACCGGACGGGTCTACCACCTGCGGGTGCCGCCGCAGACCCGAAGCTGCCGCCACGCGGCGGCTTGGATCGCCGGCTTCGACAATCCGGACGACTACGCGCCGCTAGTCGAGACCTGACGTGGATCCGCACGATCTTTCGATCTGGTCGGGGCGACCAGGGGCTACCAAGGAATCCGTCGGTAGTCCTTCCAGAAGGCGCCGCCGGGCCGTAGGTCTTCGAAGACGGGGTCGAGGACGCGGGCGGCGCCATCGATCTCGTCGAGCGGCGGCTCGAAGCCGTCGCGCCGACGCATGAGCTCCCGGATCGGCGCCGGCTGCTCGTCGGTGACCCAGCCGGTGTCGACGCTATGCATGAAGACGCCGCGCTCGGCCAGGGCTCCGGCGCAGGTGCGGGTCATCATGTTGAGGGCTGCCTTCGCCATGTTGGTGTGCGGATGGCAGGGGCTTTTGAAGTCGCGGGAGAAGCTGCCTTCCATCGCCGACACGTTGACGATGTGGCAGCCGCGGCCGTCGCTGCTTCGCCGGCTGCGGATCATCAGGTCCTGGAGCTGGCGCACCAGCAGGAATGGCGCCATGGCGTTGACGGCGTGGACTTCCAGCAGCTCGAGGGAGGACACGTCTCCGATCTCGAAAGACCAGCTGTTGTGCGGCCGCAGGTCCAGGGGCTGGCCGTCTTCTTGGTACGCCTCGACGGGGAAGAAAAGCGCGGCTTGGGCGTCTTCGGGCAGCAAGCGCCGCTGGGAGAGGGCCGCCGCCCCGGGTTGGGACCGTTCGATTGAAAGCAGTCCGACGGCGGACGGCGGCAGTGCGTTCGGCCCGCGCTCTTCGGCGTCCATGAGCGGCGCGTAGAAGGCCGGCGGCCGGCGGATGGTCTGGGCGGCGTTGTTGATCAGGACATCAAGCCGCGGCAGCTCATCGGCCCAGCTCTCCGCGAGTCGCTCGACGGCCGGCAGGCTGCGCAGGTCGATGCCGACGATGTGGAGCCGATGGCGCCACTCGTCCGCGTCGGGGTAGGCGTCGAAGCGCCGGGCTGCGCTGCACGGAAATCGGGTGGTGACGTGGACCGTGGCCCCCGAGCGCAAAAGCTTGAGGGCGACCTGATGACCGATCTTGACCCGGCCGCCGGTGACCACGGCGATGCGCCCGTCAAAGTCTCCGCTACGGTGGCGCTTGGCGAAGTTCAGCGTCGCGCAGCTCGGGCAGAGCGAGTCGTAGAAGAAGTGGAGCTCGCCGAAGGGCGCCCTGCAGATATGGCACTGCCGGGTCCGGGCGAGGGGACGCGGCGCCGGCGTCGTGGCGGGCGCCTCTTCGGGCGTCACGCCCTCGACCCGGGCCCGGGCCCGCTGCCGACGGATGCCGGTGCCTTCGATCAGTCGCCGGTCGCGCTCGACGTTCTGCGACCGATCGACGGAGGGCTGTCGATTCTTGGGACGCCGCGCCTTCTGCGCGCGGGACTCTTGCTGGATAGCGTGGATGAGTCGATTGGCGGCGGCCCGGACCGGCGACCAGGCGGCCTTCGTGTCGCTGAAGAAGCCGGCGGGCTGGGCGCGGAGCTGGTCCAGGACCCGGGCGCAGGCCTCGAGGTCCTCCGTTGAGATCACGGGCGGCTGGTGTGCGCTCGATGAAGCCGACTGGACCTCGGCCCCGGAGTGTTCCCGGTCCTTGGGCCCCCGAGGCGGCGCTTCCGCGGGGGCCGCCGGCGGCTTGTTCTCGCGCGATCCGACGTCGGCGGGGGCGGCCGTCCGGTAAACGCTGCGCACGGCCTCGAGATCGCCGTCCGGGGCGGAGACGTCGATTCCGGCTTCGAGCCGCCGTCGACGAACTCGCTTGCGCAGCTCGGCGCCGCGCGGGAAGCGGGTGCCGAGGCCCAGCTCAGCGAGGTGGACGTTGGTCTCGAGGGCGAAGCTCAAGGCGCTAGCGGCCGCGTCGCCGCCGCGGTTCTCCGGAGCTCGATAGATCGTCGCCGAGCGGCCCCTACCGAGGTTGAGCCGCCGCAGCGACGGGTCCGTGGAGAGGAAGCTGGCGATCGCCTCAAAACCGATATCGGTCAAGCCGGTGCTGCGGAGGGACAGCACTTCGAGCTGGTTCGGTCGGCGACGGAGGGCGTCGACGAGCGTGATGACGCCGGCGTCTCGCAGCGGATTGCTGTCGAGGTAGAGCTCGCGGAGGGAGGTGCTTTCCGAAAGCAGACGGGCCAGGTTTCGGGCGTCATCAGCGCGAAGACCGTTGGCGTCGAGGAAGAGGCGCTCGACGGATCGATTGGCGGCCAGGCCGTCGACCAGGGTGTCGAGCGCCGGACCGCGGGTGTCGGTGTCGACCAGGTCGAGGGTGCGCAGGGCCGGGTGTCGGGCGACGGCGTCGGCGATCGGCCGCAGGCCGGCCGATCCGAGGGGATTGCGCTTCAGCCACAGTCCGCGCTGCGTCGGGCGGGCGCGCAGGCCGGCGGCGAGCGCCTCCGCTCCGGGTCGGCCGATGCCGTTGCAGCCCAAAAAGAGCGTCGTGAGTGACGCCTGCGCCGGCAGCGCCTCGGCGACGGCTTGGGCCCCCGCGTCTCCGAGCGTATTGGCGCCGAGCAGCAGGCTCTTCACGAAGGTCTGGCGCGGCAGGACCTCGGCGACGCGGGCGGCGCCGTCGGGGCCGAGGCCCTGCTTACACAGGTCGAGCCGCCCGTCGGGCAGCAGGGTGCCCCGGGGAAAGGAGAGGGCCTCCGCGGTGCCAAGGTCGGCCCCGAGGTGCTCGAGAAGCGGCGCCAGCTCCCCTTCCGGGCACGGGGGGACAATCGGGCAGGTCGGGCCTTGGGCCGGCGGATCGGGGCTGTCGTCGGAGTCCATAAGGTCGGCGTCCGTGTCGTCGATGTCCGTGTTGTCGGTGTCCGCGTCTTTAGTCGCGATGTCGACGATCATAGCCCTCCGCGTTTAGACCCGTGGCCTGAGCCCCGAAGGCGCTCGGCGGCTTTGCTAAGGTCTGCGGGCCGCCGGGCGGCGTAGCTCAGTGGGCAGAGCGCCGCCCGCTTTGCAAGCGGTTTTGAGGTCACCGGTTCGAATCCGGTCGCCGCCCTGCGGCTTTAGGTGCGGGGATTTGAACAACCCGGTCGAGCTCCATCGACGAGTCGGGCGCCTGATACCGTCTCTAGGCCGCAGGGTCGAGTAGCTCAGCGGGCAGAGCACGGACCGCCTGCAAGCGGTTCACGAGGTCGCCGGTTCGAATCCGGTCTCGACCCTGCGGCACCTGCGCGATTGGCTCGGCCCGCTGATACGGTCAGACCGGCCGCGATGGGAGCTCAGTGGGCAGAGCGTGGTCCGCTTGTCAGGCGGTGTGCGAGGTCGTCGGTTCGAATCCGACCGTCCCGCCGCGGCCCTCGGAGGCTGTGCCCCCACCGGCGGCCCGGTTTAGGGAAAGATCTCCCACGCGTCGGTGGCTCCGGACTCGAAACCGTCCCGGAAAATGACGTCGGTGGCGCCGCTCGTCCACTGGATCGCGTTCCTGATCTGGGCTCGGAAGCGGGCGTCCTGGAAGGTTTGGGACCGGTGCCCGAGGCCGGTGTAGAAGGCCCGGCCGCCGTCAAATTCGTGGGCCCAGGTGATCGGATGATCCTCGCCCATGGCGCCGCCGCCGGGGTCGTAGGAATCCTCGTCGAGGGTCATCAGGACCTGGACCGCCGGCCGGGGGTTGGCTTGGAAGTTGTACCACTCGTCCTCGAAGTCGGTTTGGGCGTCGGGGAAGCCTGGGTCCAGCGGGTCGGCGCCTTCGCGTTCGAGGGTGGCGGTCTGGATGCTGGGGTGGTTCAGGAACCAGGCGCCGTTGCCGAGCAGCTCGCCGTACCAGGGCCAGTCGTACTCACAATCGGCCGCGGCGTGGATTCCGACGTAGCCGCCGCCGGCCCGGATATAGCCCTCGAAGGCCGCCTGCTCAGGATCGTCGAGCACGTCGCCGGTGGTCGACAGCCACACCACGACGTCGTAGTTGGAGAGGTTCTGGGGTGTGAAAAGGGCGGTGGAGCTGGTCTCGGTCACCGTCGCGTTGAGCTCCGAGGCGATCGACAGCAGCATGGTGACGCCGTCGCTGATCGACCCGTGGGTGAAGCCTTCGGTGCGGGTGAAGACGAGAATCTCCATGTCCGTGCCGGCCTGCGCTCGATCCGACGCGTCGCCATGGGGCAAGAGCCCGAGCAGGATGAAGCCCAGGCCGCAGAGGAGTATCCGCTTTAAGAAGCGCCGCCGTCGTCGGGCGGTCGCGGCGGGGGCACTGTGGCTTGGAGCATCTGGCATCGGGTGACCTCGGGGCGTCGGAGCTTTAAAGATTTATAGATTGCAATTTTATTATATATCTAGGTCCGAGGCGCCCGTGTCCTCGACGCGCCGCCGGGACGGCGCGGGTTCACTGGGTCCGCGTCGCCGCCTTGCTGATGATCTTCCACTCTCCTCCGAGTTTCTTCAGCAGGAAGAGATCGATGTACCGGGCGTCGCTCCGGGTGGATCGGATCTCTGCCTTGGCGATGGCGATGTCATTCGAGCGGTCGATCTCCAGAATCTCTCCTTCGCGGCCGTTGAAGACGCCCTTCTCCCGGTCCGCAAAGAATTCGAGATACTCCGTAATCGGTAGAATATAGAGCTCGCGCTCGGGGTGCGACAGGAAGAGCTCCGCTTCACCGTAGAACGCCGACAGGATCTGCTCCGTGTCGTTATAGGACGTGCCGGTGAGGTAGGCCTGGAGCGCCGCCCGAATCTTGGTCTCCTCGGGATCTGACGCAGAGCCCTCCTCCTGCGCAAGGAGGGTTCCGGCCATGGTGAGGGTCAAGGAAGCCGTGAGCAGCACGAGGGCCAGGCGAGAACGAAAAGGTTTCATATCAGCAGTGTCCTTCCTGGGAAATTCTGAGGGAGGCCAGTGCCTTGGGTACGCACGGTCCCGACGCAGGTTACGCCGAGATCCACGGGCTCGCTCGCTCCGCCCGGGGGCTATTCCGCACGGTTCCGACGCGGTCTGGTCGACTGGGTCTTGCCCGAGCTCGGCGCGGTCAGGCGCCGGACGAGGTCGAGCAGCTTCTCGGAGGTGAAGGGCTTGGGCAGGATGGCGTCCACGCCCTGGTCGAGGAGCTCGGACATCGAGGTGACGCCGTAGCCGCTGGTGATGACGATCGGAATCCCCGGAGCGTCGCGGCGGATGCGCTCCATCAGCTCGTCTCCGCTGAGCCCGGGCATGCAGCGGTCGAGGAAGACCGCGTCGACGCCGTCGAGGCGCCGCCACTGCTCCCAGCCCTCCAGGCCGTCGGCGGCGCTATGCACGGTCCAGCCTTCTTCCCGGAGGATGTCGCTCACCAATTCGCGGATCGAACGGTCATCCTCCACGAGGAGAAAAGTGAGCGCACGCGATTCGGGGGCGGGGGAAGCTTCCGCGGCCCGTGGACGGGGGAGATTTGCCGGGCGCTCGAGCCTGCGGCTGGCGGGGAAGAGCACTTGGATCGTGGTGCCGGCGCCGACCGTGGAGGCGAGGTGGATATGGCCGTCGTGGGCCCGCGAACCGCCCAGCACCATGGCGAGGCCGAGGCCCCGTCCGGACTTCTTCGACGAGAAGAAAGGGTCGAAGACCTGCGCTAATCGCTCCGGGGCGATGCCCTCGCCGTAGTCCCTAACGCCGAGTACCGTGTAGCGACCGGCGGGGATGGCGGCGCCGGAGACGTCAAAGAGGGGGGAGTCCTCGGAGACGTCCAGGGCCCGCAGCCAGACGTCTATCGCGCCGCCGGCGCTGGGCGCGGCGTCCACGCCGTTTTGGATGAGGTTGTGGATGACCTGGCGCACTTGCGACGCGTCGCCGTAGAGGTATCGACTCGCCTCGTCGAGGTAGGTCGTGAAGGTGACGGCGGGCCTTTCGATGGCTCCACCGGCTCGCTGCCCCGGGCCGCCGACGACCTCGATCACGCCGTGGATCTCTTCGATCAGGTCGATCTCGCCGAGCTCGACGGACGCCAGGCCGGCGTAGGTCAGCATCTCGGTGGTCAAATCGGTCGCGGAACCCGCCGCCTTGAGGGCCAGCTGGAGGCGGCGATGGCCGCCGTCGGAGAGGTGGGTTTCGCGCTCTAGAAGACTCAGAGAACCGATGATGGCGGTCAGCAGATTATTGAAGTCATGGGCGATGCCGCCGGCCATCACGCCGAGACTCTCCAGTTTCTGCCGCTGCATCAGCTCTTTTTCCATCCGCCGATGCTCGAGGTCTTCCTGGTGTCGACTGATGGCGATGCCGGCGAGGAAGCCGGCCGAGCGGAGCAATTCGATCTGGTGGCTCGAGGGTTCCTGCGGTCTCTGGCACGAAATCGCAAAGGTTCCGACGACCGTCGCTTGGGCGTTGAAGAGCGGCACTGACCAGCAGGCGCGGACGTCGTGGCCGAGGATGAATTGCCGGGTCTCCTCGGCGAGCTCCGAGGTGGCGATATCGCCGAAGATTGCCGGCTCCGCCCGATAGGCGGCGGTGCCGCAAGGGCCGATGCCGTCGACGATCTCCATGCCGTCCATGCCGCAGGCGTAGTCCTCGGGCAGACTCGGTCCGGCGCCCAGCCGCAGGACGCCATCCTGCACGAGCAAGACCGAGCACAGACTGCGGTCTACATCCCGCTCGATCAGCAGGCAGAGACTCGAAAGAACCTCCTTCAGGGGATGACCTTTGGCCACCTTCTCAAGGATTTCTCCTTGGGTCGCAAGAATCGATCCCACCGGACGAAGCTGGTCCGTCGCCAGGCCGTCCCAGGTGTCCTTCCTCGATTTTTTCCGAGACCGATCCCCGGCTCTCTCCGAATGCCCGAGCCAAAACGCCATAGGCTAGTCCTCCACTAGTGGCTTGATCTTAGTCCCTCAAACCCCTGTAGACGCTCTACCGCTCGGTTTTTCGCGACCTCGGGCCAACTGGCCAGTGAGATGGTGAGGTCCTTAGGGACGATGGGCCCCGGGCTTTGGCCTGGCGGAAACGCCCTTTCCGCGGAGACCTTGGGGGGACTGGGGCCTTCGGGCAGCTCAACCGCGGAGTGGGCCAGCGCTCTCGATTGTCTTTTTTTTCTCGCCTCCACGTCATACGGGCTCTTCTCTTGACATCCCACAGGAGAGGTTTGTAGTCTTCTCTTGCCATCCCACAGGAGTGGCTCTCCCGGTCGCCGGAGCGACGGCGCCCGCCAACACTAGTCCCTAGACCCCTAACAGGACGTCGGCTCCTAGGAGCCG
>JBCDKB010000170.1:0-15383 GCA_038747035.1 Acidobacteriota bacterium | reverse complement strand
CCGCAGGTTGGACACGTTTGCACTTTACCGTCGGCGCTGCCCGTCCCGCTGCACGCGGAGCAGCTCTCGAGACGGTTGAACTTGATGGTCTTCTCGGTCCCGAAGGCCGCTTCTTCGAAGGTGATCCGCATCTCGTAGCGCAGATCGGCGCCGGCCATGCCGCCCCGTGCGCCACCGCCGCCCCGGCGCCGCCCGAAGCCGAAAAGATCTCCGAGAATGTCGGAAAAGTCGCCGAAGATATCGGCGTCGAATCCGCTGAAGCCGGCGCCGCCGGCGGACTGGTGTCCGAAGCGGTCATAGCGAGCCCGCTTCTCCGTGTCCGAAAGTACGGCATAGGCTTCAGCCGCTTCTTTGAACTTCTCTTCGGCGGCCGCGTCCCCGGGGTTCTTATCGGGATGGAATTGAATGGCCAGCTTGCGGTAGGCCTTTTTGATCTCTGCCGCGGGGGCCTCTCGGCCGACGCCCAGGACCTCGTAATAGTCGCGTTTTGTGCTCATGGCTTATGAATGGAGTGCAATGTCAAAGGATGTGGGCGGCGGTGCCCGGTCAAACCCTCGCGCTAGAAAAGGGACGGTCTGGGGAGTCTGGCGGGTGTGCTCACGGCGGCGATTTCAGCGCGGCCGCGGCGGGGGATGCGGTTGGGCGACGCGGCGGATCGAGCGCCGGTTCAGTCGCCCGTGTGCTCGAGCATGATCTGGGACAGCTTCTGCGACACCGTATTGAGGTCGAAGATGGCCGCTTCCAAATCCGCCCGTTCGTCCTCGTTGAGAGCGAGGCGGGCGCGGAGGAAGGACTTGTGGATGAGCTTGCGCTCCTTCTCACCCATCACTTCCTGGAATTGCTCAAAAACACGCTCGTTGGAGTAGACCAGGCCTTCGAGGCGGTTCTTGACCCGGCGAAGCTCGCGTTTCTTGGCGTCGTCTTGGGCGAATTCCTGGGCTTCCTTGACCAATCGATCGACTTCTTCGGTCGAGAGGCCGCTGGACGCGTTGACCTGGATGCCCTGCTGCTGATTCGTCGTTAAGTCGCGGGCCGACACGCTGACGATACCGTTGGAATCGATGGCGAAGGTGACCTCGATCTGCGGCACGCCGCGCGGCGCCGGCGGAATGCCGACGAGCTCGAATCTGCCGAGGGACCGGTTCTCGGCGGAGATCTCGCGCTCGCCTTGCAGGCAGTGGATTTCGACTTTGTCTTGATTGTCAACGACGGTGGTGAAGACTTGTGTGTTCTTGGTCGGAATCGTGGAGTTACGGCCGATCAATGCCGTAAACAGACCGCCGTGGGTTTCAATTCCCAAAGAAAGCGGCGTCACGTCGAGCAGCACCACGTCCTTGATCTCGCCGTCGAGGATGCCGCCTTGGATCGACGCGCCAATCGCCACCACTTCGTCCGGATTGATCTCGCGATTGGCCGCCTTGCCGAAGATTCGCTCCACGTGTCGCATGACGATCGGGGAACGGGTTTGGCCGCCGACGAGGAGCACTTCATCGATTTCAGAAGGATCCAAGCCGGCGGCGTCGAGGGCCTCGTTGCAAGGCCCCTCCGTGCGGTCGACCAGATCTTGAACCAACGTCTCGAAGTGCTCGCGGCTGAGGGTGCGCGATAGATGTCGGGGGCCGCTATCGTCGGCGGAGATGAAGGGCAGGTTGATCTGCGCCTCTTCGGCGGTCGAGAGCTCGCACTTGGCGCGCTCGCCGGCCTCTTTGAGGCGCTGTAGGGCCATGCGGTCGTTGCGCAGATCGATGTCGGTCTCTTCCAAAAACTCCTGGATCAGCCAATCCATGATCTTCTGATCGAAGTCCTCGCCGCCCAAATAGCTGTCGCCGGAGGTACCGCGGACCTCGAAGACGCCTTTCGACAGCTCGAGGATCGAAATATCGAAGGTGCCGCCGCCGAGGTCATAAACGGCGATGACCTGATCTTCCTCGTCGTGGCCCTTGTCCATGCCGTAGGCGAGGGCAGCGGCGGTCGGCTCGTTGATGATCCGGCGGACTTCGAGACCGGCGATTTTGCCGGCGTCCTTCGTGGCCTGGCGCTGGGAGTCGTCGAAATAAGCCGGCACCGTGATGATGGCTTCCTCGATCTCCTCGCCGATGGCGTCCTGAACGAAATTCTTGATCTCCGTCAGGATCCACGCGGAGATTTCCTGCGGCGAATACTCGCGGTCGCCGATTTTGATCCGAACATCGCCATTGGGCGCTTTGGACAGCGTGTACGGCAGCACCTCGCGGGCTCGCTGCACTTCCGGATCATCAAACTTTCGCCCGATCAGCCGCTTTACCGCAAAGACCGTGTTCTGCGGGTTGGTGACCGCCTGCCGTTTGGCGATCTGGCCCACGAGGCGGTCGTCGTCCTCGGTGAAGGCGACGATCGACGGAGTGGTCCGACTGCCTTCCCTATTGGTCAACACCTTCGGCGCCAACGCCTCCACGATGGCGCAGCAGCTGTTGGTGGTACCGAGGTCGATGCCGATGATCTTGGACACGAAAAGAAGGAGCTCCGCGAGCGGGTACGGGTGCCAGGGGATGGTGAAGCGGGTGCGACGCGGTGAGGGGCCGGCAGTGCCCCCCGGCCGATTCTACTCGCTGCCGCCTGATTCGTCGTCGTCGGACTCTGCCGCCTGGCTTTCGGCGGCCTTCGCCGGCATCGCGACGTGGACCATCGACGGCCTCAGCAGGCGATCATGGATCATATAGCCCTTTTGCAGCTCGCGGATCACCGTCGCCGTGGAGACGTCTGGAGAGTCTTCTCGCGCAACCGCTTCGTGCAAGGTCGGGTCGAAAGGACAGTCCACCGCGTCGATCGACTCCACGCCGTAGCGCTTCATGACCTCCGACTGCTGGCGAAGGATCATCTCGAGTCCCTGCTTGAGCTCTTCGATCGTCCCCGAGGCGGCGAGGGCCCGTTCCAGGTTATCGATCACGCCCAAGACGTCTTTAATGACGTCCGATACGGCGAAGCGCCGGAGGGTCTCTTTCTCTCGGTCCGTCCGCTTGCGGTAGTTATCGAAGTCCGCCAGCGTGCGTAGCAGCCGAGTCTTCAAAGCGGCCGCTTCGGCGCTTTCACCCTCAGCAACCCCTTCGGCGTCCGCCCCGCCGTCACTCGCCCCGGAAGACTCCGACTTCTTCGCCTCGGCCGGCTCGCCGTCATCGACGGGGATGCTGCGCCGACGCTGCTTCTTTTCGACGGCGTCGAGTGCCGACCGCATGGCCTCTTCCGCGTCTCCCCCGGACTCGAGGTCCAGCTCATAGGCCTGCTCGTCTTGCCCGGAGGGCGCCTGCTCTTCTTCGTGCTCTTCGACCATCTTCGACTGCTCTTCCCCCATCATCTCGGGCTCGACCCGAGCTACTTGGAATCCGTGTCTTGATTTCTTGTCCTAATCTCAGCCACGTCGCTCTGGATGCTCGTCTGCTCCCGAGCCAACGCCCGCGTCAGCGTCTGCCCGAGGTAGCGGACCAGGGGCACGACCCGCGGATATTCCATCCGCGACGGCCCGATGACGCCCAAACTTCCAAGCGTCGTGCCGTCGGCCCCGTAGGGCGCCGCGACGACGCTGAATTCGAGTTCTGAAGTCACTTCACTGTCTTCGCCGAGGTAAACGCGGACCCCGTCCCCGGCCTCGAGGCAGAGGCTCAGGACGTTGGCCAGCCGCGCTTTGTCTGCGAAGGTATCAAGCATACGTCGAACTCGCTCGAGATCCGAGAATTCGGGCCTCCCGAGCAAGCTCGAGGCCCCCTCCACCAGCACGTCCCGCGTCGGGGATGGGTCCGAGAGGGCCTGCTGGGCGAAGGCCATCGCGTGACGCAGCCATTCATCGAGATGACGGCGTTCGGCGGCCATGGTCCGCAGCATCTCGTCGCGGATCTCGCGAACCGTACGCCCGGCGTATTGATCGGTCAGGAAATTCGAAAAACGCACGAGGTCGCCGCGGTCGATTTCGGTCCCGGCGTCGATCACGGTGTTGTCGACGAAACCGCTTTGGGACACCAGAACGCAGAGGACCCGCTGGCCGCCCAAGGGAACGAAATCCGCCGAGCGCAGCACGATGTCTTCCGCCGACGGCGTCAGCACCACCCCCACCTGGCTGGTGAGCTCGGACAGTAGGTGTGACGCGATCGCCACCAGCTCGTCGGCGGCGCCGGCGATGTCGAGCTGGTCGTCGATATAGCGACGCTCACTCGCCGACACCTGCCGAGTCTGCATCAGGCTCTCGATGTAGAGGCGGTACGCCGCCTCGGTCGGCACCCGACCGGCCGAGGTGTGCGGCTGCCGGAGCAAACCGAGGTCCTCGAGGTCCGCCATGACGTTACGAATACTCGCCGCCGAGAGGTGGTGCTGGGCGTGCTTGGAGAGCACCCGGGAGCTCACGGGTTCGCCGGTCGCGATATGCGTATGGATGATGTCGCGAAGGATCTCCCTGGCCCGGTCCGGCAGCGGCTCGCCGACGCGAGTGCCCGCGGCCCCGGAAGGGCCGGTAGAAGCCTGGCCCATCCGGGCCGGCGCTCGTGGATCCACGCGTTTGTTTGGCACTCTTGAAGAAACTCGAAATCGTCCGACGAAGCGCTCTGCGAACCCTGACTTTATTCCGCTTGCATTTAGATGAAAATGACGGCGCTCGCCGCCCCGGCTTTCGACGGTGGTCGCAGGCGACCGCGGGCCGAGCCGACGATTCGAGTCTGCGAAGCCGCATGCCCGAATGGGGCGCACGCAAGCCCACCACGCCGGAGGCCTCCGGCCATAGTGAGGACGTTTCCGCCCAAGGACCCCAATTCAATCGTCAAGCGCTTCCCCATCAACGCGCGTCCCCATCACTGCATCGTTGTCAAGAGGTACCCCGGCCGCTCCGACTCGCTCTTAAGCTTCGCCGACCGTCTGTTTCAGGATGCCGCAGAAGCTGGGCTTTGTCCGAAACCGGCGGCTTGTCCAAAGCCGGCGTTTCATTCGAGGCCCAAGCGGTACCCGAAGCTCAGATCGTTCGAAGTCGAAGCGGGCCCGATGCGGCCGAACGCGGGGCCTCCGATTCCGAGGACCGTCCGTTCACCGTCAAAGACGGCACCTTCGGCCGGTCTATTTTTCGTGTACACGTATTGTATCGTAGGGCCAATGTCCGACACCAACACCGCCGCGTCGCGCGGAGCGTCCGAGTTGCCGCTCCGCGGAGTCAGCGTGGCGCTCGTCGGCCCCGGACGCGTCGGCACGAGCCTGGGCCGCTGGCTCACCGCCCTCGGTGCTCGCCTCCTGCGGGTGGCCGGACGCCGACGCCGCGGCGACCACGCCGGGACCGGCTCCGTCTGGTGCCCGCTAGAGTCCATGCACAGCGACGATGCTGACGTCTTGCTTATTGCCGTGTCGGATCCTGCCCTCGAATCGGTCGCCCGGACGCTGGCCGCCGCTCCCCAAGCGAAGATCGTCCTGCACGTCTCCGGTCACTTCGACCATAGCGCCCTCGCACCGCTCCGATCGGACGATCGACGCCTCGGTTCCTGGCACCCCCTCCGCGCTTTCCCAGGCGTCTCAGACCACCTCTCCGAGGCCAAAGGGGTCACTTGGGCGATCGACGGCCACCCGGAAGCCCTTGCCTTCGCGCGTCGGCTCACCGGCGCCCTCAAGGGCCGCGCGGTGGAAGTCACGGGCGAGGAGCGCCGGCTCTATCACCTGGCCGCCAGCCTCGCAGCCGGCGGCGTGATGACCGTACTCGCCGCCGCAGATCGACTGCGCCGCCGGGCCGGGCTTCCCGACGAGCTGATGTCGAGCTACCTCGCCCTGACCACCGGAGCCTTGGCCCAGGCCCAACTCGCCCCTCCGATACCGGAGACCGAATTCCCCGCGGCGATCACCGGCCCGGCCGCCCGCGGCGACGTCGCCATGCTCGGCCGTCAGCGCCGGGCCCTAGAGGCGCTAGCCCCTGAATTGACACCTCTTTTTGACGCTCTCAACGAGACCACAAACGACCTCCGGAACGTCGGCGGCAGCCGTTCCCAGCCCCCCTCGGCGGCGTCCCTGACGGCGCCCGACCATCGTTGACCCCCCCATGACCAGCTGCTAAGCTGCACCACCTTCGGCCAAGGACTCTCCGTCAATGGTTTTCTTCAATTACAGCACCATGCAAATGGCCGCCAAGGTCGTCTATTACGGCCCCGGCCTTTGCGGCAAAACGACAAACCTGCAGTGGATCTTCGAGCACACCTCGAACGACTCACGCGGCGAGATGGTTTCTCTCGCGACGGAGACGGATCGTACTCTCTTCTTCGACCTACTGCCGATTGACGTCGGATCGATCGCCGGCTTCTCGACCCGCATCCAGCTCTATACCGTTCCGGGCCAGGTCTTTTACAACACCACCCGTAAGCTGGTCCTCAAAGGGGTAGACGGCGTCGTCTTCGTCGCCGACTCGCAGCGTCCGATGCTGCAGGCGAATATCGAGTCCTTCCAAAACCTGGAAGAGAACCTCGCCGAAATGGGCCTAACCCTCGAGACGATCCCGCTCGTTCTGCAGTACAACAAGCGCGATCTCCCGAACATCATGAGCATCCCGGAGCTCGAGCAAGCGCTCAATCCGGAAGGCCGATACCAGTCCCTCGGCGCCTCGGCGCTCAACGGTGACGGCGTCTTCGAAACGCTCAAGACGATCTCCAAGGCCACCCTGCTCGCCCTCAAGCGACGTCTCACCAAGGGCCGCCCCGACTCCTCGGTCGCGAAACGTCCCGACGGCTCCTCCCCCCGGCCGCGTCCGGCGCCAGCGCAAGCCCCGAAACCGCCTTCGAGCGGTACGGACTCCGGGGTGACCCCGCCGGTCGCCCCGCCGCCGGGCAAACCTTCGGCCCCGGAGCCCCCGGCGCCGAAGCCACCGGAACCTCAGGCGGCGCCAGCGGCGCCCCAACCGGCCCCGCCTCAGCCAGCTGCGCCCGAGCCGCCCAAGCCGGCCGCATCTCAGCCGGCTGCGCCCCAGCCGGTCGCACCTCAGCCGGCCGCACCTCAGCCGGCCGCACCTCAGCCGGTCGCACCTCAGCCGGCCGCACCGCAGCCGGTCGCACCGCAACCTCCTCCGGAGCCGAAAACTCCGGTCGCCAAAGTCGCGGCGCCCAAACCGCCGCCGGAGCCTCCGAAGGCGGCCCCCGAGCCACCCGACGACCCCTTCGAGCTCGATGCGATGGAACCCGTGGCCGTCGAGCTGCCGGAACCAGAGCCGGCGACCGCCGCACCACCTGCGATCGACCCGACTCCGGCCCCCGCTCCTGAGCCCGCCGCGGCGCCGCCGCCTGCGGCAACGCCGGCCCCAGACGTCGCCAAAACCATCGAAACCCACGACGCGAAGGCCGCCAAGCCGGCCAAAGCGAAGCGCTCCAAGAGCGCCAAAGCCACCGGATTCGACGCCCTCGCCGAACTCGAGAAGCTCCGTCGTCAAACTTTGAAGCCCCGGGCCAAGGCTCCGGCCATCGTCGACGCCGGCCGCAACGGCAGCCGTGAGATCCAACGTGACTTGCAGCTCGATTTCGCCAAGGACGCCCTCGGCAAAGCTCGACGCTTCTCCCTGACCTTGAGGCTCGAGGACGCCGCCCACCAGCCCCTCGGTGGCGAGCGTGAGGTCCACGTCGACCTCGACGCCGAAAGCCTCGAAGAGCTCCAGGTCCGCCTCAATATCGCCCTGCGCCCGACGCCTTAAGAGCGCGGGGCCAACGGGCCTCTGAGGCCCCGACACCCCTATGAAATGCCCTTTCTGTTCCGCGAACGACGACCGGGTCGTCGATTCTCGCGAAAGCCGCGACGGCGCAACGATCCGGCGACGCCGCGAATGCCTCGTCTGCGGCCGCCGTTTCACGTCCTATGAACAGATCGAGAAGATCCCCTATTTGGTCGTGAAGGTGGACGGGCGGCGGGAGGAATTCTCGCGCCAAAAGCTGCTCGCGGGACTCCAGAAAGCCTGCCAGAAGCGCCCGATCCCGGCCAAGAACCAGGAAGAAATCGCCGAACTTATCGAGCAGCGGCTGCACCAGCGAGAAGAGCGGGAAATCGCGACCCAAGAAATCGGCACCGTGATCATGGAGAAGCTCCGCGATCTCGACCCGGTCGCTTACGTCCGCGTCGCCTCGGTCTACCGCCGGTTCGAAGATATCGGCGCCTTCGTCGAAGAGATCCAAAGCCTGCTTGAGAAGCCGAAGGCGGAGTGAGCCCCAGGCGCTTTCCGCGGGGCCATGAGCGAGCGACAGCCTATGTCGATGAACCCGGAAGAGATCGAAGTCCCGGACATCCTTCCGGTTTTGCCACTCAAGGAAACGGTTGTCTTTCCGTTCGTCATCATGCCGCTCTCGGTGGAGCCGGAGCGCGGCGTGGCGGCGGTGGATCACGCCCTCGCCCACGATCGCCTGATCATGCTGGTGGCCCGGCGCGAGTCGGAGGGCGCGCTCGCATCCGTGTCGCAAATATTCTCCATCGGCACCGTCGGCCGCATCATGCGCATGCTCAAGCTCCCGGACGGACGCATCCGCGTCCTGGTGCAGGGACTGGTCCGAGCCGAGCTGCTCGCCCTGCCGCAGATGGAGCCGTTTCCCATCGGACGGATCCGCAGGGTCGACGTCGCGGCCTCCGCCCTCGAAGACGACGACGTCGATCCGAGCGGCGACGGCGCGGAGCCTAGCGACGACGCCGGGGTGACGTCCGAGGCCCTGATGCGCACCGTCCGAGAGCTGCTCGAGCGGGCGGCGAATATGGGCCAAAACGTATCCCCCGAGGTCATGGTGCTCGCCGCCAATCTGGACCATCCGGGTCGGCTCGCCGACCTGGCCGCCAGCAACCTCGACCTGCGCCTCACCGACGCCCAAAGCATCCTCGAGACCGACGACGCCGCCGAGCGTCTCCGGCGCGTCTCCGAGCTGCTCCACCACGAACTCGACGTCCTCACGACGCAGCACCGGATTTCCTCCCAGGCCCAGGAGGACATGGATCGCTCGCACCGCGAGTACTTCTTGCGCCAGCAGCTGAAGGCGATCCAAGAAGAGTTGGGTGAGGTCGATGAGCTGGTGGAGGAGATCGCCCGCTACCGCGCGATCGGCGCCGAAAAACAGCTGCCGGCGGAAGCCCTCGAAGAACTCGAGCGCCAGCTCAGACGCCTCGAGCGCAGTCACCCCGAGAGCGGTGAAAACACGGTCATCAGGACCTATTTGGACTGGTTGACGGGCCTGCCCTGGACGACCGCCTCCGAAGACGACCTCAACCTCGATAATGCGCGCCAGATCCTCGCCGATGACCACTACGGTCTCGAGAAGGTGAAAGAGCGCATCATCGAGTACCTGGCGGTCCGCCGCCTCAAGCCCGACGTCAAAGGCCCGATTCTGTGCTTCGTCGGACCGCCGGGCGTCGGCAAGACCTCCCTCGGTCGATCGATCGCCCGCGCCCTCGGCCGCACCTTCGTTCGACTCTCCCTCGGCGGCGTCCGGGACGAGGCGGAGATCCGCGGGCACCGCCGGACCTACGTCGGCGCCATGCCGGGCCGCATCGTCCAGGGCCTGCACCAGGCCGGCACCAGCAATCCGGTCTTCATGCTCGACGAGATCGACAAGATCGGCTCCGACTTCCGCGGCGATCCGTCCTCGGCCCTGCTCGAAGTCCTCGACCCTGAGCAGAACGACGCCTTCCGCGACCACTACCTCGGCGTCGCCTACGACCTGTCGCGGGTGATCTTCATCACCACCGCCAACCTGCTCGAGCCGATCCAACCGGCTTTCCTCGATCGCATGGAGGTGATTCGCATCTCCGGCTATACCGAGGAAGAGAAGACCACCATCGCCCGCCGGCATCTGGTGCCGAAACAGATCGAAGCCAACGGCCTCGAACCCCGCCACCTCCACATTACCGACGGTGGCCTCCAGGCCTTGATCCGCCGCTACACCCGCGAAGCTGGCCTTCGAAACCTGGAGCGCCAAATCGCCGCGGTCGCCCGCAAGACCGCCGTGCGGGTCGCCGAAGGCGACGACAAAAAGCGCCGGGTCGGTCCTCGGGAGGTCGCATCCCTGCTCGGTATTCCCCAATTCACCGCCGACGGCCTGCTCGACGAGCCGCGGGTCGGCGTCGCCACGGGGCTCGCTTGGACGGCGGCCGGCGGCGACCTGCTCCTCATCGAAGCGAGCGTCGTGCCCGGCCGCGGCAAGCTCCAGCTCACCGGGCACCTGGGCGAGGTGATGCGTGAGTCCGGCCAGACCGCCATGACCTTCGTGCGCAGCTGGGCCGCCCGCCACCCCGACCAGCTCCGCGTCGAGCTGCCGCCGCCGGCGGGCAATACCGACGGTGAGGAATCGCACGGTAACGGCGCCCTCGACCTTTTCGCCCGGGCCGATATCCACGTGCATGCCCCCGCCGGCTCGATCCCAAAGGACGGCCCCTCCGCCGGCATCACCATCGCCACCGCCATCGTCTCGGCCCTCTCGGGACGTCCCGTGAGGCGGGACTTGGCGATGACCGGCGAGATCACACTGCGCGGTGACATCCTGCCGATCGGCGGCCTCAAGGAAAAAGCCCTCGCTGCGCGCACCGCCGGCACCGAGCTGATCATCGTGCCCTATGGCAACGAGAAAGACCTGGCGGAGCTGCCCGCCGGTCTCCGGCGGGGCCTGGATATTCGCTGTCTCCGCCACCTCGACGACGTGCTGGACCTCGCCCTTCTCGAATCCGGGGCCCCGTGATCGGACCATGAACGGCGAAGACCAGCTGATCGCATGGCTCCGAGGTCGCGCGGAGGCCCGCGGCTGGCACCTGATCGGCGATGATGCGGCGTCGCTGCCGGCAGCCCCCTACGTGGTGACGGTCGACACCCAAATCGCGGGTGTGCACTTTCCGGAAGACCTCGACCCACGCCAGCTCGCGCGCCGCCTGCTGGCGGTGAATCTCTCGGACCTCGCCGCCATGGGGGCCCGTCCCGCCTACGCGGTCCTCGCTCTTTCCGCCCCCCAAGACTTTCCCCACCGCGACTTCTTCCGGGGTTTGCTCGACGCCTGCGACCGCGCCGGCGTCGAGCTGGCCGGGGGTGATCTTTCCTCCCAGCCGAGAATCACCGCGGCGCTGACCCTCTTCGGCCTCCCCAACCGCCACCTGCTCAAGCGCTGCGACGCCCGCCCCGGCCACCTCCTTTACCTCGGCGGGCCGGTCGGAGAATCCGCCCTGGGGTGCCGGCTGGTGCTGCGCGGCGTCAGGCTCGACGGCGATCGCCTCCACCTTCCCCCCGAGGTTGAGATTCCGGCCTCGGAGCGGCGGGCCGCCGAGTCCGCCGTCCGCCGTCATGTGCTCCCCGTCCCCCAAATCGAGCTCGGGGCCTGGCTCGCCGAGCGCGGAGCCGGCGCCGCCATCGACCTCTCCGACGGCCTCTCACGCGACCTCCATCGCCTGTGCAAGGCCTCCGCGGTCGGCGCGGTGCTCGACGCCGAGGCCCTGCTCGGAACCCCGGAGCTCGAATCCCTCGCCCGTCGCCTCGACACCACGTGGCGCGACGCCGCCCTGGCGGGCGGTGAAGATTACGTCCTGCTCTTTAGCCTCCCCCCCGACGTGGCGCCCCCCGGCCGATTCGCGGTCCGCCGGATCGGCCGAATGACCGAGGAGCCCGGCGTCCGGCTGCGGCACGCCGACGGCCAGCTCGTCGACCTGCCGCCGGCGGGATGGGATCATCTCGCCTAGGCGCCCCCTACAGACGCTGAACCTTCAAGCCATGCGCTTCGCCGTCACGACCTTCCAAAGGGTTTTCGACACCGTTCCGAACCGGGACGTCGTCGGACTCGAGCGGCTGGTGCGGGGCTTGACGACCTTCTTGGTGAAGCCGAAGGTCGCCGATGCGGTGGCCCGCGAAGTCGAGCGCATCGAAGCGGCGTGGCGGAGCTTCAAAGCCGACGGCTATGCGCCGGGCAAATACGGTTCCCGGCTCGCCCAGGCACAGCGGCGTGCCGAGCTCGAGGGCGATGCCGGGGCCGCCGAACGGGAGTTCCGGCACCTCATCCGCGAAGTGAAAGCCGCGCCCAAACGCGAGCTGCGGCTGTGGTCGCCGACGCTCTACCCGGCGGGGGCTAAACGCGGCGGCGAGCGGGTCGCGCACCTCTCGTGCCTGGTGCTCGATTACGACGTCGGTCTCCATATCGGCGAGGCGGCGGAGCGTTTCGAGGAGTTCTTCCACATCGTGCACACCACCTGGTCCCACACGCCGGATCACCCGAAATTTCGACTGATCCTGCCGCTGGCCGAACCCGTGCACCCCGCCGACTGGCGTCGGGTCTATACCTGGGCCGAGGACCGCAGCGGCCGCGCCGTCGACCCCACCGGCAAGAGCCTAGGGACGACCTTTGCGCTGCCCGCCGTGCCGGCGGCGGACAGACCGCGGATCGCCTACTCACAGCCAGGACCGCTGCTCGACGCGCGACTCGAAGGACTGCTCGAGCACCGAACGGATCCCTGCCCGGAAGGGATAGAGCCCCATGAGCCGAACCACTTCCGGATCGAGATCCCCGGCCACGCCACGGTCAGCGGAAGCCTTGACCCGGGGCCGGAAAGCGAAGGCGCGCCCGAGGATCCCTGGGACGCGCCTTTTCCGTGGAGCCAGTGAGTCTCGGAGACTAGCGGCCGGTCCACTCGGCCTTGCGCTTTTGCAGGAAAGCCTCGACGCCTTCCTTCTTGTCGTCGGTCGAGAAACAGAGGCAAAAGAGGTCGCGCTCGTAGAGGATGCCCTCTTCGATCGCCATGCGCTCGCTGCCGCGCATCGCTTCCTTCGCCACCCGCAGGGTCAGCGGGCTCATCGACGCGATCTTATTCGCGAGCTCCATGGTCGCCGCGCGCAGCTCGTCGGCCGGCACAACTTTCTCCACCAGGCCGATCGACTGCGCTTCTTCGGCGCCGATGATGTCGCCGGTCAGGATCAAACGCATGGCGTGGCCCATGCCCACCAGACGCGGCAGACGCTGCGTGCCGCCGCCGCCGGGGATCAGGCCGAGCTTGATTTCGGGCTGGCCGAATTTGGCCTTGTCCGACGCGATGCGGATGTCGCAGGAGCTGGCCATTTCGCAGCCGCCGCCGAGGCAGAAACCGTTAATCATGGCGATGACCGGTTTCGGGAAGCTGGCCATGACGTCAAAAACCCGCGGGAACGCCATCGCTTCGCGCTGGTCGAAGGGCGAGCGACCTTCGAATTCGCCGATATCGGCTCCGGCGACGAAGGACTTCTCGCCGGAACCCGTCACCACCACGGCGCCGATCGAGTCGTCGTTCTCGATGGTGCCGAGGTGCTCGAGCATGTCGTCGCGCACCTGCTGGTTCAGCGCGTTGAGCTTGTCGGGGCGGTTGATCGTCAGGATGGCCACGCGGCCCTCCTGCTCCATCAGCACGGCGGCTTCAGACATCGTCTTCTCCTATCGATGGGTCCAGGCCGGAGGCCGCTTCTCGAGGAAAGCGACGACGCCTTCCTCCATATCGGCGGTTTGGGCCAGTTCTTCGAGGTAAATCTGCTCGGAGGCGGCGAGCGCTTCGTCGAGCAATGGCGCCTGGGATTGGCCCAGGCGGATGGCTTTCTTGGTGAGTCGGAGGGCCGGCGTCGACAGCGCCGCCAGCTCGGCGGCCAGAAGGTCCAGCCCTTCGTCGAGTCCGCCGTCGGCGAAGCGCCGCGCGACGAAACCCCACGCTTCGGCGTCCCGGCAGCTCAAGGTTCGGCCGGTCAGCAGCAGGTCGAAGGCCCGGCCAGGGCCGATGAGGGACGGGTAGAGGGCGGCGGCCACCGGCGGGAAACACGCCAGCTTGATCTCCGGCTGCCCGAAGCGGGAGCGCTCGGTGGCGACGACAAAATCACACACCGCCGCCAGCTCCATGCCGCCGCCCAGGCAGTGCCCGTCAACCGCCGCCACCGTCGGGATCGGCAAAGCAAAGAGCCGCCGCAGGGCGCCGTGGAAGACCTCGAGCATCAGCGGAATGCGGTCGCCCACGTGGTCTTCAATGGCGACGCCGGCGGAAAAGGCCCGGCCGCCGCCGCCCCGAAGAACCACCAGCTGCAGACCGTCGCCCCCTGCGCCGGCGAGCTCTTCGATGGCCCGGTCGAGCTGCCTCAGGGTCTCGAGGTCGAAAATATTGAGGGGCGGGCGATCGACCCAGACCGTCGCGACGCGGCCCTGGCGGTCCACCCGGACCGCCGAGCCGGGCGGGGACGAGCTCGACATGACATCCCCCATGCGAGCGCTCAGGACGCCCGCTCGACGAGGGCCGCCAGCCCGAGGCCGCCGGATACGCACAGCGTGGCGACGCCGTAGCGACCGCCGCGGCGTTCGAGGCCGTGCAGCAGCGTCACCAGGATCCGCGCGCCCGTGCAGCCGATGGGGTGGCCGAGGGAGATGGCGCCGCCGTCGGGATTGACGATCGCCGGATCGAAGGGAAGGTCCTTGAGGCACGCCAGGAGCTGGCACGCAAAGGCTTCGTTGAGCTCGACCTCATCGATGGCGTCGGCGCCGACGCCGGTGTCGGCGAAGAGCTTCTCGCACGCCGGCACCGGTCCGATGCCCATGATTCGCGGCTCCACTCCCACCGCCGCCCAGCCCCGGAGGTGGGCGACGACCTGGAGGCCCAAGCGCTCAGCCGCCTCCGCCGAGGCCACCAGCAGCGCCGCGGCGCCGTCGGTGATGCCCGAGGCGTTGCCCGCGGTCACGCGACCGCCGTCGCGGAAAACCGGCTTGAGCTTGGCGAGCTTCTCCGGCGTCACGCCGTCCCGGGGATGCTCGTCGCGATCGACGACGGTCTCGCCCCGGCGCCCCGGCACGGTCACCGGCGCGATCTCCGACGCAAATCGACCCGCCGCCCGGGCGGCCTCGCTCCGATTCTGGGACCGCACCGCCCACGCGTCCGATTGGTCGCGGCTGATCCGCCAGTCTTCGGCGAGCTCCTCGGCCGTTTCGCCCATCACCAGGCCGGAAATCGGATCGTTGAAGCCGTCCCGATACATGCCGTCCGTGAGCTCGGCGTGACCGAGTCGATGGCCCCACCGCGCCCGCGGCAGCAGGTAGGGCGTATTGGACATGCTCTCGGTGCCGCCGGCGAGCACCACCTCAGCCTCCCCCAGCAGGATCGCCCGCGCCGCGGCGAAGACCGATTGCAACCCGGAACCGCAGGCTTGGTTCAGCGTAAAGGCCGGGGAGGTTTCCGGAACGCCGGCGCGGTGGGCGACCTGGCGGGCGGTATTGGGACCGCCGCCGGCTTGCCGACCGTGACCGAAGATCGCCTGGTCGACCGCCGACGGATCGACGCCGGCGCGTTCGAGGCAGGCGGAAGCGGCGGCCGCACCGAGGTCGGCCGCGGACAGGGGCGCCAACGCGCCGCCGAACTTACCGATCGGCGTGCGCACCGGCGCCGCGAGGACGAGCGACTTCATCGGG
>JBCDKB010000169.1:0-15407 GCA_038747035.1 Acidobacteriota bacterium | reverse complement strand
TGGGCGTGGTCTACCGCGCCTATGACTCGGAGCTGGACCGCTCGGTGGCGATCAAGTCCATCCGTCCAGACCGCCTCGAGGATCCGCGGGCGGTACAGCGTTTCCGACGCGAGGTCAGGGCCCTGGCACGGGTCCAGCATCCTTACCTGGTGCAGATCTTCGAGGTCATCGAAGACGGCGGGCAAGAGCACGTGGTCATGGAGTGCGTGGAAGGCCGCACCCTCGCCGAAGCGCTCGTGGAAGATGCTCCCCTCAAAATCGACCGCGTCATGGCGATACTGCGGGACGTCCTCGACGGGCTGGCTGCGGTCCACGGCCGAGGTTTCGTTCATCGGGACTTGAAGGCTGAGAACGTGATTCTGGCCCACGACGGCTATGTCAAGCTCCTGGACTTCGGACTCGCGAAGTCCCTCGGGGACGTGGGAACGGAAGATTCCGGGACGCTGGCCGAGAGCGCTTTCACCGCGCCGAATGCGGTGCTCGGCACCGGCTATGCCATGGCGCCGGAACAGGCTCGGGGGCTTGCCGTCGACGACCGCGCCGACCTATTCGCCGTCGGCGTGCTCGCATACCTCCTGCTCACGGGCGTCCGCCCATTCCAAGGCGCGACGCGGACCGATCTCCTCGCCCGCGTATGCGGTGAGCGCCAGGTGGCCGTCGACGCGTTGCGGCCTGAGGTGCCAGCGGCGCTTTCGGCCTGGGTCGACCACCTGCGAGAGAAAAGTCCCGAAGATCGCCCGCCGAGCGCCCGCGCGGCGCTCGAAGCGCTCCTGAGCCTTGAGTCTGAGGCGTCGCCTCGGCGGCATGACCCCGGAGCGTCTGGCGCCCCGGGGGAAGGTGTGCAGTTAGTGGAGCCTAGCGAGGCTTCGTCCGAAGTCCCGGAAGTGCCGCCGACCCGTCGAGGCCCTCGGCGCTGGTGGCCGGCCTTGGTCGCCGTCGGTGTCGCCGCCCTCGCCTGGCTCGGCCTCCCCGGAAAGACCCGGCCGCCGGTCGTCGCGGTCCTCGAGCTGACGAATTCGAGCCAGCGTTCGGAGCTGGCCTGGTGGGGCACCGCCGTCGCTGAAGGGCTTAACGCTGAGCTGGTGAATCTGCCGGAGGTCCGGGTCCTGAGGCCGGGCTGGGTCGCCGAGTCCAAGTCCATGCTCCCGACCTCAGCGTCGAGGGATGAACTGGTTGACCTCTTGGGCGCTGATTTTGTGGTGACAGGATCTTTCCTTCCACTAGATGATCGCAACGACAGCGTGTCCCTCACCGTCAGGGCTTGGCGTGTGGGCGAGGTGGCTGGCGGCTTTAGCCAGCGAGTTGAAGTTCGTAGAGACAGTCTTTGGCGGCAGCTTGACTCCATCGCCGAGGCCGTTGGGCGTTTCATGCTCGGCAACCGTCATGCGGGAGGATCCGCCCTAGCCCTCGAAGGTTCGTTCCCCGATGCTTGGTCCGGCGCTGGCCAGCTTTATGCGGCAGGCGTAGATCGCCTCCGGAAATTTGATGTCAGAGGTGCCCTAGAAGTTTTGGAAGAGGCCAGGGCTCTTGATCCGGATTCCGCGGTCGTGTGGGTGGCAATGGCTGATGCGCTGCAACTACAAGGCAAGACTGCCGCAGCCGCCGAGGCGATCCTAAGGGCCCTTGAGCTGCTGCCGGAGACGGTGAGCTCCCGCGAACGAGACCTGACTCGAGCTCGCGGACACGCCCTGTCCGAAGAATGGAGTGCAGCTGCCGCGGTTTACGGTCGTCTTTTCTCTGCGGAACCAGACAATCTTGACCTTGGCCTTCGGTATGGAGAGGTTCTGCGGTTAGCTGGAAAGCTCGAAATCGCACGGGCCGTGACGGAGCAGGTGGCGGCCTTGCCCCTCGCCGATATTGACCCCAGGGTGGGGCTTCTTCGAGCTCGCGTCTCCTACACGGGCGAAGAGTGGCAAGAGATGGTGCGGTGGAGTGAAGACGCTGGGACCAAAGCGCGGGTACTCGACGCTCCGGGCGTCCTTGCCCAGGCCTTAACCTACCAGGCGATAGCCTGGTCGAACGTCGGTGAGAAGGCCAAGGCCGAGCGCGCCATAGATGAAGCCTCGATCATCACCGCCTTGGAAATCGGCAGTCTTGCGCATGTCGAAGTTGTGGACGTAGCCGCGAAGACAGCCGGGGCCGGGGGGGAGAATCGCCTTTCAGCAGCTCTCTACCGTCAAGCTGAAGTTGCCTACCGGCGGCTCGGTAACGACAGGGGTCGGCTTCGGGCTCTGGTGGGCCTAAGTGTGATGGCTTCCAGAGCGGAAGAACTTGAAGAAGCCGGGGCGTTTCTTGAGGAAGCAGTGAAAGTGGCGGCACGGGTAGAGAGCAGAATTCAAAGGGCTGTGGTGCACTTCAGCCAAGCAAGCCACTTCCTGCGCGTGGGTGAGCTCGAGAAAGCAGGTGATCTTTACGTTTCCTTGGTTGAGACCTTCAGGGACCTTGGACGGCCGGGCTACCAGACTTTGGCCATCGCGAATCTAGGCGAGGTCCGCTTCGCGCAGGGCGACCTAGATACGGCGAAGGCGCTGTTTGAAGAAGCACAGCAGATGAAGATCGGCGCCGGGCAGTCCGATCACTACGAGCTGCTCTTTCTTGGCAAAATCGCTCTGAAGCGCGGCGCCTACCAGCGTGCCGGCGACCTTCTCCAGCGCGCATACGACGGAGCGGAGAGGCACAAGGCGCTCCAAGACCGCACCGAGGTTCAACTCGCCCAGGCACAGCTTGCAGTGGCTGTAGGAGATCCGGACGCCGCCCGGGACTTGGCGCAGCTGGCGCTTGAAACCGCTGAGGGTGCAGGCCAGTCGGCTGAGGCCAAAGGAGCCCGTCAGTTTCTCGATGGCCTGGCCCAGGACTCGACGGCGGGCGCCGAAGACAGCCTCTAGCCGCCATAAAAAAGCGGGCGGAGCCGAAGCCCCGCCCGCGACGCCAAACGACCGGCGACGTACCGCGCCGGTCGGTCCATAAAACCTAGGGGTGCTCTCCCGTCCAGGCCGAGGTATCCCCGGATTCGAAGTCGTCGGCGAAGAGCGCCTCTGTCCAGCGCGCAACGAGGTCGTCGAGCAGCAGGTCGACGGCGCTGCCGTCAACGGCCTCGACCGCGTAGCTGATGCGGAGCCATCCGGAAGTCGTAGGCGCGATCAGCGGCTCAGCTGCCAGCCAGGCCCCTGGGGCGCTGACCTCTTGGCTCGATCCAGCGATCACAACCCCCGGATCAGAGCAGTCCGGGGCGGCGTGGGTGGAGACTTCGAGGAACAGGCGGGCTCGCCCCCCGAGGACGGCCGTCCGTCCACCGACTTCGACTGGCGTTGCGGCGGACACGCCCATGCACTGCGAGAGCCTCACGAGCCCGTCGCCGCTGACGAGGGTGCGAATCGCCCCGGAGGTCTGGGCGTCGCCCGCGTCCCGCGGGTCACCGATCGCCACGCCGCCGCCGGAGTGGTCCTGACGCCACGGCGACAGCGTCGCGTCGTCGATATTGGGATCCCTCAGGAGGTGGTGCTCGGTCACTTCGAATTCAGCGGCGACCCGCGGGGCGTCGAGCGGCTGGCCCGACAAATCCTCGATGCCCGGGCAGGCGATCAAGCGGAAATGGTCCGCCGGCAGGACCCCGTCGCTGGCCCGCAGCCAAATCCGTGCGTCGTCGACTGGGCCCGCGTCCAGGGTGAAGGTCCAGTCGTCGCCAGCCGGTCCGTCACAGTCGATGGTCTCGAGAGTGTTGTCTGGGCCCGAGGCGACCAGTCGCCAGTGGAGCGGGTCCGTTGCGCCGGTGATGCTGTCGGTGAAGTCCACGAGCAGCTGGCTGACGGCGATGTCGAGTTGGCCCTGGGGCGGAATCGCGCCGGCGGGGATCGAGGCCACGGTTGAAACGGACCGGATCGACGGTCCAGACCCATCAATTCGAATGACGGCTCCGTCGAGGTCGTTGCCCGGCACCGGGTCATCGCCGCCGTGGAAGATCCGCGCTGAGGCGTGCTGGTCCGTGCCGATGGCGCCGGGGTCCGAGGTCGTAAAACCCGAAATGCGGAGCGTCTCCGTCGTACCCGCCTCAAAGGGCTCGAGCCGGCGGCAGAGCAAGGGCCGGCCGTCGCACTCCCAGGGGCCGCCGCCCGAGCTGAGGTTTTCGAGACCTGCGTCGGCACTGATTTCCAGCAGGGCGTTGATCGGTGCGCCGGTGGCAGGGACGTAGGAAACCGTCGCAGTTAAGCCGAAGGGCTGGCCCGCGTCGACGCTTGTGGCGACGGCGTCAAGTTGGACGGAAAGATCGACCGGGTCACTCTCCAAGCTGACGGTAATCACCTCCGGGAGCATCTTGGGCGGGGCCGTATCCGGGCTTCCTCCCGAGCGTTCCGGCTCGCCGACGGTGTCAGCCCAGGCGACGTTGCCGTGGACGTCGACCGCCTGGACCACGTAGCGGAGCCTCGACAAGTTCGGGAACTCTTCGGAGCCTCGCCAGAAGCCCGGCTCGGAGTCGGGCACTAGCTCGATGGGCCGCCAGCGGCCGACTCCCGTCTCCGGATCGGCGGGCCGGTCGTTGACCACCACGACCACGCGCCAGACCTCTCGGTCGTCGGTAACCGGCACCCGCCAGTTCACGGTGTGGCCGACCACCGAGTGCAAGTCGCCATCGTGCTCTGCGAAAACGGGCGGCTCGTTTTCGCAGACGTCCGGGCTCGTGGCGCCTAAATAGAGGGCTTCGACGTTGACCTGTGTGTATCGCCGGTGGCGTCCGTACGGCGTGCCGTCGGCTCCGGGGCGAAGCTCAGCCATCGGCACGACGAGGGTCGCGAAATCCAGGTCCGAAGCCCGGCAGCCGGCGACGGTGCCGGGGTCGTCCGGCCAGTGGGTGTCGATGGGGTCGAGCAGGATGTCTTGGGGAAGACCGCTATTGGTCTCTTCGCCGTCGTTGGAAACCAAGCTCGCGATCACCGGCCTCCAGCCGTCCTCCTCGACGTAGTCACCGCCGAGCCACAGCACGCCGTGCTGGCGAGCGGCGGAGAGTCTCGAGTCATAGACGAGGTAGGGTACCCGGGGTAGGTCGGCGGTGCCGCCGCCGCGGGCGGCGGCGAGGTCGCTCAAGGTGTAGTAACAGCCGTCGCTGTCCGGGCAGCCTTCCACCGGTTCCCCGACCGGTCCTAGCGCGGCGTCGCCGGCCGAATTCCGTTTGGAATAGAGGGTTTCGGATACTTCGATTTCGCTGCGAACGGAAATGATTCCAGGAGGCAGCTCACCTCCGTCGTTGGCCATGTCGTCGCGCAACTCGACGACCGGCGGCGGCGGCGGTTCCGTATCGCCGCCGGACCCCCCGGAGAGTGTCGTCATTGGCAAGCCGTAGAAGGTCCACTGCATCAGGGTCTTCGCGTCGTAGGCGTCATAGTAGAGGGTCTCTAGGTAGTAGCGCAGCTTGGCTTCCGCGACGGCCTGACCCACCGCGCGCCCGATGCCGCTGCCGTCGCCCGTCGTGAGCTCCTCGGTCAGGATCTGCACCAAGCGCTCGCTGTATCCCACTCCGCCGGTGAGCCCCCAGCCGTAGCCGCTATTGGCGACATACGCCACGGCGCCGAGACCGAGGTAGGTCTGGGGTAGGTCGCGGGTGTCCGTGGGAAGAGGGGCGCCCCCGGAGCTCGCCGAACCCGGCACCGGCAGTCCGGCGTGGCAGCCCGCGGAGTAGAGGATTCTGCCGTCGAAGGCGCCCTCACCGCAGGCGAGGCGTAGGGACTCGGCGTCGGTGGCCCGGATGTCGGCGAAGTCATCGCCTGGGACTCCCTCGCCCTGGTGATATGCGTGGCCGTTAAAGCTCACCACCGTCGGCGCCGCGTCCAGGCAGAGGGCGCCTTCGAGGTCGGCGCCGGTCCAGGGGGCCGGATCGTTTTCACCGGAGGTGATCAAGGACTGCACTCGATCCACGCCTGTGAGGCTCGACGTCCAGCGCGCTTCGAGGCTCGACGCCACGTCGACCAGGAAGTCGTAGCCGGTGACCAAGACCTCGCCGTCGGAGGTGAAGTCGACGTTGCCGTCGATATCGATGAACGCGTCGATGGCGCGCCGCATTTCCTCCGGCGTTTCGACAAGCCGCCCGACCGCGAGATCTGGCAAGAAGAGGCTCCGATTCAGCGCCTCCCGGTCGACCGCCTGGCGCAGCGCGATCGGGTCATCCGAAAGGAAGGTGTCCCCGGCGAGCGCCCGGGCCACAGCCGTGTAGGCCTTGTCATCGGGCATCGCGGCCGGATCGATCCGCCTGCGGTCAACGTAAGCGGACTCCGGGAGCAGATTCGCGCCGTCGACGAGCCTCGCCATCGGCACGATGTTGTCGCCGCCGACGATGACCAGGAATTCGACGCCGCGGAAAGCTCGAAGGCGTCGTAGAAGGACCCCGTGGACACCGCCTTCGCCGTTGACGCTCGACGCGTCTCCGAAGAGAACCTCGTTCGCCGCCCGGTTCGCGGCGGCGTGCGCGGCGGCGTCGCCGAGCGGCGCCGGAGTGACGGCGGCGTCCCACGCGGCGTAGAGGACGTTGAGCTCGGCGTCGCCGGACACGTCGATGACCAGACCATCGACCTTCGGCCGGTCCGCCAGACGCTGGAGGTCGTCCATCAGCGCATCGACGCGAGGGACATCAAAGGCCGCTTCGAGGCGACCGCGGTGGGTCAAAATGAGCGTCTTGACGTCTTCGGAGTCCGGCTCGACGATCGAAAACGCCTCGCCGAGCACCTCGCCGACATTGCCCGCGTGGTCCTGCGCCTCCAGTCGGAACCGATACTCGAGACCGTCGGCGACGCCGTCAAGGGTCGGCGGCTCGGGGCCGAAGCGGAGCTCGTAACTCCGTTCGGAGACCGGCTGGGCGCACCCGGGGCCCTCGCCGAAGCTCGCCAGGGGCTCCGCCGGGTCGACGCCGCTTCGGTCGATCGGCCGCCAGCTTTCCGCGTCGGACGGATCTGCTGAAGCTTCGAGCCACAGCCGGGTCGTGCACAGCCGGATATCGTCGTTGAGGTCCCAGACCACGGTCTCGGTCACGTCCGGCTCGCCGACCACCGGCAGCACCCAGCAGTCGTTCAGGTCCGGATCGAGGATCGCGCCCGTCGGCGCCACGTCGTCTGCGATTCCGAGAGTCGCCGGCTGGGATACCGTCTCCTCGCAGCCGCCCTTCACGACGACGTCGTAGACCGCGCCAACATCACTGGCGGTGGCGGCGGGGGTCGTGTAGACGGGGGCGGTAGCGTCGGGGATGTCCACACCGTCGCGACGCCATTGGTAGGTCCGACCTCCGGCGGACGCGACCTCGAAGGTCGCCGACTCGCCGAGCGCGACCGTGACGTCCTGGGGCTGGGCGGTGATGGCCAGGCTGCAGGCCAGCACCACCCGTTCGGGGGCGCTGGCGAGTCCCGCCCGGCGGACGATCAGCTCGTAGGGGCCGGGGTCGAGGGTCGCCGGCAGGCGGCTGAACATCAGCTCGACGGGGATGCCGGACCAGGAAGGCGGCGTCAGGCCGATATTCCGTCTCAGTTCAGGCAGAAGGCGGACGATTCGGCCGTCATCGGCGGCGCGGAGCTCGACGACGGGGTGTTCGTAGGCCGAGGCGCCGGCCCGGCCGCCGTGGCCTTCGCCGCCCGACCACGTATCCACTTCAACGGTGAAGGACTCGCCGAAGCGGATGACCTCGGGTGCGTCCAGAATCATCGGCCGCCGGCCCCCATCGATAGCCTGGGCGCTCAGCCTTTCGACGCTGACCAGCGATCGGTATAGACCCCACCGGTCCACCGTGCGGCCGCCGACCACCAGAATGTCGCCGCCGTCGAGTCGAGCCAGGCCATACCGAGACCTCGGGGTCGCGAGGTCCGGCCCCGAGCGCCAAAGATCGGTCAGCGGGTCATAGATCTCAGTGCTCGCGAGGGTCGTGCGGTTGGCGCCTTCGCCGCCGATGATCCAGACAGAGCCGTCGCTGACGATGGATCCGGCGAAGCTTCGGCCTTCGGCCATATCGCCGAGGGTGAAGCGCCAACGGCTAGCCGTCGGGTCGTAGATCTCCGCCGTTGCGTGGGCGAGGTCGCCGTCGTCACCGCCGATCACCAGCACTTCGCCCGATGGCAGCGGGACCGCCGTGTGGCGACGTCTCGGGAAGCGCAGCGACTCGACGGAACGCCACGCGTCGCTGACCGGGTCGTAGACTTCCACCGTCGGGATGATGGTGCGGTCGCCGAGCTCTCCGCCCGCCACCAAGATCTCGCCGGTCGGCATCGGCGTTACCGTTGCCCTATTCCTCGGCGTGACCATGTCGCCAGCGACCGTCCACTTGTCGGTCTCGGGATCGTAGATGTCGGCGCCCACCTGGCTGACGGTGAGGATTCGACCATCGGCTAGTCGGCCGAGAATCGGTGCAGAGAAGGGACTCGCCAACGGCTTGGGCGCCGTGAGGCGCCAGCTCCCGGTGGTCGGATCGAATATCTCGGCGTAGCCCGCGGCGACCGCGAGCACCCGGCCGTCGGCGAGGGAGACGACCTGCCGCTCCGTGGCGGTGGCGAGCGGCTGTCCGGCGACCCACGCATCCATTTCCGGGCTGTAGATCTCGACGCCGTCGCTATAGCTCTGGTGGAAGCCGCCCACGGCGAGGATCCGACCGTCGGGAAGCCTCGCGACGCCCGGGATATAACGGCTCTCGGCGAGGCTCGCCGCTGACGAAGCCGGCGGCGTCGGCGGCTGGAAGACCTCGCAGCGCGCCGTGCTCGGGCTGTTGGAGCTATCGCCGCCGATGAGCATCAGCTGCCCGCTCGGCAACTGGGCGAGGGAGTGCTGCTGCCGTCCGGAGGATGGAGCCCCGGCGTCGGCCCAGAGTCCGGTGGCTGGGTCCCAGGCCTCGGCCCTGGCTTCTCTGTCGGAACCGCCGACGGCGAGCACCTGTCCACTCGGAAGGAGCATCGACCGATGAGAAATCCGGTTGTCGAGCATGGCGCCGGTCAGCTGCCAAGAGCCACCGCCCGAGTCAGGCGTAAAGACTTGGGAGGCTTGATTTTCTATTCTGGAGCCCCCGGCGACCAAGACTCGACCGTCAAGTAGGAGGGTTGCCGTTGCGTTCTGGACACCCAGGATGGGTGCCGCGGCATCTGCCCAGCCGCTGCTGGGGTGATAGATCAGCGCTTCTTCCTCGTCGACCACCAGCACCCGACCATCCGCCAGGCGTACCGAGACGTGGGTGATGAAGCGTAAAGGGTCACCGCCGGTCGAAAACCAGGCGTCGCGGACCGGGTCGTAAATCTCAGGGATGCTAGTGCCGCTCCCGCCGACCACCAGGACTCGGCCGTCCACGAGCAAGGTGGCGGTGTGAAACGCATGGGGCGCTGTGGGCTCCGCAGCAGGGCTCCATTGATTCGTGAGCGGATCGAAGATTTCGGCGGTCTCTCCGACCACCAAGACCCGACCATCGCCAAGGAGGGTGGCGGTGTGACCTCGTCGTGCCTGGCCCATCGGGGGGCCTGGCCGCCACTTTCCCGTCGTTGGATCGAAGATTTCAGTAGAGTCCAAAGCGAAATTGCTGATCCCTCCGGTCACCAGGATCCGGCCATCGGTCAGCAGCACTGCCGCCTGCTCTCTCCGCGGACTACCCATGGAGGCGGCCTGTTGCCACCCCCCCTCGAGACTGTTGAGCGCCGTTGGCGCAAATCGGCGCCGGACGCCCGTTAGCGGTCCTTCTTCGACGGCTTGCGACGGCGCCACGTTCGCCGAGGTCGCCTGATCCGTGACCTGGATCAAAACTGTCGCCTTTTGCCCTTCTGCGCTCGCGGTGAGGATGGCTTCGCCTTCGGTGAGGGCTTGGAACTGCCCAGCGCCGAGGGAACCCACGACGGAGGGATTGGAGGAGGACCACACCGTAAGACCCGGGATCGGACCGACCCAGCCGCCCGCGAAGAGGCCGTAGGGTTGGAACGAGAAGCTCGCGCCAGGTGTCTGTTGAGGTCTGGATCCGAGGAGCGTGATGCGTCGGAGGGCAGGACGTGGCGTCAGCGCCGGCGCCTGCCACTGATCTCCGAGGGGGCCGCCGTAGGCCCCCACGTCCTGGCCGCTGCTGCCGAAGCCGCGGGCCGGCGAGTCCGGCAGCAGGGTGTAGTCGCCCGCCGCCGGATCGGTGAATAGGGGGTCGGCTTGGAGGATCGCGTCACCTTCGTCGTAGGTCGGGCCGCCGAAGAGCCATCCTCCCTGGTAGACGATGTGGTCGAGAGCCACGCCGCCGCTACCGTCGATGCCTTCGATGTTGTTGAAGAGAATCGAGTCATGGAGGGTGGCGTCGGTGCCGTTGCCCGAGAAGAAGGCGGTCGCGCTGCCGATGAGGGTGGCTTGGCCGACGTCCGCCACGGTGTCGCCGAGAATGCCGAGGCCATCGCGGGCCCCTTCGATCAGGAAATTGCGGACGTTAAAGAACTCGAGCGCCAGGTCTGTCGTATCGCCCGAGATGTTGCGGGCATCAAGAAGCTCGAGCGAGAGGCGGAGGTCGGGCTGCGAGCCGTCGAGGCCGTCGGTGACGTTTCGCAGTGTAAGGCGGCGCATGGTGATCTCGCCTTCGACTTCGGGACTGCGGAAGATGACGGCGTCGCGGCCCCCCTCGACCCGGAGGCCTTCGATGAGCATGTCGAACGTGTCGGGGTCGTTGGCGCCGCCTATGTTGAGCCCGGCGTCGGTGGCTAGCAGCCGGAGATTTCGCAGTCGGACGGGGCGATTATTGGAAAAGGTGCGGGCTGCGTCCCCTGCGGTTCCTTCAAAACCGAAGCCTTCGACAAAGATCTGGTCATCCCCGTTGCCCATCCGCAGCGCATCGCCCCCACTCCGAATCGTGACGAGGTCGGGGCCCGCTCCGAGGTAGGTGACCCCTTCCCTCGGCTCAAGCTGGCCTTCATAGAGTCCGGGTCCGACCCAAACGAGATCCCCAGGCCAGGCGAAGACCGGCAACGTCTCACCCTCCGCAACGAGCTGAAGACTCGCGTAGCCCAAGGGGCGCTCAAGGGCGATGAAGTCCACGGGCGTGTTCACGAGCACGTCCTGGAGCGCCAGCGATTCGGGCTCGAAGGAGTAGCCCGGAAGCCACGGAGTCAGGCTGCCATCCCAGCCGAGGGGCACTTCGGCGATGAACCGGCCGAACTCGTCGGTGATAACTCCGCCCGGAAGCCCCCGCACCCAAACGTTGGAGAGCGGGGCACCCTCGATGGTGATGTGGCCGATCAATCGGACTGGGCTTTGGGCCTGGGCGGGCCCCGCGAGGCTGAAGCCGAGTAGCAGGATAAGCCATGGACGGAGGGTCCTAGCGCAGGTGGCGACAACGGTCGAGTACATGGTGGCTCCGCATCTGAAGTGAACCGGGATCAACGGGCGTGGAAGTGAGTCCGGTGTCCAAGGGAGCAAAATACGCGCCACATTTTCGTTGGCCATAGCGCCTTCTAGAGTCTTTGGGGCTGTGCATCAGTGTTCGCTTGTGTTCGGCGGTGCGCGTTGGCTTGTTGTGGGCATGGCTTCTTTGTTGAACGTGTTCAATTAATGGGTTAGCATTATTGAACAAGTTCAAAAAGGAGTAGATATGCCTTCAAGAACAGCAATTTCCAATTTCCATGACCTCGACGCCGCCGTGCGTCGGAGCTTTGAGCTCGACCGGCCGCTCGGCCGGTTGGCCTATGCGATGTCGATGCTGACGCTCGGCCTCATCCATTTTCAGGGCACGCGCTTCGGGCTCGAGTGGATCGGCGCCGAGCCGTGGACGCTGTCGGAGTATTTGGCTCCGCTCATGGGCTACCGACACAACACTTTCAATGTTCCTGGGGCCTTCGCGATCCTCGGGCTGTGGACCTCGCCTTTTCTTTTCGCTATCGCGGTGCTTTCCGTCCGGCGGGCGCGGCAAGCCGGCGTCTCGACGTTGTTTGTATTTCTCTTGCTGGTGCCCGGAGTGAATTACTTCCTCGCCTTGGGCCTGGCGGTGACGCCTCCGGCTGCTGAGCTGGAGCCCCGGCCGACGGCGGGAACCGGCCCCGCCAAGTTTTCTGAGGTGGCGAAGGCTGTGATCGCCGGTGGTTTCGCCGGCGGCTTGATCTTCAGCGTGGCGTTTATCGGGCCGAGCTCGCCCTACGGGGTCGCCCTCTTTCTCGGCGCGCCGGTGGCCATCGGCCTGGTGGCGACGTTGACCTATAACCGTTCGGAGCGGAGGGGCACGGCGTCATCGCACCTGGTGTCGCAGCTGGCGCTCTTGGCCGGCGGCGGGACTTTGCTGCTGATCGGCGTCGAGGGTGGACTCTGCCTGGCGATGGTTTGGCCGCTGGCCATGCCGTTCGCGATGATGGGCAGCTGGATCGGCGATGCGCTGGTGGAGCCGGGACAGCTCAAGACCGCGCACTTGGTCGTCCTGGTGCTGATGAGTCCTCTTCTGGTGGCTTTCGAGTCCGGCGCGCCGGAACCGGCGGTGCGGGCGATCACGACCGAGGTGGTGATCGATGCGACACCTGAGGAAGTCTGGCCGAATGTGGTCGCGTTCACCGAGCTGCCGCCGCCGAATCGCTTCTACTTCAAGCTCGGTATTGCGTATCCGATACGGGCGCGCATCGAAGGCGAGGGCGTGGGGGCGGTAAGATATTGCGAGTTCTCCACGGGGCCGTTCGTCGAGCCGATCACGCGCTGGGACGAGCCGCATCGGCTTTCGTTCGACGTCGTGTCCCAGCCGCCGACGATGCACGAGTGGAGCCCCTACGACATCCATCCCGAGCACCTGACGGAAAGCCTCGTCTCCGAGCGGGGCGAGTTTCGACTCACGGCCCTCGACGGGGGACGCACCCTGCTTGAAGGCACGACCTGGTACCGCCACGACTTGATGCCGCAGATCTATTGGAATCTCTGGTCCGACGCCTTGATCCACGGCATCCACCGCCGCGTGCTCGAGCACATCGCGGCGCGTAGCGAGGGTGATGGCGCCGCCTGAAGTCGCCACCGCCGTCGGTAAGTCGCTGACCGGGAAAGGCGCGCGCACCCGAGCCCGAATCCTCGAGTGCGCGCTCGAGCTTTTCCGCGAGCGCGGCTACGACGACACCACGATGCGCACGATCGCGGAGCGCGCCGGGGTGTCGTTGGGCAACGCCTACTACTACTTTAAGTCCAAGGAGCACTTGATCCAGGGCTACTACGCCCGGTCCCACGAGGAGCACCTCGCGGTCTGCGGGCCGCTTCTCGAGGCGGAGGTCGACCTCGAAGCGCGCCTCCGGGGGGTGCTGCGGGCGAAGATCGACACCAGCGCCGAGTACCACCGATTTGCGGGGGTGCTTTTTAAGACGGCCGCGGATCCGGAAAGCCCGCTCTCGCCGTTCAGCGCGGAGTCGTTGCCCACGCGTCGCCAGGTGACGGCGCTGATGGGTGAAGTCGTTGAGGGTTCGGACGTCAAAGTGACGGAACCGCTCGCCGAGGAATTGCCGCATTTGTTGTGGCTCTACTTGATGGGCATCATCCTCTTCTGGATCCACGATCGCTCACCCGCGACCTCCCAGACCTATCGGCTGATCGAGCACACGAGCAGTCTGGTGACGCGTCTGATCAAGATGGGGCGCCACCCGCTACTTCGCCCGCTGACCACCTCGACTTTGAAGCTGCTGCGGGAATTCCGTGATGAGGTGAAGTCACCGGCGACAGACGACGCGTCGACGCCCCCGTAGGATCTAAGGCGCTCAGCTCCTTGGACCGGCGGGAGCTTCGAGCCAAAGCCCCGGACTCGAAGGAGTCGGCAGGACGAGCGGCAAGGACTGCTGGCTTTTACCGTCGGCGTTTTGAAACGCGGCGCGATCGCCGACCCGCAGGACCACGTGGCGGCGATCGCCGAAGGCGCGGTCGGCGGCGCCGCGGGCCAGCCAGCCGATGCTCAGTCGGGCGTTGATTTCTCCGAGCGCATGCCAGCGGCTATCGCCGCCGTCGACGTGGAGCCAGGCGTCGATTCCCGCCGGGCCACTGTATCCCGATTCGCGAAGGGCGCGGGCGACGGGCTCGACGATGTCGAAGACCGGCGACGGGTCCGGGGTGACCGGCTCCGGGGTGAGCTCGATGGCCTCGACGGCGCCGCCGGGGCCGATCCGCTGTCGGTGGATGGTGGGCCTATCGGGCGCGTCGGTGTGAAAGAGCACGCCGAGGTCGAGGCGGCGGTCGTGCCAGGGTTCGACGAGCAGCTCGCCGTGGCGATGGAAGAGTGTGTCGATAGATCGGTTAGGGGGCGACGGGGCGGGGTCGTCGAGGGGATCCGGCGGCGCGTGCACGACCCGGTCTCGACCCGACGCGGAGAAGGGCGCCTTCAGCACCCAGGACTTAAGTTCCGGCCACCGGTCGAGCCAGCGGCGGAGGTCGGCGGGATCCTTGATCACGGACGCGCGCGGATCGTCGACGCCGAGCTTCCGGGCGAGCTCGAGGGCGAAGCGGCGGTCGTTGGCGCGTGCGGCGGCGTCCGCGCGCCGGCCGGCGACCCAGGGGGGAGCCTCGGCCCACGGACGGACCTCGAAGTCACGGTGACGGCGGAGAACTTCGGCCGGCGGCGCCGTCAGCAGCTCGGCGCCTGGGTCGAGCAGGGGCAGTCGACCGCGGTCGACGGGGGCCGGCAGCCAGAGGGCGTCGCCGGGGCCGGTTCGGGTTGAAAGCAAGGCGCCGAAGGCGGCGATCCTGTCGAGCACACGGCGTTTGAGGGCGCGCCGCGGACCGGGGCGCCACGCTTCTTCAGCGTCGAGGTTGGCGACCCATAGCCGGGGCGGAGAGTCCGGCACCGGCGAGATGACCGCGCGTTAGTCGTGGCTGGCGGCGAGGCGTTTGATGAATTGCTCATCGAGGCCGGCGGCGCGGCGACCTTCCGGATGAAATCGCGCCCCCCTGGCTTTCTCCGGGCGCAGGGGCCAGGCGAGGTGCTCGCACCAGGCGTCCCAGGCCTCGATGTCTGGGTCCTTCAAGGCGTTGAGCCACGTCCACCCGAATTTGACGTGGTCGACCTCGTCGCGTCCGATCCGTTCAATCACCAAGGCCGTCTTTTCATCGCCGATGTCCCGGGCAGCCTTGGCGTATTCAACCGTGTGGTCGAGATTCGCGTTTTCGAAGGTGAGCGACATCGCTGAGACGAAGTCGAGGGGGCTGTTGATCTGCGGGACCTTGTGCCAGAAGTAGCCGGTGACGGGAAAGTCGCCGAAGCGGTGCCCCAGGGCTTCGATGCGGGCGATGTACATGCGCGTGTGCCGCTGCTCGTCATCGAGGATCTTCGCCAGACCCCGGCGATATTCGCTCGGCGCCTCCGGGAAGGCGAGCAGCGCCCAGGCAAAGAGCTCGGCCGCCTGGAGCTCGTGGTTGGCGAGGGCGTGCAGGATGCGGGCCCGCTGGTAAGGGTCGTGCATGCCTCCGAGGCCCGGCACTTTGACCCTCGGCTTTGC
>JBCDKB010000168.1:0-15430 GCA_038747035.1 Acidobacteriota bacterium | reverse complement strand
CTTGTGAGGGAGCTAATCAACCTGGGCGAATACGTCGACAGGCTGGACAACTGGCTGACCGTCATCGCCGGCCAGCCCGCGTGGCGAGGTGCGGCGTGAGCAAGGGGATGCACACCGTCCAGATCACCCGTCGCTTCACCGACCGGGCGTGGGGCGGCACCGAAACCGTCGTGCTTGAAACCAGTCGACGCCTGCGGCAGCGCGGCGTCTCCGCGGAGATCTTGACCACTACCGCCCTCGACCCCAGGCGGCATAGCGAAATCGGCGGCGTGCCGGTCCACCGATTCCCCTATTTCTACCCGTGGATCGGCCTCGGGGACGACCAGAAGCGTCGCCTCGACGAGATCGGCGGCAACCTCTTCTCGACGTCCCTCGGCCGCGCCCTCGCGCGCCGCCGCCTCGACCTGATCCACCTCCATACCGGCAAACGGCTCGGCGGCATCGCCCGCACCGTCGCCAGGCTGCGGCGGGTGCCCTACGTGGTGACCCTGCACGGCGGATTGATCGACGTGCCGCAGGCCGAGGTCGACCGCTGGACGCCGTCGACCCAGGGCGGCGCCGAGGGGCGGCGGCCCCTGGAGTGGGGCAAGGCCCTAGGCCTGCTGGTGGGATCGCGGCGGGTCCTCGAAGACGCCGCGGCCGTGCTCTCAGTCAACCTCGGGGAGCTCGCGGAACTCCAGCGTCAGCTGCCGAACCAGCGCGTGGAGTGGATGCCCAACGGAGTCGATACCGAGGCCTTCGCCCGCGGTCGCGGCGAGGACTTCCGGCGTCGCTATGGGATCCCGGCAGACCGGCGTCTATTGACCGTGGTCGGCCGCATCGACCCGCAAAAAAACCAGCGCCTCGCCCTCGACGTTCTTGCTGAATTACGGCGCAGCGCCGGGTCGCATTGGCACCTCGCCCTGGTCGGCCCGACCACCGACGCCGAGTATGGCCAGACCCTCGAGCGGAAAATTCGTTCGAATCCGGAGCTCCGGTATGCGGTGACCTGGGTGCCGGGCTTGGCCTCCGGGTCCCAGGATCTGGTGGACGCCTACCACGCGGCGGATTTCGTTCTGGTGCCGTCGATCCACGAGCCCTTCGGCATCGTGGTGCTGGAGGCCTGGGCCGCCGGGCGGCCGGTGCTCGGTCACCGGGTCGGCGGCATGGAGGGCCTCATCCAAGACGGCTCCGACGGTCTTCTCATCGAGTCCCTCGACCCCGGCTGGTGGGTGCGTGAGTTGCGCCAGCTGGACGCCGCCCCGCACTGCGCGCGGGCCCTCGGCTCCAGCGGACGGCACCGAGCCGCCGCCCAATTTGACTGGTCGAGGATCACCGACCGATTGATGAAGCTCTACCAGGAGGTGCACCGTGTACGTGCTTCTGCTTAGCCCCAAGGCGGGTTTTTATGGCGGCGTCGAGCAGCATGTTTTCGACGTCGCCACCGGATTGAACGCCGCCGGCCACCGCTGCGAAGTGGCCTACGGTGAATGGACCGGCCGTTCGAATGAAGTGTGGCGTCAGAACTTCGTGTGCCATCCTCTCCGCAGCCTCGGCGCTCCGGACGGTGAGGATCTGGACGCGCTGATCTCGAGGCTCCGGCCCGACGTGGTCTACGGCCACAAGGTGGAGTCGATCCTGCCATCGATCGAGCGCCTGCCGAGCTGGGTCCGGCGTTTGGCCATGATCCACGACCACGATCTGGTCTGCCCGCGTCGCCATAAGTACACGGCGTGGACGGGGCGCGTCTGCCGACGGCCGATGTCGGCGGCGTGTGCGCTCGACGGAGCCTGGATCCAACGCGGCGCCGGGGGCCTTCGCTTTGAAGCCATGGCGCCCAAATTCGAGCGCCTCGACGCCGCCCGGCGCATGGATCAGCTGGTGGTGGCGAGTCGTTTCATGGGTGAGGAGCTGGTCACCAACGGCTGCGACCCCGACCGGATCGCGCTGCTGGCGCCGGTGCCACGCCGCGACTTGGCGTCGGAGGCCTCTGGCGTCGCCGGTGGCGAAACCATCGACGTGCTCTTCGTCGGCCAGCTCATTCGGGGCAAAGGAGTCGACCTCTTGCTGAAGGCCCTGGCGCGGACGGAGCGCCCCGTCCAAGCCACCATCATCGGAGATGGCAACGCGCGCGCGGGACTCGAGAAGTTGGCGGTGCGCCTAGGGATCCGCCATCGGGTCCGATTCTATGGATGGGTAGAACCGGGACGGGTCGGGAGCTTCTACGGCCAGGCGCGGGTGGTGGTCATGCCCGGGCGCTGGCCGGAGCCCTTCGGGCTGGTGGGGCTTGAAGCCATGGCCCACGCCAAGCCGGTCGTCGCTTTTGACGTCGGCGGCGTGCGGGATTGGCTCGAGGACCAGGAGACGGGGCTGCTAGTGCCCGAGCAAGAGATTGGAGCGATGGCGGGTGCGATCGATCGCCTGCTCGGGAGCAGCGCCTTGCGCCGACGCTTCGGACGCGCCTCACGACGGATCTATCACGAGCGTTTCCGCTTCCAGCCTTACCTCCACCGCCTGGTGGACCTATTGCGATCGACACAGGAAGGGAGGGCCGCCGCGTGAAGACAGAGCTACAGCGGCTAGGGGTGAGCACGTTGGGAATGGACGGCGGCCGGTCTGGAATCGGTCGCTATACGGTGAGCCTGATCGAGGAGATGGCCGAGCTGCGGCCCGAGTGGCGGATGGATCTGGTTGGGCACCGGAGCGATCGGCGTCTCTTCGGCGAGTTGCCGGCGGCCTGGCGCTGGATTTCGGTGCCGCGCCGGACCCGCGGCGCGCTCGGAGAGATCCTGTGGACCCAAGTCGGTCTTCGGCGGCTGGCGCGTCGGCGGGGTTGGCAGGCGGCATTCTTGCCGGCGGGCAATCGTCGACTGCCCTACTCGCTGCCGTGTCCCACCGTGGGGACGGTGCACGATCTCTCGTCGCTGCACGTCAGCAATAAGTACGACTCGATGCGCAACCTGTATATCGTTCGCGTGCTGCCTGCGCTGATCCGCCGCCTTGACCGCGCGATCACGGTCAGCGAAGCGTCGGCCAAGGATCTCGTCGGCCACGCCGGGGTGAGCGACGGTCGGATCGATGTCATCTTGAATGGCGTCACGCCGCGCTCACCCGCGTCGACGGCGGATGCCCGCCGGCGGGTGGCGGCGACCCTCGGCGTCCGGGTGCCGTGGATGCTTTACATCTCGCGGCTCGAGCACCCCGGCAAGAATCACTGCCGATTGATCGACGCCTATGAGCGCTGGCTGGCCCTCCATCCGGACCGGCCGCACCGGCTGGTGCTGGCGGGGGCCAATTGGAGCGGGAGCGAGCACGTGCACGCCCGCATTGAGGCGAGTCCCTATGCGGAGCGCATCGTGACCACCGGCTTTATCTCCAGCGAGCTGCTGCACGATCTGCTCGACGGCGCCGACCTGCTGGTGTTTCCGTCGCTTTACGAAGGCTTCGGCCTGCCGGTGCTCGAGGCGATGGGCGCCGGTGTGCCGGTGGCGTGCTCCGACCGGTCGTCCCTACCGGAGGTGGCGGGGGAGGCGGCTTTCTACTTCGACCCGGAAGATCCCCAGTCGATCTGCGACGGCATCGCGTCCGCCCTAGGGGATGAAGCCCTGCGGCAAAGCCGAGTCGCCGAGGGTCGCCGCCGGGCCGGTGTGATGACCTGGCGTCGGTCGGCGGAGCTGACCGTCGACAGTCTGGAAAAGGCGGTGAGCCGATGAGTCCTTGGATCGAACCGGAGCGCCATCTCTGGCGGGCGTCGACGGCGGGTGAGAAGGGGGCGCCCGCGCCGTCGGCCGATCCTCGGGATGGGTCGCCGAGCGTCGCCCGCTTGACGCCGCCCGAAGGCGCCCCTATCCTGAAACCTATGGCGACCAGGCCCGAAGCGGCGGATGCCCATGTTGTATTGGTGGAGGATGATCCGAGCCAGCGCCTGCTCTTCGGGCGTTGGCTCGAGTTGGCGGGGTGGAAGGTCACGGCTTTCGCCGACGCTGAAACGTGCCTCGACCACATCGATTCCGTGCTCCCGGATGTCGTGTGCCTAGACCTGCACCTGCCGGGCATGGACGGCCACGAAGCGCTCGGCAAGCTCAAGGCGCAATATCCCGCGGTTCCGGTGCTGGTCATCACCGGAGATTCGGAAGTGGAAACGGTCGTGGAGACCATGCGCCTCGGCGGCCATGACTTCCTGGTCAAGCCGGTGGAGCGCACCCGCCTGGAAACCCAGGTGCGCAACGCCATCGCCCACGCCCGACTCTCCCTGCGGGTGACGCACCTCGAGCGCGAGGCGGGCGGTGTGACGTATCCGGGCATCATCGGCACCTCCCAGCCCATGCGGCATCTTTATCGCCAGATCGACCGCATCGCGGCGAGCCCGGTGACGGTGCTGATCCGCGGCGAAAGCGGTACGGGTAAGGAGCTCGTGGCGCAAACGATCCACGAGCACAGCGCCGCGCAGTCCGGCCCGATGGTGGCGATCAACTGCGCCGCGATCCCCGAGAATCTCCAAGAGTCCGAGCTCTTCGGCCACGAGAAAGGCGCCTTTACCGGCGCCGACGCGCGCAAGATCGGCCGCTTTGAAGAGGCCGACGGTGGCACGCTTTTCCTCGACGAGGTGGCGGAGCTTTCGCCGTCGCTCCAGGCGAAGCTGCTGCGGGTGCTCCAGGAGCGCACGTTCCGCCGCCTCGGCGGCAGCCGCGACCTGAAGTCGAAATTTCGACTTATCGCCGCCAGCCACGCCGACCTCCACCGGCGCGTCAAGGAAGGCTCGTTCCGCGAAGACCTCTTTTACCGCCTCGCGGTCTTCGAGCTGGACGTGCCGCCGCTGCGGCGCCGCGCCGAAGACATCCCGGCGCTCGCCCACCACTTCCTCAACCTGCGCAGCCTGGTGGGGGACCGACCCGGCTTGGCGCTGTCGAAGGACGCACTCCACGTCCTGGGCGCCTACGCCTGGCCCGGCAATGTCCGCGAGCTGGCGAACGCCATCCAGCGGGCGGCGGTCTTGGCGACGGGGGACCAGATCGGTCCGACGGATCTGCCGCCCCGACTGCGCACGGCCGTCGGCGCGCCGCAGGTGGGCTTCGCGCCCGCCCTCGCCCCTGCGCTGTCGCCTCCGCGGTGGTCGCCGGTCCGCGGCGGCCTGCTCTCCGCGCCGCCGATGGCGTCCGGGATGTCGACGTCGCCTCCGACGGCAGAGGAGCCGCCGTCGGACGGGGCTGGGGGAGAGAGCGACGTCGAGCTCGGTCCGTTCTTCGAAGCCGGACCGAGCCTCCGGGACATCGAAGCCCTCGCCATTTCGCGCTCGCTCCGTCGCCACGGGGCGAATGTGTCCGCGGTGGCGCGCGAACTCGGGATCGGTCGCAATACGCTCTATCGCAAGATGGAGAAGTACGGCATTCGCCAGGCCAGCGAAGAAGGTGACCATGGCGCGTGATCCAGCGGGGCGTGCCGATTTTCAGAAAATGCTGGCGGCGATTGAAAAAGTGCGCGGACGGCCGAGCGGCCTCGAAGCGCTCGAGAGCTCGACCGCCGCCAGCGTCGACTGGTTGGCGCGCTGCACGTCCATCCTCGGCGTCGGCACGGCGGTGTGGAATCACCGCGGTCATTTGACCAAGATCAGTCCGACGCTCGAGCGGATGGCGATGCCGTGGGGGACGGCGGAGGGCTGGTGGGCGGTGCTGGTCGCCGAGGTCGGTCCGCGTCAGCTGGCGTCCCGCCTCGGGGCGGGTGTCGAGATCGATGTCCGTCTCGAGGATCCCAAGGGGCAGCTGCGCAGTTTCCGCTTGACGGCGAGCGGCTATATCGGCGCCTTCGCGCCCGGAGACGAGGAGCCCGTCTCCGGCACGGACATGATTCTCTTGGTCAGCGACACGACCGCGACCGAGCAAACCCAGCGGGCGCTCCAAGACACCGAGGCGCGCTACAGCAGCCTCTTCCAAGGCTCGTCCGACGGCATCCTGCTGCACGACCTCGAAGGCCGGATTCTCGAAGCGAATCCGAAGGCGGTCGACATGCTCGCTTTCGAGGAAGAGCAGCTCCTGGCGATGCGCGTCCAGGAGCTGCACCCGCCGTCCGAGCTTGAGACGGCCCTCGCCGCCCTCGGCCGCGTCGAACGCGACGGCAGCACCCGCTTCGAGATCGAATTCATCCGCGGGGACGGCGATGTGTTTCCGGCGGAGGTGTCGGCGAGCAAGCTGCAGGTGGGTGGACGCGAGACGGTACAGGCGATGGTGCGCGACATCGCGGCGCGCAAGGCTTCGGAAGAGCAGCTGCGGGAAAGCGAAGCGCGCAAGAGTGCGATGCTCGAGACCGCCCTCGACTGCATCATCACGATCGACCACCGCGGCCGGATCCTAGAATTTAACCCCGCCGCCGAGGCGACCTTCGGCCACCGGCGTGAAGACGTACTCGGGAAGCGGATGTCCGAGCTCCTCCTCCCCGAGGAGTACCGGGATGCCCACCGGCAGGGCATGGCGCGCTACATCAAGACCCGGAAGCCCCGGGTTTTGGGCCAGCGACTCGAGCTGCCTGCGTTGCGCAGCGACGGCCAGAAGCTGCTGATGGAAGTGTCGATCACGCCGCTGCCGACATCGGACGACAAGCCGATCTTCGTCGGGTACATGCGCGATATTACGGCCCGCAAAGAGGCCGAAGAGCGCATGTCCCAGGCGCTCGGCGCCGCCCGCGAGGCGAATCTGGCGAAGACCCATTTTCTCGCCTCGATGAGCCACGAGCTTCGGACGCCGCTCAACGTCATTTCGGGGATGACCGAGCTCGCCCAGGATGAGATGCACGAAGGTGACATCGATCCTTATCTTGACGCGATTCGCTCGAGCGCCTCATCCCTCCTCAACCTCATCGACGATCTTCTAGATATCTCGAGAATCGAAGCCGGCCGTTTCGAGGTCAACCTCAAGCCGATCGATTTCCGAGCCTTCATCCAGGAGACGTGCCAGTCCCTCAAACACCGCGCCGAGAGCAAAGGGCTCGACTTCAGATGGTCCGTGGAAGACACGGTGCCGCCGTCGTTGGTCCTCGACAAAAGACGGCTCAAGCAAGTGCTGCTCAATCTGCTGAGTAACGCGATCAAGTTCACTGACCGGGGCTCGGTGGCGCTGTCGTGCTCGGCGACCCCGTCGAGCGGTGATCTCTTCGAGCTGACGATCGAGGTCGAGGATACGGGTATCGGCTTTGATCCGCTCGAGAGCGAGACCATCTTCGAACGATTCGCCCAGCTGCGGCGACCGAGCGGCAGTCGCCCCGAAGGCACCGGCCTCGGCTTGGCGATCTCGCAGGCGCTGGCGGAACTGATGGGCGGCGGTCTGGTGGCCGATAGCGCCAAGGGCCGCGGGTCGCTTTTTCGCCTGCGTCTGGAAGCGGAGGTGGCCCGCGAAGTCGATACTCGACCGGATCCTGAGGCGTCGGTGCCGCTGCCGAAGGGGCAGTCGGAGCGCATCCTGTTGGTGGACGACCACTACGGGAACCGGGTGGTCGCCGCGCGTTTCCTCGAACGGGCTGGCTACGTCGTGCGCGAGGCTCGGAGCGGTGAGCAGGCCCTCGAGCGGGTCCGGGCGGAGCCGCCGTTCGATCTCATCTTGATGGATATTGAAATGGTGGGTCTCGACGGTTTCGAAGCGACCGCCGCGCTTCGTCAGCTCGACGTGTCGAAAGATCTACCGATCATCGCCCTCACCGCCCACGCCGCAAAAGGTTTTCGTCAGCTCTGTTTCGAAGCGGATATGGACGACTATCTTTCCAAGCCGATCAACCGTCGAGATCTGCTGGAGATGGTCGCCCGCCACCTCGGCAATCAGCAGCTCCCCGCGACGGGGATCGTCGGCGGGGCTGCGGTGGTGCCGCCGACCGTCGCCGGGAAAAACGATCCCGGAATCAAAACGGGCGCTGAGCCGGGCGGGGCCGGCGAGATCGGCGGGGCCGCGCCATCTTCCCCATCCTCCCCTTCGGCGTTGCTCGCGGCCTCGAAGGATTCGGGCGAAACCGCTGACGGGGGGGCGCCGGTTTTTCTGACCGTGAAGTCAGAGATTCGAGATCTCATTCCCGGTTTCTTGGAGCGCTGCCGAGAGTCCGCGGCAGAGCTCGCCTCGGGGGTTGGCGAAGAGCACGCCCAGAGGGCCGGCCATAACCTGAAGGGCTCAGGCGCCGCCTACGGCTTTCCGCAAATCTCGACCCTCGGCGGTGCGATCGAAGAGGCAGCGAAGCGGGGTGAGGACTGGTCGCCCCGCGTCCGGGAGCTCCAGGCGTTCCTATCCCGCGTGCGCTTCGAGTGAGCTGCGTTGGGGGCTTCCCCCCGCGGGGTGTAGGAATCTTCTGACGTCAACGCAGGCGGAGGGCGGACGTTGGCGTTCCGGATCGGGCGTTAGTCTGGATCGGCGCCACCGAACGGCCTTTAGTTTTGGTCTTGACCTCCCCCGGGTCCGGGCGCTGGTCCATATTTCTCCATAAGCGTCGGATGTCGAAGGGACCGCCCATGTCTGTTGTCCTTATTCTTGATGTTAAGAGTTACCACCGGTTATGCCAGGCCATCGGCCTGCTGGAAGCCGCGGAGGTCACCCACCGCGTCGACCGCGCCTTGAGTTTTCTCGAGGAGACGCGCCTAGAAAAACCTTTAATTCTCAGAACAAAGCTGGCTGCGAATAGCGAAGATCTTCTCCAGCGCATGCGGTGGCTCATGCCGGCGGCGCGGATTTGCATCCTGAGCGACAATCCGGATCTTCATCTCCACGCCGGCGGCCCCCAGACGGCCGTCTTCACTGAGCCGCTGGCGCCGCCGGCTGAGTCGGCGTGGCTGACGTTCCTGCGCGGTGAAGGGGTTGTCGACCTGGGCGTGGTGGAGTCGTCGTCTCGCTATTTCGGCCGATATGCTGCGCGCGAGCTGATCGGCGAAGGTGGCGAAGGGAAGATTTTTCACGGCTGGGATCCGCTGCTACGCCGGCCTGTGGCTATCAAGCAGGGCCTGTCGACGGATCTCGGCAGCCTCCGCCGCAGCAAATGGGAAGGGCGGAAAGCGGCGTCGGTCGACCACCCCCATGTAGTCCAGGTCTTTGATTGCGTCAACCTGTCGGACGGTTACGCCCTGATCTTGGAATATCTCCCCGGGGGCGACCTGGCTTCCAGGCTTCAGGGCACAGGGCGGCTGCCGTACTCGGAGTTCTTGCACCTCGGCGACGCGCTGACCCGGGCCTTGGTGGCCATCCACGGTGCGGGCCTGGTGCATGGGGATATCAAGCCGGCCAATGTGATGATCGGCGAAGACGACCGCTTCAAGCTCGGCGACTTTGGAACCGCCGGCAACCGCAGCCAGGACCTCCAGCTCTTCCGCGGGACCCCCGGCTACCTGCCGCCGGAGGTTTGCAGCGGAGGTCAATACACCGCGAAGAGCGACGTCTACGCGCTCGGCGTCTTGCTCTATCGGACTTTGACCGGGGACTTCCCGTTCCGCTGCGGATCCATCGTAGAGCTTTTGGAGGCGACCTTGGTCACCCCGGTGCCGTCCTGCCGCTGGGCCTGTGAGCATGAAGAGGTCGAGGCCTTGGTCTCGGCGATGATGCAGAAGGAGCCAGGCCGCCGGCCGGATCTCGACGAGGCGGTGGCGGTCTTTCAACGAGTTTTGAAGCCCGCCGGTCCGCAACAGCGATCCGGTGCCGCCGCTTCGTCAACGCGACCCCAAGATCCGCCCCTGGACGGACCGCTGTCGCTGATCGCCGCGCGGTAGTAGCGGGCGCCGCCGTTGAGAAAGCTGAGATGGGCGCTTAGCGGTTCCGGGAAGGACCGCGGCGAAGCCTGACGCCATCAAGCCGTCGATAACGCCGGCTGGGTTAGAGCCTCTGGAGCGGTCCCGACCGTAAACGGGCTCAAGGTCTGCTGACTACGCTCGCCGAGTCTCGGCCCGGCCCCGATTCCGCTGCGTGGATCTGCTAAGCGGTCGGGGCGAGTCCCGACCCGGCTCCGGAGGCGGTGTGGTCGGGGACGTGTAGGAAATCCGGAGTCGCCTTTGACCCGGGGCAGCCGCGGACAGGGTGGCGTTAAGTCTGCTGACGACCGTGTGCGGGGCACTTTTCAACCGCTGCGCTCGACCGCGTCAGCCGAGGTTTGCGGCGGGCGCTCTCGGACAACGTGGCCAAATCAGTCGGGTGGCGACGGACGCTTCTGTCGTGATGTCAGAAGATTCCGATAGCACGGTCGTGATCGTTGAGACTGTCGGTTTAGATTCTATTTTTTTATGATTTATTCGCGCTTGGGGAAGTGGCCTCGGGCTCAACGAAAGGAGTAACCCATGGCGGCTATTGAAGGTATTTTCAGCGCAGCGCAGGCATTCGGATTCAGGGTCCCTGGGTTCAAGGTCAAGTCCAATTTTGAGTCGAATCGAGAACCTCAAGGGATTGCGAAGACGACTAAACCTCGACCAACACTGGACGAACATGAGATTAGGGCGCGCTGCGACGCGTGGTCCGAACTCTCACTCTACGTCCCGACGGTGCCGATGTAGCGGACGTCGTTTCGTGCGGCGGATGATGAAGGCTTCGCCGCCGCCAGTTGGTTTATAAATATTTTTGTGTCTTCTTTGGGGTCGCCAGACCCCGCCGATATCGGCATGTTTGAAAGGTGTAGAGTATGTTGTCATTTTTCGCTGTCGTCGCATTTGCAGCAACTCTAGAGGCGCCCCTGCCTCCGGTGGAGGTGGCCGACGCCCGCAACGAAGTTGCAGGTCTTCAGATTCAGCGCCTGACCGACATGGCGCCGAGCGAGGAGCTCGCCTATTTCCTCGGTCCGAATCGCCAGGTCGGCGAGGGGGGGCCGCGGTTGCGGTCGGCGCGGGCGCGGCTACGCAGCTTGGCGAAGGACCCGGCCTATGAGGTCTACCGAACGATCGACGACCGTTGGCTGTCTTGCATGGCCGAAGATGCCGAACGCTTTCCCCACCTGCGCGCGGTCATCGACGCGAAGCTGCTCATCGCCCGGTCCCTCTACAGCCGTCACCAGACTCCGTCCCGCAGCTCGGTCGCCGCCGCCTATGAACGTATCCGCGACCTGCGTCGGACCTTCGCGGACCTCTCGATCGTCGAAGGACGTCGGGTCGTCTTCGCCGCGTCCAGCGATCGGCTGGCCAAATCTGGGGAGCGGGCTTTCGGACGCGCCGCCGTGAGACGTCTGCTGGACCAGCGGGCGTCTGACTTTGAAGTGCTGGGCGAGCGGGGCTCCCGGGACGCCCACCGGGACCTGGGCGCGGCCCTCGCCACCGGCGCCTCGACCTTTTACTTTGAAGGCCACGGCAGCAGCAGCCGCCTTGACTACCGCGAATTGCACTACAAGAAGCTGGCGAAGATGCTGGCGGCGCGAGCGGAGATCGCCGAGACGCCGACGGTGCTGGTCCTGGCGGCGTGCCGGAGCCACAACTTCGCGCGCAATCTCTACCGCGAGCTAGACCGCCTCGCCCCACAGGCGCCGAAACCGGTCCTCATCGTCCCCGAGGAAAGCGGGCAGGACTACCTCAAGGACGTGTTCGGCAGCGAGCTGCTGCGGGTGGACCTCGGCGTCGGCGTCATCGGCGGCGGGCAGCTGCGATTTGCCTTTTCGAACCCGCGCAACGGCCTGTCTATTTTCGTGCCGGACCGCGACAACCACGCGACCCAGATCCTGTAGCGGCGTGCCGGTGACAGGCCCCGTCACCGCTCGATTCCACGTCGCCCACGCGTCCAGCCTCGTTTTGGTCCAATGCCTCCTAGAGGAGCCTCGGTATGTCTGTTGTCTTTGTCGTTGACTCGGATTCGCCCCAACGTCTATGCCAGCTCATGCAGCGCCTTCCGGGCGCAGATGTCACCCAGACGGTGGGTCGGGCGCTCAGCTTCCTCGAAGAGAGTGCCCATGATCAGCCTCTGATCCTCCGGCACCGCCTCACCGCCGCCCGCGCCGGCGATTTGATCCAGCGGATGCGGTGGGTTCGCCCGAGCCTCAAGGTCTGCCTGATTGCCAAGAATCCGCTGATCAAGGAATATTTCAGCGACCCAGAAACCGTCGCGCTGACGGAGCCGCTTTGCGAAGACGCCAAAGCGCGCCTCAACGAGCTCCTGGAGATCGCCAACCGCAAGACGGAATCGGTGCTCGAAGCGCGAGCGCCGATGCTCCGCTTCGGGCGCTATGTCGCGCTTGAGGAGCTCGGTTCCGGGGGCGAAGGCACGACTTACCGCGGTTGGGATCCGATCCTGCGTCGCCAGGTGGCCCTCAAGCGAAGCACCCGGACGTGCCTCGCGAGCGTCCGCCGCACGGTGTGGGAAGGGCGGAATGCGAGCTCGATCAATCATCCGAACGTCATCGGCGTGCTTGACTGCATCCATACCGACTCGTGCGACGTGCTGGTGATGGAGTACGTGGCCGGCGGCGATCTCGCGAAAAAGCTCGATGAAGGGCGTCGTTTGCCCCGGCGGGAGGTGTACCAGCTCGGCCTCGATATCGCCGGGGCGCTGCGGGCCTCCCACCGCGAAGGGCTGGTGCACGGTGACATCAAGCCGGCGAACGTCCTGATCGACGGAGAGGGGCGATTCAAGCTGGCGGACTACGGAGCTTCCGGCACCGGCTACCAGGAACTTCAAGGTTGGTTCCGCGGCACGCCCGGCTACCTGCCGCCGGAGACCTACTTCGACCGGTCCTACAATCAAGCGAGCGACGTCTTTGGGCTCGGGGTTCTGCTTTACCGGGCCCTGACCGGCGAGCTCCCCTTCGGCGGTTCGTCCTTGGTCGAGCTGATGGAGGCATCCTTGATGCAAGTGGTGCCTTCCTGTCGCTGGGCGGATCCCAACAGCCGAATGTCGTGGCTCCTCGAATCGATGATGTCGAAGTGCCCGGATCAGCGGCCGAGCCTCGACGCCACCATCGGCGTACTCAAGAGCAGTCTGCGGCAGCTCGACGCCGAAGAGACGACGCCCCAGAGTGCCCAGGGGCGCCCGGAGGCGTCGCGCGTTACCGGGATGGGTCGAGGTGCGCTTCCGACTGCGCTGTTATCCGCTTCCGCAGTTCCCTCACCAGCTCGCGATACCGAGCAGGTTTGCTGAAGTAGAGGTCGGCCCCGGCGCGGAGGCACTCTTCGCGGGTGCCTTCGAGGGTGTGGGCGGTCAAAACGGCGACGATGGCGCGCCTTTGGGGGGACGCCGCCCGGATGCGTCGGATGGCTTCCAGTCCACTCATGCCCGGAAGGCCGAGGTCCATCACCACGGCGTCGGGACGTAGTCTCTTGAAGATCGCAACCGCCTCTTCGCCGTCGGCGGCTTCGGAGACGCCAAAACCCCGGGCTTCGATATAAGCCGCGACGATCTTGCGCGACAGCTCGTCGTCATCGACGACCAGGACGAGCCCGTCGATCGTCGCCGGTTCTGGAAGCGCCGCCGGAGGATCTTCTGCGCGGATGGCCGCGGGCTTGGCTTTGGAGGGAATAGTGACCGTAAAACAGGTACCCCCCGACTCGCGTCCGGCGCTCGCGACCGACACCGCGCCGCCGTGGAGCTCGACCAGTCGCCGAACAAGCGAGAGTCCGAGACCGGTGCCCTCGTGGGCGCGGGTCAGGCCGGCGTCGAGCTGAACGAAGGGCTCGAAGACCCGGTGCCGCTCTTCCGGGTCGATGCCGAGCCCGGTGTCCCAGACCTCGATACAGAGTGCTTGGCCCCCGCGGTGGGGATAGGTGCGCAGCCCCACTTCCCCCCGCGTCGGCGTAAACTTCACGGCATTGCTGAGCAGGTTGACGAGCGCCTGCTTGAGCAGCCGCTCGTCGCCGTAGATCCGGGGCATCTCCGGCGACACGCTGATTTCGACGCGGAGATCTTTCTGGAAGGCCGCGTCGAAAACCAGTCGCTCGGCTGAAGCCACCAGCTCGGAGACGTCGATGGCGTGGATCTCGACGTGCATTCGACCCGCTTCGATCTTGGACAGGTCGAGGATGTTGTTGATCAGCTCGAGCAAGTGGCCGGCGCTTTCCTTGGCGAAGCCCAGGAACCGCTGCTGTTCCGCGGTCGTCGGGCCCACCACGCCTTCGTAGAGGGAGTCGACGATGCCGATGATGTTGTTGAGCGGCGTGCGCAGCTCGTGGCTCATGGCCGCCAAGAAGAAGTCCTCGATGAGCGCCGGCGCCTTCGATGAGCGCCGGCGGGCGCGCGCCCAGGCGGAGCCCAGCATCAGGACTACCAGCTCCGGCGCACACGGTTCGACGTCCGCCGGCAGGAAGAGGTCCGCCGCGCCGGCGGCGGGATCGTCGAGGGTCTCTCGGTGGCCCAAGAGGACGAGACACGCGGCCGGGGGCAGCGTCGGATCCGACGTCAGTCGGCTGAAGCCTGGACCGGCGTCCATGACGTGGATTCGCCGGGCGTCCAGTTCCGCCGGCGCTGGCACGTCTCTAGAGCCTACGGTCAGGAAGAGCTCAGGCGAAGAACGGAGCACGCCGAGCCACGGCGACTCGGGATCGGCGTGCCATTCAATGTGCAGGTTTTTAAGATTCGGGGGATCCATGGTGACCTTCGGTGTGAGTTCCCCGTTCCCGCCCAACACCCGACCCAGGGAGAAATGAAGCGCAACGACAAAGGGGCCGCAGAAGACTCGGACCGGCCCCATGATCCACAGGCATGCTAGCGAGCGGTCCCGAACCGGTCAATGTGGTGGAAGCTCTCCTACCTCAGAACGTTCCAGCTGCCTATAATCCGGCGCGGAGGCCAATCGTGACGATTTTGACGCTGGATATCGACAAGACCGAGACCCACACCCGACGCGCCGAGCAGTGGCGGAGCCGTTTGGACGAGCTGGCGGCCCGGGCCGCTGAAATCCGACTCGGCGGCGGCGTCAAGTCCCAAGCCAAGCAGCGCTCCCGCGGCAAAATGACCGCCCGTGAGCGCGTGGCGGCGCTGGTGGACGACGACAGTTTCCTCGAATGGGGCCTCTGGGTCGGTGAAGGAATGTACGCCGAATATGGCGGCGCCCCGTCGGCCGGCGTGGTGTGCGGCACCGGCACCATCGACGGCCGCGAGGTCTTGGTGGTCGCCAACGACGCCACCGTCAAGGCCGGCGCCTGGTTCCCGATTACCTGCAAGAAGATTCTGCGGGCCCAGGAAATGGCGATGGAGAACCGGTTGCCGATCGTCTACCTGGTGGACTCGGCCGGGGTTTTCCTACCGCTCCAGGACGAGATCTTCCCCGACAAAGAGCATTTCGGACGCGTCTTCTACAACAATGCCCGGCTCTCGGCCCAGGGCATCTTCCAGATGTCGGCGATCATGGGCTCGTGCGTCGCCGGCGGCGCCTACCTGCCGATCATGAGCGACGAGGCGCATATCGTGGAAGGCACGGGCAGCATCTTCCTGGCCGGTTCGCACCTCGTGCAGGCGGCGATCGGCGAACGCATCGACAACCAGTCCCTGGGCGGCGCCGAGGTGCAGGCGGATATCTCCGGCGTCGTCGACCACCG
>JBCDKB010000167.1:0-15439 GCA_038747035.1 Acidobacteriota bacterium | reverse complement strand
GCTAAGGGTAGTAGCCGCGGATCGTCTTGGCGTCGAGGCCGCGGCGGCCGGGAATATCGACCTCGACCTCGCGGAAATCACTGCCTTTGCCGGTGCTTTGGTAGCCGAGCAAGTATTGGGACCGGAGCTCCGCTTGGATCTGGTCGTAGACCTTGCCGAGCTGGCGGACGCCGTCGATGAAAAAAGTGTCACCGCCGGTCTCGCGGGCCAGGCTGTAGAGCTTGTTCCGGCCTTCTTGGCTGGTGGTGCCGAAGTCGAGGCCGATGATGTAAATCGACACGCCGATGCGCCGCGCGAATTCGACGGCGTCCTTGAACGGATAGTCGCTGACCGAGTCTTCGCCGTCGGTGAGCACCACCATGGCGCGTTTGCCTTTGAGTCCGCTGAAATAGTGGAGCGTGAAAATGATGGCGTCGTAGAGCGCCGTTTCCCCCTCGGCGTCCAGCCCGGCGAGGCCGCCGGCGAGCACCGACTTATCGCCGGTGAACCGGGTGACCAGGCGCGGCTCGTCGGCGAAGGTGACGACGGCGGCGCGGTCGCGTTCCGACATCACGTTCTCGAGGAATTGATACGCCGCTTTCTCGACGTCTTGGAGGGACGCCACCATCGAGAGCGAGGTGTCGATCACCAGGCCGGCGCGAATCGGCAGGTCTTCCATCGACTCGAAGCGCCGGACCTCCTGCTCGGTCCCTTCTTCCTCGACCACGAAGTCTTCAGCGCTCAAGCCTTCGACGAACTCGCCCCGGCGGTCGACGACGGTGGTGTAGAGCTCCACGAAGTTGATGCGCAGCTCGTCGATAAAGTCCGGCGCGTTGATGAACTCCACGTCCTCGGCCACTTCCCCGGAGCGCAGGTAGGCGAGGGCGCGGATGTAGATCACATCGTCGGTCTGGGGCAGCAAGAGCGGCTGCTCGAAGGGCGGCTGGTAAAGCGTCGCCACGCGGCTGTCATTGACGAAAAGCTCAACCCGATCGAGGTCTTCGCCTTCGGGCATCTCCACCAAAGCGTGGGCGCGGACGCTACGCTCGTATTGCTTGCCGCGCTGCGGCTCGATCAAGCGAATATCGAAGCGGTGGGGGCCGCCGTTGATCGGCACCTCGTCAACGGCGAGGCGGTCGCCTTGGGCGTCGAGGGCGACGGCGCGCAGATTGTGCACCCGGGGTGACGCGCCGAGATTCAGTTCAACGCTATAGGGCGGGCGCTTCTTCGCCATCACCCGCTTGTCGTTGAGCTCGAAGGCGACCTTGGCGATCCCCTCGCCCCGGGTGCGCGCCTCCACCCGCAGCTTGCCGACCATCAGCACGTCGGGGAGGGCTCGGATGCGGATCATGTGGTCGCCGGTGGAGATGCTGGCGTTGGCCTCCATCAGGCTCGCCGCCACCGGCGACGGGGTCATCCAGCGGCCGTCAGACGCGGGCAGCGTCGAGCCCTCGGCTTCGAGCGACGCCGCGTCCACCCGCCGCACCGAGCCGTCGGCGTCGACCACCGCCACGGTCTGGCTCGCTTCGACCCTCGGCACCACCAGATCCAGCTCCTCTCGGTAGAAACTCTCGGCGTTGGTGTCTTCCACCTTGACGATGAGCCGGTAGTCGCCGGGTCGCAGGTAGCGCTGGAAGATGAGCGGCAGCTCGAGAACGCCTTTATCGCCGGCGTTGTCGCCGGCTTCCGTAGCGGTCCCAACCTCGGCCGGCGCCGGAAAATCAAATCGGTAGCGGAACTGGTCGAAGAGCTCGCCGTCCCGCAGGACCTCTCCGTCGAGCAGCAGATCAAAGCCGCGGTAGTCCCCGAGCTCGGCGGCGAGCAGCTGGGTCGGGTCGACCAGCGCCAGGCCCTGGACCACGGTCCGGTTCTGGTGGCGGCCGGGGTAGCTCATCTCGACCCGGGCGTCGATGCGGCCGGCACCTTCGGGGATCTCGGTGGAGCGGGCGATGAAGCTTTGGGCCCATTCGCCGCTCGGCTTCGGTACCTCCATCGCCTCCGCCGTGCGGTCGAGCGGCAGCGCGAGCGACAGGGCCTGCAGCAGGTCATCGCCGCGGATGCACTCCGTAGAGATCAAGTTGGCGACCTGCGCGTCGTTGCCGAAACCGCGCACCAGGCCCGGCGACACCAGCTGGGAAATCGACGCCCCCGGCTGCCAAAGCCGCATGCCGACGCCGCTGCGTAGGCGGGGCCCGGTCCACACCAGGGTGAAGCTGCCGGCGATCTTTTCGTGACCTTCGAGGAAGGCCCAGACCTCCACGGACTCGCGGAGGAGATCGCAGGTGATGATGTCGCGACTCGTCGGCTCGCCGAAATGGAGCAGCGTTTGGGCGATCTCGGTGTCGAGGCTGCCGTAGTACTCGCGCGCCACCTTCGCCCGCTCCGCCCAGCGGTCGAGCAGCTCGTTACGCTCGGTTTGCGGAAATGGGTCGCGGACGTCCCAGAACTTGCGGATGAAGGCGTCGCGCCGGAAGCCGGAGGTGAGGTCCAGGAAGACGTCGCGCTCGACCGGCGTGATCAACGCTTCGACGTCGTCAAGGAAGGCCCGGTGGCGTTCGGCCATCGCCTGGATGCGAGGGTCGGGGCCGTCCCCTTCGACGTCCTTGTCCGCGGCGGCGACGCCGGCGAGGCCCGCCAGCATCACCGAGATCAACGCGAAGGACGCCGCGCGGGAAAGGCGAGGCGAACACCTGGGGAAGCGGATGGCGTCGGCTGACATCGAAGTCCTCACGGCGCGCCCGACCAGCGAGCGCAGACTCATTTCGGAGATAGGTGACTAGGTGTCCCGTGCGGATAGTTCACAGGCATTTCGACCGCCCCGGCATCGCGCCAGAGCGTTCTCGGATGCCGCGAACTTTCCGCACAAGACACTAGGGATAGTAACCGCGCAGCGTCTTCGCCTCGGCGCCCGACGAGTCGACGTCGACCTCAATGCTGCGGAAACCGTCCCTCCCCGACGTATTGGACGACTGGTAGGCGAGCAAGTAGCGCGAGCGCAGCTCTTTCTGGATCACGTCGTAGATGCTGCGCAGCTCCGCCGTATCGTCGACGAAGAAGCTGCGGCCGCCGGTTTGATCGGCGAGGCGCGAGAGCACCCGACGCGACTCGAATTCGCTCCGCGGCAGGTTCAGGCCGATGGCATAGATGGCGACGCCGGAGCGGTGGGCATACTCGAGCACCTCGTCAAAATCGAAGCGACTCGACTCGTCCTTGCCGTCGGAAAGCAAAAGGATCGCCCGCTGACCGCGGATGCCGTTGAAGTAGTAGAGGGAGTAGATCAGGGCGTCGTAGAGCGCCGTGCCGCGTTCCGGCTTGATGCCCGCGAGGTCGGCGGCCAAGGCCCCGACGTCGTTGGTGAAGTCGTGGGTGAGATTCGGATGGTCGTTGAAAACGATCGTCGTCGCGCGGTCCTTGGGCGTGATCGCTTGATCGAAGAAGTGGATGGCGGCGTCCCGCGCTTCGTCGAGGCGGCCGTCCATCGACGCCGAGATATCGAGCACGATGGCGGCGTGGATCGGCAGATTTTCGACCAGCTCGAAGCGCACCAACTCCTGCTGCACTTCGTCTTCAAAGACCTTGAACTGGGCCTCTTGGAGGCCCTCCACCGGCCGACCGCCGCGGTCGAGCACGAGGGTATAGAGCTCCACGAACTCGACGTCGATCTCCTCCAGGTTGTCCGGCGCGTTGACGAAGACCAGGTACTCCGCCATGGCGCCGTCGGGGGTGAAGGCGGCCGCGCGCACGTAGGCGATGGGCTCGTCCTCCGGCAGCACGATCGGTTGGATCCAGGGCTCTTGGTAGAGCGTCGACACCTTGGTGTCATTGACGTAGAACTCCACCCGCTCGAGCACTTCCCCCTTGGGCAAGGCGACGTTGGCCTCGGCGCGCAGGCTCCGCTTATAGGTGCGGCCCGGCCGCGGCTCTTCGAGGCGGATGTCGAAGCGGTGGTCGCCGGAGTTGAGCAGGCGCTCGTCCGACGCCTGGACTTCACCCGCCCCGTCGTAGGCCTCGACCCGGAGCACCCGCGGTCGCGGCACGTTGCCCAGGTCGAGCTCGACGTTATAAGGCGGCCTCTTCTTCGTCATGATCGGCGAGCCGTCGAGCATGAAGCTGACCTTGTCGACCTCGCCGGTGGTCACGGCGTCGATGCGCACCAGGCCCGTCTGCCACTCGCCGAAGAGCGGAGAGATCGCCACCGTCGTTTCGCCGTCGCGGATGGCGGCGTTCGCCTCCTGCAGGATGCGCGACGTTTCTTCGTCGAGCACAGCCGGCGGTGCTTTATCGAGCAGCGGCACGTCGATGGTCTGCTCGCTGCGGAAGAAGGCGCCGGACCCTAAGTCTTCCACCTTGAGCAGGAGCTGGTAGGAGCCCGGTCGCAGGTAGCGCTGAAAAACCAGGGGCAGCAGGTCGGGGGGCACGTCGTTCGCCGGGAAGTCGAATTGATAGCGGAAATTGTCGAAGAGCGCCTCTTCGCGGAGCACTTCGCCGGTGAGCACCAGGTTGTAGGTACTGGTCAGACCGCCCGCCATCTCGACCGGCTGGATCACCGGCGGCGCGACGCCCACCGCGCCCTGGACGACCGTGCGACTCTGACGGCGTCCGGGGTAGCTCACCTGCACCTGGGCGTCGAAGGTCACCGCGTCATCGGGCAGCTCCGTCGTGTAGCTGGCGAAGGTCGCCACCCATTCCTTCTGCGGCGCCTCCGGCGGTTTGACGATACGGGCCAGCAGGCTTCCGGCGCCGATCGCCCCTTGGCCGCTGATAAAAGCGATGGCCGAGAGGATCGCCTGCGCGTCGTCGTAAGAGCAGCGGTCGCGGATCGATTGCCGGCTGATGCGCTCGCCGGCGATCTGTCCGAGCTCTTCAATGCCGAAGGACGGCTCCCAGATGCGGAAAGAGCCGGTGCCCCACTTTTGGTAGAAGAGCAGCAGGAACTCAAAGCCCACGGTCTGGCTGCCGTCGTAATACCAGACTTCGCTCGGCGTCAGGATCGAGCGGCAGTTGATGACGATTCGCTGGTGCGGAAATCCGTTGGTCAAGAGCACCCGGGTGCGGTCGTCATACACGTATTTGCCGAAGGTCTGCTTAGCCATCGACAGGCGCTCGTTATAGTCGTCCCGCAGCTCGTTCCGGTCCGATTTAGGGTACGGATCGCGCACTTTCCAAAACTGCTCGATAAAGGCGTCCCGGAGGTAGTCTTTCTCGAGCTCGAGGAAGAGCTTGATCTCCTGTGGAGAGATCAAATACTGCACGTCGTTCATCCACTGCTGGTATTTCTCCGGCAGCTGCTCGATGAGCTTCTTCTGCTCTCGATACGACAACTTGTCGTCTTTCTCTTTCTTCGCCACCGCCGGCGACGCGGCGAGTAGAGAAAGCAGCGCCACGGCGATGGCGGCGAGCCAAGCGGCCGTGCGCACAATCGGCCACGGCGACAGGACGATGGAGCGCGCGGCACCGCGGCGGACCGCGGCGGGTTCGGTCGGAAAAAGACGGGCGGCGGATCGTTCCATGCCAGAATCCTAGAGCCACAGACCCGGACGAACAATCTTTTCGGGACGAATACCCGGCCCCCGGGGCCAACGCCGGACCGAATCCAGGCCCCGGCGAGCCCGCCGAGGCGAAGGAGCTCCCCCATGACGGCCGTCGCACCTCTCCCCCAAACCGAGAGAACCCGCCCCTCCGACTCCGAGGGGGTCTACCTCGACCACAACGCGACGACCCCGGTCGACCCCCGGGTTCGGGACGCCATGTGGCCCCATTTTCTCGAGCTCCACGGCAACCCGTCCTCCTCCCATCGCCACGGACGGCGGGCCAAGGAGGCCCTCGAGGGGGCGCGCGCCCAGGTCGCCTCGGTCCTCGGCGCCGACGCCGACGCCGTCCACTTCACGGCGTCGGGCACCGAGGCCAACAACGCCGTGGTCGCCGCGGTCACCGCGCACCACCGCCACACCGGTCGCCTGCTCGTCAACACCCTCGAGCATCCGTCGATCCACGCCGCCTGCGCCCGCGCCGCCGACGCCGGCATGGCGGTCGACGAAGTCGTCCCCAACGCCGACGGCGTGGTCGACGCCGAAGCGCTGCTCGACGCCGTCCGACCCGACACGCGGCTCGTGTGCTTGATGCTCGCCAATAACGAGCTCGGCACCCTGCAACCGGTCGCCGAGGTCGCGGGGGGCTGCCGCAAGCTGGGGGTACCGGTGCTCTGCGACGCGGTCCAGGCGGTGGGCAAAATCAAAGTCAACGTCGGAGAACTCAGCGTCGACTACCTCTCGATCGGCGGACACAAGTGCTACGGCCCGCCGGGCGTCGCCGCCCTGTGGACGCGACCGGGGGCCGTGTCGACGCCGCTTTTGGTGGGCGGTTCCCAGGAGGCCGGACGCCGCGCGTCGACGGAAAACGTGCCGGCGATCGTCGGCCTCGGGGCCGCCGCGGAGCTCGCCGAGCGCGAGCTCGCCGACCGCCACCGCCACATGCGAGCGCTGCGCGATCGCTTCGAGGCCGGCCTGCCCCGGGGCGCCCGCGTCCACGGCGGCGACGCCGAGCGCCTGCCCAATACGAGCCACGTCGCCTTCGACGGCGCCGCCGGCCACCACACCATGCTGTGGCTCGACGGACACGGCTTCGCCGTCTCCACCGGCTCGGCGTGCCACGCCGGAGAGCCGCAGGCGAGTCGAGCCCTCTTGGCGATGGGCGTCGACCGCCGGGAGGCCCTGGGCTCGCTCCGGATCAGCTTCGGCGTCACCAATACCGAGGGCGATGTCGACCGCTTCCTCGAGGTGCTCCGCGGCGATCTCCCGAGACTGCCGCGCTAGTACTCAGGCCCTCTTTGGAAAGTTCCATCGACTATCCCGGCCCGTTTGGCTCCCCGGCTGCGTCGCATCTCCTCGAGGGACGACCGTATCCCTGCAGAGATGCGCCTCGCCAGGAACCAAAATGACCTCGGTCTAGTGGAATGGAACTTTCCAAACAGGACACTCCAGTCAGACCGGTGGAGGGTCCATCCACCCCGGCGGAGCTTCAACTGGGGGAATTAGATGACGGATTTTTGCGACAAAAACCGTAGTTCTTAGAAAGAAGCGTCGAGGCACCGCCGCGACGCCTCGCCAGATATCCGTACTTTCCCGCGCTCCGCGTCCCACGCGGCGCCGAACCGATAAGCCTTCCCCAAGAAGCCTTCCCCCATGGACCTTCATCATGTCTGCTTCACCGATCCCCCACGCAGAATGCCCCGATTCAGACCCGGATACCGATAGTTTCGAGCTCGCCACCGCGGGCGACACGCTCGCGCAAGCCCGCGAAGCCGCCGTCCACTTCATCGACGACGCGGCCCCCGCCCGTCGAGGTCTGGTGGGGCTGCCGTCCGGCGTCGCCCTCGGCCGCATGGACTCGCTCACCCCGGCCCTCGCCCTCGGCTGGCTGCCGACGCTCTCGATCGAAACCCGCCGCCATTTTCTGGAGCAGCTGGCGGAGTTCGACGAGCGCCCGGTGGCGCTCGTCACCGAAGGACCGCCCCATCTCGAGGCCCAGGCCGCCCTCACCCTCGCCCACTGGCGGGTCGATCGTCGACCCGACGAGCTCCAGCGCGCCGCGGTACGCCTGCTGGCCGCGGGTTTGGAAGCGGAGAACCGCGGCGAGCTGACGGCGGCCGAGGCCGCGTGGCTGCTCCACCCCGTCTTGCTGGCCGCCAGACTGGCGAGATTTCGCCTCGACCGTCCGGTTTTTGTCCGCGTCGGTCGCATGCCGCGGCGCATCCGTCCCCTCGACGTCGTCAAGCGCTACCTCGACCTCCTGTGCGAGTTCCTCATCGATCCGGGCGTCCAGCCCGCCGCCGGCGCGCCGCCGACCGAGTGGACGCTGTGCCTGGCGACCGAGCTGTGGCGCAACACCACGCCGTGGAGCGCGATCATCCGCGCCCCCCTGGAGGTCACCCTGTGGGAGCGGTGGCGCCACCTCAAGCAGATCGAAGACCTCGACGCCTCGGTCTTGTCATCGATCCTGATCGCCGCCGAGAATCTCCACATTGACGTCGACCTCGCCAGCCTGCGGTGGCGCCTCGCCGCCCAGCAGGAGGCCGACGGCGGATTCGCCGCCGGACCCCTAGTGACGGTCACGCCCGGGCCACGGTACGTCGGCTCACGGACGGTCACCACGATCCTCGCCGCCCGAGCCCTCGGCGGCCAGCCCCGGACCGGCGGCGGACGCCTGCGTTAAAGCTAGCCGAGCACGTAGATCGCCCGCACCTCGGACCACGGCACCGAGCTTCCCCGGCACAGGCGCCTCGGGTCGGCGACGATTTCCAGCTCTGGCCCGACCGCAACCCGGCCCCGGGGGGCCGGCGCGTGCTCAAAGCCGACCAGCCGGAGGCCCCGCGCCGTCCGCAGGTGGCGCCGGAGAGCCCCAAGGTCGAGGGACTCCTCCGGGTCGCCGCGCCGCGCCGGCAGCACGCGCCGCAGCGTCAGTCCGCGCGAGCTCAGCAGGTGGAGGTAGATCGCGTTGAGGCCCCGGACAAACACGCTCTGCATCAAGAATCGATGTCGGGCGCGCTCCCGCGAAGTGATCGTGAAGCGGCACAGCGTGCCGCCGCCGGCTTCGGTGTGGAGCCCCATGCCGAGCAGCCGCTGATCGAGCAAGTCTCCTTTGGCCGGGTCCCGCATCAAGGCCAGCACGTGGGCTTCGGGCTTGAAGCGGATGTCTCCCGTCTTTGCGAGGTGGGCCAGGTGCAGACAGTCGAGGGCGATGCGACCGTCGCGGTCCTCCGCGATATCCAGGGACGGCAGGAAAAGCAGAATATCGACCGCTTCCACGAGCTCCGGCCCCACCGCCTCCAGGACGTGGCCGTGGGCCCAGTCCGCCACGCGGAGGGTGATCTCAGCGACGCCTGCGGCGCTGTCCACTCGGAGTCGGACCTCCGACCTCTCCGTGCCTTCCAAATCGACCGGCGGTGTCCCAAAGGCCTCCTCGAGCATCACCCGCATGTCGTGGGCGACCTGCACAGACGGTTCGTGGACCCCGGCGACGACCGTGATCTCCAAAGCGCCGAACGCGCCGATCAGCTCCATGACCACCCGCGGAACGCGCGGACCCGCGCCGAGAATCAGCACGCGCTCCGGCGCCCGCCGGGCCGGCCGCAGCTCCAGGTCGCCGAAGGGTTCGGACGGTTCTTCTGAGTCGACACCTTCGATCTTGTCGGCTCCGAGACGTCGGCCGAGGCCGGCCAGGTCGCGGAATCCGGGGGCGATACCGATGATTCCCCGCAGGCACCCAGCGCGTAGGTTTGTCGATCCGTCGAGGGCGTACGCCGGCTCGTCCGGGGGGATCCCCGCGCCCGCCGCCCGTAGCGGGTGCAGCAGTATGTCCAGGTCGTCGTCTTCGAGGACTTCCTCCGGATCCTCCGCGACGAGGAAGCCCAGCAGCGTCGTGCGGTGTCTTTCGAGGGCGAGCCGGTCGACCGCTTCGAGGTCGAGCGACGTTCGACCAGGAAACCCTCGACGTTCGGCCGCGTCGAAGATGTAGGTGTAGATCTCGCACCCGTCCGAGGATTGGAGCAGGTGACGGTAGAGGCGGTGGATGCCCGGGCAGGACACGTTCTGCGCGACGTAGTACCCGAGCATGGCCCCGGAACCCACGATGTGGGTCCGCCGTCCCCCCGCGACGCGGGCGGCGGCGGCGTTGCGTTCATGCTCCAGGTCGAGATAGAGCGCCACGTCTGAATGCATCCGGCGGGTCGCGAGGGTCGCCGAAATCACCGCGGCGTCCGGATCGCGCGACTCGTTGCCCAAGATGATCACGCGCTTCGCCCGTTCGACGTTGACCCGTCGAAGGTCCTCGACCCGCGACGGATCCCCGGGCCGGAAACGCATCTGGCGCCCGGCTTCGGCGCGCAGCAGGTCGTATTCCTCCGGGTCCGCCATCAGCGCGCCGCGGTAAGTCCGACTATTCTTCCGATAAGCCTCCGAGAGCTGCCGCAAGAGGATCCCGGTATAGGACGTCGCCCCCAGGATCACCGTATGGCCGCCGAAGCCCACCGGCTGCTGACGCGCGCGTTCGACCAGCTCGCCGACGACGGTGGTGCCGATGCCGATGAAGAACGAGAAGAGCAGCAGACCGCTAAAGGTCAGTAAAAGCGAAACCACGACCAGGCGCGGATCCTCCCAGCTGGTCACCAGATTGCCCGGTTCCTGGATCTGGCGGAAACTCCACCACAAGAGCACCCCGAAGTCGGTATCGCCCGCATCGACGACACCATTGCCGTCAAAATCATGGGCGACGCCGACCTCCACCAGGAGCGCCGCACTGCCGAAGGCGAGGACCGCCCCGAGCAGCAGCACGAGCCCGATCTGGTAGCGCCTTTCCTGGTGGGTGAGGAGTCCCCACAGCTCAAGGAGCAGTCCGCGCCAGTAGCCGAGTAGCAGCAGCAAACGCACCAGTCTCAAGATCTGCAGCTTCGCCGGCCAAACCGGCAAGAACGACAGCAGCGCCAGCAGGTCGAGGCCCAGGATCAGCAGCTCGCTCACTCGCAGCTCGAGTCGCAACCGGTCCCGAATCAAGATCACCAGTCGGAGCACAAACTCCGCCCCGAAAACCGCCAAGAAAACAGGCCACAACCGCTCCCCTTGGGCGAAGAGCTTGGGCGGCAAGATCGACACCACGATCAGCGCAGAGAGCACGCCCCGCACCGAAAAAGACTGCAAGGCCCGACCGGCCGCGTCGAGCCACGGACCGAGGGTCCGCAGCCACTTCGAATCACTTTCCGTCGGAGCTAGCGACATCCACACCCCGTTGAGAATCAGGTCTTCACCTGGATTCTCCCACAGCGGCCTCTGGCGACATCCTAGTAGCCCAGCCCGGCCGTGGCCTAGGGCTCAAAATCGCGGTAGACGCGGTCCTTGTCGGAAATCACCGAGATCGGTAGCGGCCACGTGATGTTGAAGGCCGGATCGTCCCAGCGCACCCCGCGGGCCTGCTCGGGGTAGTAGAACTCGGACATTTGGTAGAAGACTTCGGTGTCGTCTTCTAGGGACTGGAAACCGTGGGCGCAGCCGGCGGGGATATAGACGGCGTGGCGATTTTCACGCGTGAGCTCGACGCCGACGTGCCGCTTGAAAGTCGCCGAGTCGGGGCGAACGTCAAGGATCACGTCGTAGATGGCGCCGGCGGTGCAGCGCACCATTTTGATTTCTTCGTAGGGCGCGTCCTGCCAGTGCATGCCGCGGACCGTACCTTTTTCTTTATTGACCGAGACGTTGCACTGCACCAGCGTCGGGTCGAGGCCCCGCTCCTCGAGCTCGAGCCGACAATAGGTGCGTGCGAAGAAACCGCGACGGTCTTCCTTGCGCTCCGGCTCGATCAGAAAAGCGCCGGCGATCTCGAGCTCGCGGAAAATCACTCGAGCACCTGCAGTTCCGGAATCGCCACCACGAACCGACCGCCCCACTCCCGGATCGCCGCCATCTGCTCGACGATCTCGTCCTTGAGATTCCACGGCAGGATGAGCACGTAGTCGGGCTTCGTCTCGTGGATCTTCTCCGGCCCGTAGATCGGAATGCCGACTCCGGGGAGCGTGTGATTCTGCTTATGGGGGCTGCGGTCGACCGTATAGTCGATGAGATCCGTGCGGACGCCGCAATAGTTCAGAAGCGTATTGCCTTTGGCCGGGGCACCGTAGGCCACGACCTGCTTACGACTCACCTTCGCTTCGATCAGGAACTTGAGCAGCTGGCGCTTGGTGTGCCGCACCTTTTCCCCGAAGCCGCGGTAGGCCTCGATATCGTCGAGCCCGGCTTTGCGCTCGACTTCAAGCAGCGCCTCGACGCGTTCGGTCACCGCGCGGGCAGCGCCCTCGTCGGCGGCGTGGCGCCCATAGACGCGCAGGGACCCGCCGTGGGTCGGCAGCCGGTCGACGTCAAAGACCGTCAGACCGTGGGCCGCCAGCACCTCCACCACCACGTGGAAGGAGAAGTAGGAGAAGTGCTCGTGGTAGATGGTGTCGAACTGGTTCTGATCCATCAACCGCAGCAGGTGCGGAAACTCGAGCGTGATCACGCCGTCGTCAGCCAGCAAGATCGCAAGGCCGGCGGCGAAGTCATTGAGATAGGGCGTATGGGCGAAGACGTTATTGCCCAGGAGTAGATCGGCCTTGCGGCCTTCGGCGACGAGCGCCTTGGCCAATTCGCTGCCGAAGAACTCGACCCGCGTCGGCACGCCCTTTTCTTCGGCCGCCACGGCCACATTCTTCGCCGGCTCGATACCCAGGACCGGCACGCCGCGCTGGGCGAAGTATTGGAGGAGGTAGCCGTCATTTGACGCCACTTCGACCACCTGGCTCGACCCGTCAAAGCCAAAGCGCTCGATCATCGCCTCCGTGTACGCCTCGGCGTGGGCCAGCCACGTCGTCGAGTACGAGGAGAAATAGGCGTAGTCCGAAAAGATCTCCTCGGGACTTTGCCACTCCGGCAGCTGGACCAGGAAGCACTCGCGGCACACGTAGGTGTGGAGCGGAAAGAAGACTTCCGACGACAGGGCCTGCGAGGCGTCGCGGTAAGAGTTGGCGAGGGGCGACATGCCGAGATCGACGAAGGTCTCGGTGAGCGGCGCCAGGCAAAAGCGGCAGAGCAGTTCGGTCTTGGTTCGGGTCTTCATGGAGGCGTCCTCGGGGCGCGGATCGTAACACGCGGACTCCCTCCAAGACCGAGCCCAAGATCGGCTCCCCACGCAGAAAAGCCCGCCCCGCTACCGGGCCGGGCGGGCGTCAAAGGACGCCACGTCAGAGCGCATCAAAATCCGCCGACCGGCGACTCACTCACTCGCCGGCGAAAGCGACGAGGCAGCTCTCGAAGCGAAGATCGCCGATCGAGATCACGACCACGCCTTCCCGGACGTCGTTGTCGTCGGTGATGTAGAGCCGATAGTTCGAATACAAGCCGGGATTGGCGACGTCGTAGGTCCGGGGCTGGCCGCTGACCCAGTCCGTTTCTCCGAGCCGGGCGTCGAGGGTGACCCAGTCCGAGCCGTCAAAACCCTGGAACTCGAAGTCCTTGGGGGCGCGGCTCACCAAGACCGGCCCGTTGGTGTTCTTGATGCTGTAACGCGTCACCACGCGGGGTTGACCGAAGTCGTAGGCGATCCACGCCGGCGTCTCGAAAACCTGCGAAATCCACATCGTTGACGACGACGCGTCAAACGCCCTCCACGCGTCGTATTGGGAGCTAAAGATGCCCGACGTCGTCACCGACGGAGCGTCCGCCGCCGTGAGGTCGGGAACCAGATCAGCGCACGCAACGACCAGGCCGAGGTCGGCGACCGGGACCACGGACCCCGTCAGGTCTTGGGCGTGGCCGGGGGACGCGGCGGCGAGAAGGGACAGGCAAAATCCAGCGACGGCGAGGTTCTTGATCGAAAACATAGTCAAACTCCTTCAAGTGAATAGGGGCGGAGTCAGCTCTCCGCTTGCCCCCGATCTATTTCAAGGGCCATGCCGGGCCGCGCCAGGCCCAAAGAGCGCGGAAATCAAGGCTTTTCGGTGGACCGCCGCGTAGGGGTGCCTTCCACGCCATGCGGGTTCGATCACCGCACCGCCGTCCCCGAGAGGCGGTGCCCGGGCCCCTCCGCAGCCCGCGGACACGCCGGAAGCCGCCCCCCGCGCTTGAAACCGCTGCCGGACTCCGCCGAATAAATGGGGGCGGCCCGGGCCCGCACAACTCGCCTAGCCGCCTGCACCGGGCGCCGCTTGACCGGCTCGGGGTCGCTGTTAGACTGCCTTCTCTGCCGCACTGCGGCTTAATCTTTGCCCCGGGAATCCAGGAGACTCCATGCCCGACCGCACGTACGAAGCGCCTTTTATTTCCGTCCCCGACGCGATCGAAGTCTTTCGCCGCGGCGAGATGGTGATCATCGTGGACGATGAGGATCGGGAAAACGAAGGCGATTTGGTCGTTGCGGCCGAAAAGATCACGCCGGAGGCGATCAACTTCATGGCCAAATACGGCCGCGGACTGATCTGCCTAGCCCTCACGGAGGAGCGCTGCAAGCACCTCGAGCTCGGCCTGATGGTCGATGAGGAGCGCATGACGCCGCTCGGCACCGCCTTCACCGTCTCGATCGAAGCCCGCGGCAAAGTGACCACCGGCATCTCCGCCGCCGACCGCGCCGAAACCGTGCGCGTCGCCATGGATCCGACCACCCGCCCCTTCGACCTCGCCCGGCCCGGCCATATCTTCCCGGTCCGCGCCCGGCCCGGCGGCGTCTTGAAACGCGCCGGACACACAGAAGCTTCAACGGACCTCGCGGCCCTCGCCGGTCTCGACGCGGGCGCCGTGATTTGCGAGATCATGAATGACGACGGCTCGATGGCGCGGGTCCCGGACCTGATCGAGTTCGCCCTCGCCCACGGCCTGCGCATCCTGACGGTGAGCGACCTGATCTCCCACCGCATGCGCAACGAGAGCCTCGTCGAGAAAGTCGCGTCGCCGAGCCTCGCGACGCCCTACGGTGAGTTCCGCGCCACCGGCTACCGGTCGAAGGTCACCGGCGAAGAGCACGTGGCTTTCGTGCTCGGCGACATCTCGCCCGACGAACCGACCCTGGTTCGAGTTCACGTGCAAAGCGTGATCGACGACATCTTCGGCCCGGGCGGCGGCAGCGAGCTCCACGCCGGCCCCGAGCGCATCCAAGAGAACGGCTCCGGCGTGCTGCTTTACCTGCTCAAGGGCCGCGGCGCGGCGCTGATGGCGAAGCTCCAGCGCTTGGAGGCCGAGGAAGTCGACGGCGGCGCGAAGGAAGCCCCAGAAGAAGGCTTCGGCGCCGATGAACGCAATTACGGCATCGGCTGCCAGATCCTCCGCGACTTGGGCGTGCGGCAAATGCGGCTGCTGACCAATAACCCGGGCCGCTACATCGCCCTCAAGGGCTATGGCCTCGAAATCATCGAGCGCGTGGCCCTAAACGGCGGCGCCGACGACCCCGCCGGCAAGGTCCTGCGCCTCGCCGACTAGCCCATTTCGCCCGCATCGCCCCGGCTAGATCGCCGATTCTTCCCGCGACCGGCCGATCCGGCCGCGCGTCGACGCACCGCCGCGAGGCACTCGACTCGGGTTCTCTCGCAGGGGCCCGACGCCGTCACCCACAGCCGACGGGCGCCGCCCGACCGTGCGCGATCCGTGCGGCCTGCCGCCAGCGCACGGACGGCCGCGGGAATAACCGGAGCGTCGCCCCTGTTGCGGTGTGAGTCTTGGCACTCGCACCCCCAGGTGGCTAAAACCAGCGCGCAGGTGGCCTCAACCGGCAGAAGCGCGGCTCCGCATCCAACCCAACGGCCAGACGAAACCAAAGGTTGACACCAGCACCGCCTCGACTAGAATCTTTAGCACTCGAACCGGAGGACTGCTAACAGTCCGCCGCCAGAAGGGCCATCGAGATCCGGAGCACCGCCCTGAGCTCCGGAACCACGTCGGCGGCCGGGCGG